>DASWTI010000001.1:0-3641 GCA_036402215.1 Pseudonocardiaceae bacterium
GTGCCCGTCGCCCCCGAGGACACCTGCCGGCCACCGGCGACGGCCGTGCCGGTCGACCTCGACGACCTGTACGCCCGGCTCGCCGACCGCGGCCAGCACTACGGGCCGGCGTTCCGCGGGCTGACCGCGGCCTGGCGGCACGACCACGACCTGTACGCGGAGGTCACGCCGCCCGCCGGCCTGTCCGGCGCCGGGTTCCTGGTGCACCCGGCCGTGCTGGACGCCCTGCTTCACGCCCTGGCCGACGGCGCCGGCAGGACCCTCGTGCCGTTCGCCTGGAGCGGCCTGACCGGGCACGCCCCGGCCGCCGGACCGTTGCGGGCGCGCCTGCGCCGGGGCACCGGTGACACCTGCTCGCTGCTGGTGGTCGACGACGCCGGCCGGCCGGTGCTCACCGCGGACGCCCTCGTCCTGCGTGAGCTGTCCGCCGCGGCCGCCGACGGTCCCGCCCTGCTGACCCTCGACTGGGTGGATCGCGAGCTGCCGGCGGCGTCCCCGGCCGGAGCGTGGGCCGTCGTCGGCCCGGACCGTGGGCTGGCCGAGGCGGCGCGGGTCACCGGCAGGTCCGTCCACGTCCACCCCGATCTCGACGACCTGCTTCGCTCGATCGACGGCGGCGCGCCGGTGCCCGCGGTCGTCGCGGCCACCGATCGGCACACCGTGCACACCGCGCTGGAACTGGTGCGGCGCTGGCTCGGCGACGAGCGGCTGGCCGACTCCCGGCTGGCCGTCGTCACCGAGGCAGTGGTGGGCGAGCGACCCGACCTGGCCGGGTCCGCGGTGTGGGGGCTGCTCCGCTCCGCCGGGTCCGAGCATCCCGGCCGCTTCACGCTGGTCGACGCCGACGGCCTGCCGTCCGCCGCCCGTGGCGTGGTCGCCGCGCTCGCCTCCGGTGAACCACAGGTCGCGGTCCGCGCCGGGCGGACGGCCACGCCCGCGCTGCACCGGCACCACCCGGTCGACGGCCGGCCGCCGTTCGACGAACACGGCCACGTGCTGATCACCGGTGGCCTCGGCACCCTGGGGCGGCTGCTCGCCACGCACCTGGTGGACCGGTACGGCGTGCGACGGCTGCTGCTGACCGGCCGCCGGGGCCCGGACACCCCGGGCGCGGCCGAGCTGGTGGCCGGGCTGCGAGGCCGAGGCGCCGACGTCACCGTCGCCGCCTGCGACGCGGGGGACCGTGCCGCGCTGGCCGCCACGCTGGCCGCCGTTCCCGCCGAGCACCCGCTGACCGCCGTGGTGCACGCGGCCGGCGTGCTGGACGACGCGGTCGTGGACCGCCTCACCCCGGCGCAACTGGACCGGGTGCTGCGGCCCAAGGCCGACGCCGCCGTACACCTGCACGAGCTGACCAGGCACCTGCCGCTGTCGGCGTTCGTGCTGTTCTCCTCGTTCGCCGGCATGCTCGGCACCGCCGGCCAGGGCAACTACGCCGCGGCCAACGCGGTGCTGGACGACCTGGCCCGGCTCCGCCACGCCGCGGGGCTGCCGGCGGTGTCGCTGGCCTGGGGCCTGTGGGCGGGCGACGGCGCGATGACCTCGGGGCTGCGGGACGCCGACCGGCAGCGGCTGGCCCGCTCCGGGATCGGCGCGCTGTCCGCCGAGGACGGCCTGGCCCTGTTCGACGCCGCCGTCGCCGGGCCGGCCCCGGTGCTGGCCGCGGTCCGGCTCGACCCGCGGTCCGCCGACGTGGCGTCGCTGCCGTCGATCCTGCGCTCGCTGGTCCCGGCCGTGGGCCGGTCCGCGGCCGCGCCGCCCGCCGACCCGGTGGCGACGCTGCGGGACCGGCTGGCCGGCACCCCCCGGCACGAGCACCGGCACCTGCTGCTGGAGACCGTCCGGACAGAGGTGGCCGCGGTCCTCGGACACGTCACCCGGGACCGGGTGACGGCCGGCCGCCGGTTCCAGGACCTCGGCTTCGACTCGTTGACGGCGGTCGAGCTGCGCAACCGGCTCAGCTCGGCGACCGGGGTGCGGCTGCCGGTCACGTTGATCTTCGACCACCCCAGCCCGGCCGCGCTGGCCGAGCGGCTGCGGGCCGAGCTGGCCCCGGAACCGGACGCGAACGACAACCCCGACCCCGACCCCGACACCGCGCTGGACACGATGACGCCCGACGACCTGGTCCGCCTGGCGCTGGGCGGCGACGGGAGAGACCAACGATGACGGCCACATCCCACGAGCAGCTCGTCGGCGCGCTGCGGGCGGCGCTGAAGGAGAACGAGCGGCTGCGGGCCACCCGCGACCGCGAGGAGGACCCGATCGCGATCGTCGGCATGGCCTGCCGTTTCCCCGGCGGCGTCGGCTCCCCGCGGGACCTGTGGCGGCTGGTCGTGGACGGGGTCGACGCGGTCGGCCCGTTCCCCACCGACCGCGGCTGGGACCTGGCCGGGCTGTACCACCCGGACCCGGACGTGCCGGGCACCTCGTACGTGCGTGACGGCGGCTTCCTGCACGACGCCGCCCACTTCGACGCCGATCTCTTCGGGATCTCGCCACGCGAGGCGCACGCCATCGACCCCCAGCAGCGGCTGCTGCTGGAGGTCGCGTGGGAGGCGTTCGAGCACGCCGGCCTGGCGCCGGCGTCGCTGCGCGGTAGCCGCACCGGCGTGTACGTCGGCGCCATGTACGACGACTACGGCTCGCGGGCCGGCGCCGGACGGGAGTACGAGGGCTACCTCGGAATCGGCAGCGCCGGCGGCGCGGTGTCCGGGCGCATCGCCTACACCTACGGCCTGGAGGGGCCCGCGATCACCGTCGACACGGCGTGCTCGTCGTCGCTGGTGGCGCTGCACCTGGCCGGCGTCGCGCTGCGGCGCGGTGAGTGCTCGCTCGCGTTGGCCGGTGGCGTCACCGTGATGGCCACGCCGTCGCCGTTCGTCGAGTTCAGCCGGCAGCGCGGGCTCGCCCCGGACGGCCGCTGCAAGTCGTTCTCCGCCGCCGCGGACGGCACCGGCTGGGCGGAGGGCGCCGGGCTGCTGCTCCTGGAGCGGTTGTCCGACGCCGAACGTCACGGTCACCCCGTGCTGGCCGTGATGCGCGGCTCCGCGGTCAACCAGGACGGCGCCAGCAACGGCCTGACCGCACCCAACGGCCCGGCCCAGGAGCGGCTGATCCGGCAGGCGCTGGCCGCGGCCGGGCTCACCGCGGCCGACGTGGACGCGGTGGAGGCCCACGGCACCGGCACCGCCCTCGGTGACCCGATCGAGGCCAGGGCGCTGCTGGCCACCTACGGCGCCGGGCGACCGGCCGGCCGGCCGCTGCACCTGGGTTCCCTCAAGTCCAACATCGGCCACGCCCAGGCCGCGGCCGGCGTCGGCGGCGTGATCAAGATGGTGATGGCGCTGCGACACGCCACCCTGCCCGGCACGCTGCACGCCGATGAGGCCACCCCGCACGTGGACTGGTCGGCCGGGGCGCTGGAACTGCTGACCCGGACCCGGGCGTGGCCGGCGTCCGATCGCCCCCGCCGCGCCGCCGTGTCCTCCTTCGGCATCAGCGGCACCAACGCCCACGTCATCCTGGAGCAGGCCCCCGACCCGGCCCCGGCGGCCGAGGACGGGCCGCCGCTGCCGGTGCTCCCCGCGGTGCTGTCGGCGGCCGGCGAGGCCGCGCTGCGCGCGCAGGCCGACCGGCTG
>DASWTI010000002.1:0-7140 GCA_036402215.1 Pseudonocardiaceae bacterium
GCCAGCTCGCGGCCCTCGGCGTCCACCACGAGCAGCCCGCCGGAGAGCACCTCGACCACGGCGGCGGCCAGCTCCGGGACGTCGCCGCCGCGCAGCACCAGCGCGGTGAGCCGCTCGTGCGCGTCGGCCGCGCGCTCCACCTGGGTGGAGTGCCGGCGCACCAGCTCGTTGGCCTCGCGCACGTCGGCGACGGCCTGGCGGGTCTCGGCGAGCAGCCGGGCGTTGTCGATCGCGACGGCGGCGAGCGCGCCCAGCGAGCCGAGCAGGTCCACCTCCTCACGGGCGAACGGCCGGCGCCGCCGGTTGGCCGCGAACAGCACGCCGATCACCCGTGACCCGAGCGCCAGCGGCACCCCGAGGATGGCCACCAGGCCCTCGTCGAGCACCCCGGTGTCGATCTCGCTGGTGTGCCGGAAGCGCTCGTCGTGCAGGTAGTCGGCGGTGGCGTAGGGCGCGGCGGTGAGCGCCACCAGGCCGCCCAGCCCGGCCCCGCGCGGCAGCCGCAGCGACTGGAAGCGCGCCGAGACCGAGCCGTCGGTCACCCGCATCTCGGTGTCGCCGCGGTCCTCGTCCACCAGCGTCAGGTACGCCGTGTCGGTGCCGAGCAGCGCGCGGGCCCGGCGCACGATGGCCTCCAGCACGGCGTCCAGGTCGCGCAGCACGGCGAGGTCGCGCGCGGTGTCCACCAGCGCCGCCAGCTCGGTCTCCCGGCGCCGGCGCTGGTCCAGCTCGGCCCGCACCCGGCGGGCCAGCTCGATCTCCTCCGGTGGCACGCCGAGGCGCCGTGCCGCGAGTTCGAGCTGCTCCGGCGCGGCGTCGGTGGCCAGCAGCTCCAGCAGGGTGCCCTTGCCCGCGGTGCCCATACCCGCATTGTGCGTCACGACGGCATGGGGCCGGGCCACATCGAACCGCCGATTCCTGTGAGCTGCCGCGACATGGTGGCGCACACCACCTCGCTCCTACCGTCGGCCTCCGGACACGGACTGCGACGACGCGGACCGCGACACCGACCGCAACCTCGCCGGGGAGAGTGCATGGAGCCGATGATCCGGGCCACCGGCCTGGTCAAGGAGTTCCGCGGGTTCCGCGCGGTCAAGGGCGTGGACCTGGACGTCGCGGAGGGCTCCGTGCACGCGCTGGTCGGGCCCAACGGGGCCGGCAAGACCACGCTGTTCAACCTGCTCACCGGCTTCCTGCGGCCCACGGCGGGACGCATCCTGCTGGACGGCCGCGACGTCACGGGCCTGCCGCCGGAGCGGGTGGCGCGGCTCGGCGTGGCGCGCTCGTTCCAGATCACCAGCCTGTTCACCAGGATGACCGCCCGGGAGCACGTGGAGCTCGCGCTGGCCGGTGACAGCGGCCTGGGCTGGCGGTTCTGGCGCTCGGCGCGGCTGCTGGAGCGTTACGCCGACCGGGCCCGCGAGCTGCTGGACGAGGTCGGGCTCGGGGCGCAGGCGGAGGAGCAGGCCGGCGCGCTGCCGTACGGGCAGAAGCGGGCGCTGGAGCTGGCCGTGGCGCTCGCGCTCTCGCCGCGGGTGCTGCTGCTGGACGAGCCGACGGCAGGCATGGGCGTGGAGGACGTGGAGCGCACGGTCGCGCTGATCGGCCGCATCCGCGCCGGGCGCACGGTCGTGCTGGTGGAGCACAACATGAGCGTGGTGGCGAGCCTCGCCGACCGGGTCAGCGTGCTGCAGGCGGGCCAGGTGCTGGTGGAGGGCCCGTACCAGGAGGTGCGCGCCGACCCCCGGGTGATCACCGCGTACCTCGGCGAGGCCGTGCCCGAGGTGGCCGGCCAGGATCCGGCGGAGGTGCGCGGTGCTGAGCGTTGAGGGCCTGTCCGCCTGGCACGGCGAGGCGCGCGTGCTGCGCGACGTGTCGATCGAGGTGCCGGCCGGGCGGATCGTGACGCTCGTCGGCCGCAACGGCGCCGGCAAGACCACGCTGCTGCGCTGCGTCATGGGGCTGCACCGGCAGCAGCGCGGCCGGGTCACGCTGGCCGGCGGCCCGGAGCTCACCGCGCTGCCGGCGCACCGCCGGGCCCGCGCCGGGCTCGGCTACGTGCAGGACGACCGGGGCGTGTACGCGAGCCTGACCGTCGAGGAGAACCTGACGGTCGCGCCGGTCACCGGGTCGCGGCCGTGGTCGCTGGCCAAGGTGTACGAGGCGTTCCCGGTGCTGCGGGAGCGGCGCCGTTTCCCCGGCACCAAGCTCTCCGGCGGCGAGCAGCAGATGCTGGCCATCGCCAGGGTGCTGCGGATGGGCGCGAGCGTGCTGCTGTGCGACGAGCCCACCGAGGGCCTGTCGCCGCTGCTGGTCCGGCAGATCGGCGACATCCTGCGCGAGGTCCGCGAGCACGGCGTGACCGTGCTGCTGATCGAGCAGAACCTGCACTTCGCCGCGACCGTGGCCGACCAGCACTACCTGCTGGCCGAGGGCCGCGTGGTCGAACGGCTGGAGAACGACGAGGTGCGGCGCCGCGAACGCGAGCTGCTGGCGCACCTCGGGATCTGAACCCGCACCCACCGAAGGAGAACGTCATGCGACGCACGACCACCGCGGCGGTGGCCGCGTTGTCCGCCGCCGCCCTGTTGCTCACCGCGTGCGGGGGCCGGGGCGGACCGGCGAGCAGTGGGGGCGGCGGGGTGAGCGGCGACAAGATCGTGCTCGCCGTGCTGAACGACCAGTCCGGCGTGTACGCAGACCTGTCCGGCAAGAACTCGGTGACCGCCGTGGAGATGGCCGTCGAGGACTTCACGGCCGAGCACGGCGACGACGCCGTGTCCAAGAACATCGAGGTCGTCACCGCGGACCACCAGAACAAGCCGGACGTGGCCAACACCAAGGCGCAGGAGCTGTACGACCGCCAGCAGGCCGACATCATCCTCGACGTGCCGACCTCGTCGGCAGCGCTCGCGGTGGCCAACGTGGCCAAGGCCAAGAAGAAGGTCTACATCAACATCGGCGCCGCCACCACGGAGCTGACCGGCAAGCAGTGCAACAAGTACACGTTCCACTACGCCTACGACACGTACATGCTGGCCAACGGCACCGGCACCACGGTGACCGCCGAGGGCGGCAAGAACTGGTACATCGTGTACCCGGACTACGCCTTCGGCCAGGACATGGAGAAGAGCTTCTCCACGGCCATCGCCGCGGCCGGCGGCACGGTGATCGCCAAGGACCCGACGCCGTTCCCCAACGACAACTTCTCCACGTTCCTGCTGAAGGCACCGGGGCTGACGCCGAAGCCGGACGTCATCGGCACCATGCAGGCCGGTGGCGACCTGGTGAACCTCGTGAAGCAGTACAACGAGTTCAACCTGCGCGACCAGGGGATCACGCTCTCGGTGGGCCTGATGTTCATCACCGACATCCACTCGCTCGGCCCGGACGCCTTCGCCGGCACCCGGTTCACCGATGCCTGGTACTGGAACTTCGACGACCGCAACCGGGAGTTCGCGGCGAAGTTCAAGGAGCGCACCGGCACCGTGCCGACGTTCGCGCACGCCGCGAACTACTCGGCGGCCCGGCAGTACCTGGAGGCGGCGCAGCGGGCCGGCACCGACGGCGCCGACGAGATCGTCGGGCAGTTGGAGGGCCATGAGTTCGAGGACGTGTTCGCCCGCAACGGCAAGATCCGCGCCGAGGACCACCGCATGGTGCACGACGCCTACCTGGCCGAGGTGAAGCCGGCCAGCGAGGCCGAGGGCGAGTGGGACTACGAGAAGATCCTGCGCACGATCCCCGCGGACGAGGCCTTCCGGCCCGTCGCCGAGTCCGGCTGCACCCTCTGATCCGCCATGGCCGGGTTCCTGCAGCAGTGCTTCAACGGGCTGGTCGGCGGGGCGTTCTACGCCCTGCTGGCCCTGGGCCTCGCGGTGATCTTCGGGATGCTCGGCGTGGTCAACTTCGCGCACGGCGCCTGCTACATGCTGGGCGCGTTCGGCGCCTACATCCTGCTGGTCGAGCTGGAGGTGGGCTTCTGGTGGGCGCTGCTGCTGATGCCGCTGCTGCTGGCGGTGTTCGGCATGGCGCTGGAGCGGGCGTTCGTGCACCGGCTGGCCGCGCTGGACCCGCTGTACAACTTCCTGCTGACGTTCGGCGTGACGCTGGTGCTGCAGGACCTGGTGAAGCGTGAGTACGGCATCCAGTCGCAGCCGTACCCGCGGCCCGGCGGGCTGACCGGCTCGGTGGACCTGGGGCTCTTCGAGTACCCGGCGTACCAGGTGTTCGTGCTGGTGGTGTCGGTCGTGGTGTGCGTGCTGGTCTGGTTCGTGCTGACCAGGACCCGGGTGGGCGTGGTGGTGCGGGCGGCCACCGAGCGGCCGGAGCTCACCCGGGCCCTCGGCATCGACGTGGGCCGCTGGGTGACGCCGGTGTTCGGGTTCGGCATCGCGCTGGCCGGGCTGGCCGGGGTGCTGGCCGCGCCGATGCGGGCGGTGAACCCGCTGATGGGCGCGGACCTGGTGATCGCGGTGTTCGCCGTGGTGGTGATCGGCGGGCTCGGCTCGATCTTCGGCTCGGTGGTCGCCGGGTTCGGCGTGGGCGTGCTGCAGGCGCTGGCCAACCTGTACGTGCCGACGCTCGCCCAGACGCTGGTGTTCGTGCTGATGGCCGCCGTGCTGCTGTGGCGGCCGGCCGGGCTGTTCGGACGTGAGGAGGCCCCGGCATGATCCGCTGGCTCGCCGAGAGCGGGCGGCTGCGGCTGCCGGCCCTGGTGCTCGGCCTGCTGCTGGCCCTGGCGCTGCCCTGGCTGGTGTACCCGCCGGTGGCGATGGACATCGCGGCCTGGGCGTTGTTCGCGGTGTCGGTGGACCTGCTGCTCGGGTACGTCGGGCTGCTCTCGTTCGGCCACGCGGCGTTCTGGGGCGCGTCGGCCTACACGTCGGGGCTGGTGGCGCTGCACACCGGGGCGCCGTTCTTCGTGGGCGTGCTGGCCGGGGCGGCGGTGGCCGCGCTGCTGGCGGTGCCGATCGGCTTCCTGTCGGTGCGGCGCACCGGCATCTACTTCGCCATGGTGACGCTCGCGTTCGCCCAGCTCGTGTACTTCGTGGCGAACCAGTGGCGGGACCTGACCGGCGGCGAGAACGGCCTGCAGGCGGTGCCACGCGAGTTCTTCGGCGTCGACCTGTCGGACCCGTTCTACTTCTACTACGCCGGGCTGCCGGTGATCCTGCTCGGGCTGTTCGCCGCCTGGCGGATCGTGCGCTCGCCGTTCGGCCGGGTGCTGGTGGCGATCCGGGACAACCCGGCGCGGGCGCGCGCCCTGGGCTACCCGGTGGACCGGTTCAAGCTGCTGGCGTTCGTGCTGTCGGCGACGCTCGCCGGGCTGGCCGGTGGCCTGTTCGCCGCCAACCACGGGTTCGTCTCGCTGCAGGAGGTGTACTGGCCGACGTCGGGCAAGGTGGTGATGATGGTCGTCCTGGGCGGCATCGGCACGCTGTGGGGCCCGATCCTGGGCGCGGTGCTGGTCGTGCAGCTCGAGGACTACCTGGCCACGTCCGGCTTCGACGGCGTCGGCATCGTCACCGGCGCGGTGTTCATCCTGGTGGTGCTGCTGTTCCGGCGCGGCATCTGGGGGACGGTGGCGCACCTGTCGTCCTCGCTGCGCCGCCGCCGACCACCGCCGCCGGCCACGCCCCCGGTCCCCGAGACGGCGCGTGAGCTGGAGAAGGCGTGAGTGACCTGGACGGCCGCACCGCCCTGGTGACCGGGGCCGGCAGCGGCATCGGGCGGGCGTGCGCGGTACGGCTGGCCGCGGCCGGCGCGCACGTGGTGGTCGCCGACGTCAACGGCACGGCCGCCGGGGAGGTCGCCGAGGAGGTCGGCGGCACGCCGCTCGTGGTGGACCTCGCCGACCTGCGGGCGGTGGACGCGCTGGCCGTGCGGCCGGACATCGTGGTGAACAACGCCGGACGCCAGCACGTGGCCCCCGTGCACGAGTTCCCGCCCGAGGTGTTCTCCGAGCTGCTGCGGCTCATGGTGGAGGCGCCGTTCCGGCTGGTGCGGGCCGCCCTGCCGCACATGTACGCGCGCGGCTGGGGGCGGGTGATCACCATCTCGTCGGTGCACGGGCTGCGGGCCTCGCCGTTCAAGGTGGCGTACGTGACCGCGAAGCACGCGGTGGAGGGAATGTCGAAGGTGATCGCCCAGGAGGGCGCGCCGTACGGCGTCACCGCGAACTGCGTGAACCCGGGGTACGTGCGCACGCCGCTGGTGGAGAAGCAGATCACCGCCCAGGCCGCGACCCACGGCATCCCGGAGGACGAGGTGGTGTCCTCGGTGCTGCTGGCCCGCAGCGCGCTGAAACGGCTGATCGAGCCGTCGGAGGTGGCCGAGCTGGTGGCCTACCTGTGCTCCCCTGCCGCCTCGTTCGTCACCGGGACGTCCGTGGTCATGGACGGCGGCTGGACGGCCGGGTAACGCCCCGGCGGGCGCGGCCGATGCCCTGCGGTCGGCCGACCACTCCGAGGGGACATGACGGGCGCACCCGCCTTCGACCACCGTCAGGTGGTCCGGGCCAAGATGACCAAGTGGGCCATGTTCACCGTGGGCCTGGTGCTGGTCACCATCGCCGCCGACGTGTTCTCGTTCCTGGCCAACCGGACCCCGCTCACGCTCAGCCGGCTGTTCGGCCGCGGCGAGCTGTTCATGGTGAGCATCGGGCTGCTCATCGCGGCGTCGGCGGACCTGGTGTTCGACCGGCTGGTCCGCGGCGGCGGCCGGATCTACCACGGCGTGGTGCTGTCCTTCTGCCTGCTGATGATCCCGCTGGCAGTCGCCTACGGGTCGTCCAAGGCTGCCGCGGAGCCGGCCCCGCTCAGCAGCGCGGTGGCCGGCGACGGGGCGCGGGCCGCCCCGGACGAGCGGGGGCGGGAGGACCGGCGGGCGGCCCTGTCGCTGTACGTGCTGCTGGGCTCCGTGGTGCTGAGCGGGCTGGGCGTCTACCTGTCCGAGCGGGGCCGCGATGGGCGCTGACGTCGAGCTGGTGGCCTCGGTCGCCGGGCTGCTGGTCGCGGGCGCCGGGGTGCTCGCCACCCTCGCCGCCTACCTGCTGCGCCGGGACGGGCCCCGATGGGTGCCGCGGCCGGACCTGGCCGGCGCGGCCGCGCTGCTGGACGGGGTGCGCCGCGGCCGGGG
>DASWTI010000003.1:0-7316 GCA_036402215.1 Pseudonocardiaceae bacterium
CCTTCACCGGCGGCCGAGGATCGCAACCACCTGACGCGCGACGAGATCGAGCGCATCGACCTCTCGGCCAGCGGCCGCCTTCACCGGCGGCCGAGGATCGCAACGTCGCCGGCGCCGCGCTGGTCGACGCAGGGAACGACCCAGCGGCCGCCTTCACCGGCGGCCGAGGATCGCAACATCGCGTCGTACCCGTCGTCGCCCAGGTCGTGCTCGCCAGCGGCCGCCTTCACCGGCGGCCGAGGATCGCAACTTCGCGAGCACGATGAGCCGGGGCGAGGTGGTCACGCCAGCGGCCGTCTTCACCGGGGGCCGAGGATCGCAACGACGTCTGCCCGGTGCCCGCCTGCACCATGCCGGTGCCAGCGGCCGTCTTCACCGGCGGCCGAGGATCGCAACTTCGCCGACCTGTCGCCTGAGGCGCAGGCCGGATGCCAGCGGCCGTCTTCACCGGCGGCCGAGGATCGCAACAGGTGTGGCAGGGATGAGAACCCGAAGTGCGTGAACCAGCGGCCGCCTTCACCGGCGGCCGAGGATCGCAACAGGCCCTCCTTGTACGCCATGCCCTCCGGGTGATCGCCAGCGGCCGCCCTCACCGGCGGCCGAGGATCGCAACCTGGTCGCGCTCGCCCGGCCGGACGCCACCCCGCAGACAGCGGCCGCCTCACCGGCGGCCGAGGATCGCAACACGCTGACCTAGGCGACGGCCCCGGAGTAGGGAAAGCCCAGCGGCCATCTTCACCGGCGCCGCTGGCCCATGACCTGTTCCGTGAGGGTAGGGCAGGCGGGGTGCCAGCGATCGCCCGATCGAAGGCCGCCATGCTCGTCAGGCCGATGGCCGGTGAGCTGCGACGCGCTGCTGAAGTTCACTCGATCGGGTGGTGAGGGTGGCTGGCGGGCCGCTGAGCAGGGCGTCTGTGAATGTGGCGCGAAGGTCGTGGTTGCTGCCGAGAGGTTCGGGAGCACCGCTGCTGATCCGGTGTTGTGGGTGTTGTCGGTGGGCGTTGGTAGCGTGCCGCGATCCTGGTCGGGTATGAGTTGAATCGGCGGCTGCAGTGTTTGCACACAGCGTTAATGGGCGTGGTTTACGTCATGCCTTGAGCGATCATCTGCGGTCGACGGCCGAGGTCGCGCGTTCGTTCTCCGCGGGTTTCGGCGCCGGCGAACTTGCCTACGCGTGCGGTTTGTTGCATGACGCTGGAAAGGTGCGCTGTGCCTGGCAGGACGGTCTGTTGCGGGCGGAGGCACGCCGGGGGCCGGTAGGTGTTCCGCACAAGGGTGCCGGTGCGCGTCTGCTTCGGAAGACTTGCGGGCCGGCTGCGTTGACGGTCCTGGGTCATCATGGCGGACTGTCGGACTTCGAGGCACTGAGGGCACCTGCTTCCCCGGACGAGGGCGACGATCAGGAGACGCTGCGGCAGTTGCTGGCGGTGGTGCCGGAAGCCGCCGCGGTGCTGGACGGGCCGCCGCTGTTGCCTGATTCGTGGCTGCCTCCGGATCGTCGGCTCGTTCTGGAGATGGGCATTCGTCTGGTGTTCTCGGCGTTGGTGGATGCCGATCACCTGGATACGGCGGCTCACTTCGCGGGAGCGGCTGGCCCTGCCGTCGCGGGTCCGGTGGACTTCGGCGCGCTGTACGAGCGGTTCACCACGGCGCGGTCCGCGGAGTTGGAGCGGCGTGCGGCTTCGCCGGTCGACGACGTGCGCACGGAGGTCTACGAGTCGGCGTTGCGGTGGGCGGAGCGCCCACCGGGGATCTTTCGGCTGCCGGCGCCGACCGGGTCCGGCAAGACCATGACCGCGGCGGCGTTCGCATTGCGTCATGCGATGTTGCACGGGCGAAAGCGAATCATCGTGGCGTTGCCGTTCATCACGATCACCGAGCAGAACGCGGCCGTGTACCGGCGGCTGCTCGGTGATGATGCGGTGTTGGAGCACCACTCGAATGTCGAGTTGGACGACGAAGGGTGCGACGGCACCGGCGGTGGTTCCCGGCTGGGTGCGGAGAACTGGGACGCGCCGTTCGTGGTGACAACGACGGTGCAGCTGTTCGATTCGTTGTTCGCGCGGAAGCCGTCGCGGATGCGGAAGCTGCACCGGCTGGCGAACTCGGTGGTGGTGCTGGATGAGGTCCAGGCGTTGCCGACGGCGCTGCTGGTGCCGATCCTGGACGCCTTGAAGGTGCTGTCGGAGGAGTTCGGGACGACGGTGCTGCTCACGTCCGCGACGCAGCCGGCGTTCCAGAGCCTGTCCGTGTGGTCGCGGTTGCCCGTGCCGGATGTGGTGCCGGATCCGCCGGAGCTGTTCCGCCGGCTGCGCCGCGTGCGCTACGAGTGGCGGCTGTCGCCGAGGCCCTCGTTCGCGGAGGTGACGGCCGAGGTGACGTCGCACCGTCAAGCGTTGGTCGTGGTGAATCGCGTGGCCGACGCCCGCCACGTGTACGAGCTGCTGACGTCCAGCGACGCCCGTACGCCGGTGTTCCATCTGTCGACGCGGATGTGCCCGGCGCACCGCCGGACAGTGCTGGACATGGTGCGGCGCCTGCTGACCGACGGACAGCCGGTGCGGTTGGTGTCGACGCAGCTGATCGAGGCCGGGGTCGACATCGACTTCCCCGTGGTGTTCCGGGCCTGGGCGCCGGCCGACTCGATACAGCAGGCAGCCGGCCGGGCGAACCGGGAAGGCCGGCTGCCGAGCCTCGGGCTGGTCGTCGTGTTCGATCCGTCGGACGGTGGGGCGCCCAGGGATTACCGCATGCCCACCGATGTGGCGCGGTTGCACTTCGGTCCGGGCCTGGCCGATCCGGACGACGTCGAGGCGCTGGACCGGTACTACCGGGAGCTCTACTCGACGCTCAACCTGGAGCACGGCGAGCGCGCGCGGACGATCCAGGCCGGCCGGACGCGACTGAACTTCCGATCGGTGGCCGACGGCCCGCGGATCGACGCCGGCACCGGAGACGGGCGTGACCGGCGGCTCGCGTTCCGGATGCTCGACGACGACACGGTCCCCGTGGCTGTCGACCACCACGCCCAGGTGCCCGAGCTGCTGACCCGGCTGCGGGCCGAGGACGGCACCAGCCGGGACACCTTCCGGCGGCTGCGGCCCTACCTGGTCAACCTGCCGCGGTACCTCACCGCGGACCCGGCGGTGGCGGCGTTGACCGAACCGGTGGTGGGGGACCTTCTGCACTGGCGTGGCGACTACGACCCGGCGCTCGGCATCGACGAGGGCGCCATCGGCAAGGAGATGGTGTGGTGACGAGGGAACTGCGGCGCTCGGCCTCCGGTGCGCCACCGGTGGCGGTGCAGGTGTGGGGTCCGTCCGCGTTGTTCACCCGGCCGGAACTGAAGGTGGAGCGGGTGACGTACCCGGTGATGACGCCGTCGGCCGCGGTCGGGGTGCTGGAGGCGATCTTCTGGAAGCCGGAGTTCGCCTGGCGGATCGTGGCGATCGAGGTACTGAACGAGATCCGTCAGTACACCGAGCGGCGCAACGAGACCACGGACCTGGCGTCGCTGGCCGAGGCCGCCTCGGGCCGCCGACGGGTCGACACTGTCGCCCACCGGGTTCAACGCGGCGCGGTGTGCCTGCGGGACGTGGCGTACCGCATCCACGCCCACGTCGAACTGCGGGACCGGGCCACCAAGACCGAGGCCGCCTACCGCGACCAGTTCCGCCGCCGGGTCAGCGCCGGCCGGTGCTTCGGCCAGCCCTACCTGGGCACCCGGGAGCACACGGCGTACTTCGCCGACCCGGACGACCGGTTGCCGATCCGGCGCACCGAGGACCTCGGGATCATGCTCCACTCGGTGGACCACGGCACGACACCGCCGTCGTTCAGCTGGTTCACCGCCCGGCTGGACAACGGTGTGCTGCACGTGCCTCCGGCCGGCATCACGGTTCCGGCGGTGACCTGATGCTGCTGCAGCGCCTGGTCGAGTACGCCGCCGAACACGGCGACGGGCCACCGTTCCACCGGCAGTTGGAGTTCGCCTGGCAGTTGGAGCTCGACCTGTCCGGCGCACCGCGGTCGGTCGAACTGACGTCGCTGCTGCAGGCCCAGGACAAGGGACGCCCGCGTGGCGTGACCCACCTGGCGCCGTCCGCCGTGCGCACGGTCGGGGTCGCGGCCAATCTCGCGGCCGACGACGTGCAATACGTCCTGGGGTGGCCCGACCCGGACAGCGGGGCGGACCGGGTCGCGCAATGCCACGACCACTTCGTGGAGCTCACCAGGCGCTGGGCCGACAGTCCGGCCGGCGCGACCGACCCGGTCGCCCAGGCGGTGTGGGCCTTTTACCGCGATGGACACCTGACGACGATCCGCCGGCCGGACGGCATCACCACCAAGGACCGGGTGCTCATCACGGTCGACGGCGCGCCCGCCCTCCGTGCGCCATCGGCGGCCCCGTTCTGGACCGCGGAGGTCGCCGCCCGCAAGGGGGGCACTCGCCAGGGACTCTGCCTGGTCTGCGGACTGCCCGGCCCGCTACTCGACACGGTGCCCGGCAAGGTCCCGTCCCGGCTCGTTCCCGGTGCCAGCAACGACGCCGCGCTGGTCAGCGTCAACGAGGATGTGTTCGGCTACGGCCTGACCACCAAGCTCGGCAGCACCCCGCTGTGCATGACCTGCGGCGACGCCATCACCACCGGCTTGCGCGAAGTGCTGGATTCGTCCGGCTCGATGTCCTATCCCGGTCAGGACAGCCGGGTCGCCTGGTGGATCGCCGGCGGCGCCGAGGTCGATGCCATGGCGATGCTCGACTGCCCGGATCCGGCACAGGTGACCGCGCTGATCGGATCCGTCCACACCGGCCGACCCACCGGCATCGAGGACACGACCCGGTTCTGTTCGCTGACCGTCGGCGGCAACGTCGCCCGGGTCATGGTCCGCGACTGGATCGAGATGCCCCTGGATCAGCTGCACCGCAACGTCGCCGCCTGGTTCGAGGACCTGCGCATGGTCCGGTTGTGGCCGACCGAACCGGAGTTCGTCAGGTTGACCCAGCTCATCCACTGCACCGGCCGGTGGCTACGGCGCGAGAAGGGCTACGCCAGATTCACGGCAAAGGGCGCCGACCGGCCGGAGTCCGTCCACCGTGATCTGCTCCGCGCGGCCATGCGCGGCACCCCACTGCCCCCGGCCCTGCTCGCACACATCGTCAACCGGGTCCGCACCGACGGCCGCCTGGACACCGCCCGGGCCGCTCTGCTCCGCCTCGCGCTGATCCGCCTTCCTCACCCCGGAGAACCGCCCATGCCACGCCTGGACCGTGAACACACCGACCCGTCCTATCTCGCCGGCCGCGTCTTCGCTGTGCTCGACTCTCTGCAACACGCCGCGTCCGGCGGCCAGCTCAACGCCACCTACTCCGACCGGCACTTCGCCGGCGCCGTCACCAACCCCCGGGCCGCAATCGTCAGCGGTCGCCGCACCGCAACCGCCTGGCTGCGCAAGCTCCGCCGCACCAAGCCCGGCCTTGCCGTGGACTTCGACCGACGCCTCACCGGCATCTTCGATCTGATCGACGCCCAGGCCGGGGTGCCGTCACGCACCACCGTTCGCCAACAGGCCCAATTCCTCCTCGGCTACCACCACCAGCGGGCCGACCAGTTCGCCGCTCGCCCCACCACCGACACCAACCCCGGAGACCCCGCATGACCACGTTGGCCGACGCCACCACCGCCCACCTCGACCCCGCTGTCCGGCACGACGCGGTGTTCCTGTTCGACGTCACCGACGGAAACCCCAACGGTGACCCCGACGCCGGCAACCGGCCGCGAACCGACGACGAGACCGGCCAGGGGCTGATCACCGACGTCGCGCTGAAGCGAAAGATCCGCGACACCCTCGCCCTCGCGGCACCCGGTGACCCTCGGTACGGGATCTTCGTCGAGGCCGGTCACGCCCTCAACCCCCGCCTGGAGGCCGCCTACGAGGCGGGCGGACACGAACTCGGCACCAAGAAGCTCACTGCGGAGCAAGCCACCGAAGCCAGGAGGTGGCTGTGCGACCGTTACGCCGACATCCGGCTGTTCGGCGGCGTGCTCTCCGTCGGCAAGACCCCGGCGCTCGGCCAGATCCGCGGACCGCTCCAGCTCACCATGGCCCGCAGCATCGACCCGGTCTACCCGACCGACCACGCCATCACCCGCGTCACCCAGACCACCCAGGCCGATATCGACAAGGGCGAGACCACCGAGATGGGCGGCAAGTGGACCGTGTCCTACGGCCTGTACCGGTGCGAGCTCTACTACTCGGCCAACCGCGGCATGCAAACCGGAGTCGACAGTCGTGACCTCGACCTGCTCTACCGCACCATGATCATGATGTTCGACCATGACCGGTCGGCCACCCGCGGCACATTGACACCGCGCGGCCTGTTCGTCTTCAGCCACGCCGACGCCTTCGGCTCCGCCCCGGCACACACTCTGACCGAGCGCGTCACCGCCACACTGGCCGACCCGACCACCGTCCCCCGGTCCTATGCCGACTACACCGTCCAGGTCAACGACTCCGACCTGCCCGCCGGCGTCACCTTGACCAGGGTTTACGGCTGACGGATGGCCGAGATCAGCGTCCCGATCTCGGCGCTGGAACACCTCACGTACTGCGCCCGCCAAGCGGCTCTCATCCACGTTGACGACTACTTCGCGTCCACCGTGGACACCATCCGTGGCGACCTGGCCCACGCTGCCGTTGACCGGCTCGGCGTGGGCCAGGACCGGCGCGGCATCAAGGTCTGGCGTTCCCTGCCGATCTGGTCCGGCCAGCTCGGCGTGCACGGGGTGTGTGACGTCGTCGAGTTCACCGCCGACGGCCCGCGGCCCGTCGAGCACAAGTCGGGCCGCTACGTGCCTGGCGGCCCCGCCGACGTCCAGGTTGCCGCGCAGGTGCTGTGCCTGCGCGAGATGTTCGATGTCCAGATTCCGTCCGGAATCGTCTTCTCCGGCAAGGACCGGCACCGGCACGAGGTGCACGGCCCCGGAGTGCCGGCTCACCGACGTGGTGAGCGTGGCAGCGGCCGCCCTCACCGGCGGCCGAGGATCGCAACACGGGGGTGCGGGGTGAGCGCGGGTCGTCGGCGTCGGCAGCGGCCGCCCTCACCGGCGGCCGAGGATCGCAACGACCACGGGCAGATCGTCGCCGACGCGCTGGCTCTCGGCAGCGGCCGCCCTCACCGGCGGCCGAGGATCGCAACGCCGGCGGCCAGCTGGTCCTCCGCGCGGGCCGGGGGCAGCGGCCGCCCTCACCGGCGGCCGAGGATCGCAACGAGCACGTCGAGGGCAACGCCCATGGCTTCGGACAGCAGCGGC
>DASWTI010000004.1:0-1771 GCA_036402215.1 Pseudonocardiaceae bacterium
AGCAGCAGCGTCGGCACCGGAGCGGCCGGGGCCAGCTCGGCCCAGCGGGGCGCCGCGGTGCCGACGGCGGGGCCGACCCGGCGGCCGAGGGCGGCGTTGCCGCTGGTCAGCGCGTGCACCTGGCGGACCAGCCCGGACACCACCAGCGCCAGCAGCAGGATCGCCACCCAGCTCAGCAGCAGGGCGCTCGTCTGGAAGCTCATCGGCCCACCCGTTCCGGGTCGTGCATGGCGGCCGGCAACTGCCACAGCAGCACGGCGAACACCACGGCGGCGCAGGTCAGCACCAGCAGGGCGGGCAGGTCGCCCGGCCGGCCGACGGTACCCGCGGCCGCCACCAGCGAGCCGGCGCCGAGCGCGGCGGCCCTGGCCACCACCCACGGGGTGACCGGCTGCTCGTCGCCGCAGCCGCACGGCACCTCGCCGGCCCGGGTCCGGCGCAGGTACTCGGTGTACCCGGCGTAGCAGGCGAACAGGACGAACGCGGCGAGCGGGCCGCCCGCCGCCCCGGCCGGCGCCAGGCCGGTGACGTCGCCGAGCAGCACCGCCCCGAGGACCACCTCGGCGGTCACCACGGCGGCGGCGACGGGTACCACGGCGGCCGGCGGCACCACGGCCTGCGTGCGCAGCGCGGCCACCAGCCGGTGCGGCCGCCGGGCGTGCGCCGCAGCGGCGATCAGCAGCACGAGGCCGACGGTGGCCGCCGCGACGGTGGCGACCGGGTTCACCACTGCGCCGTCGCGCGCATCGACACGCTGAGCGAGCCGAGCAGCCCGGGCACCCGGTCCACCGCGGTGCCGTCCAGCGGCAGCACCGTCACCACGGCGGCCGGCTGTGCCAGCACGAAGTACGGCCGTCCGTTGGAGAGCGTGTCGCGGAACAGCTCACCGCGGCCGAGCGGCAGCCCCGGCCAGTCCGGCAGCTCGCGCACGGCGTCCTTGGTGCGCCCGGCGATCTCCAGCAGCCCGAGGCCCGGCACCTCCTTGAGCACCAGCGCGCCGCCGAGCACGGTGGCGCCGGAGCCGACCGCGGGCGTGATGCCGATGCCGTCCGGGCCCTCCACGATGTCCACGGTGGTGAACACGTCGAGCACCTCGGCGGTGGTCACCCCGTACAGGCTGGTGACCAGCTCGTGGGCGACGCCGGTCCAGCACGCCACGGTGACCCGGTCGCCCAGGCCGGTGCGTGGGTCGGTGACCGTGCCGTGGGCCACCCGTAGTGCGCCGCCGGCGTGGTTCAGCTCCTCGTCGAAGCCGTCCAGGCCGAGGGCCGCCGCCACCTCGCCGCCCAGGCCGACGGCCCCGGCGGTGAACTCGTACCGGTGGCCGCGCAGGCCGACGTCGAGCACTGAGGTGAACGGTCTGCTGAGGTCGAGCTCGCCCTCGACGTCGAGCCTGCTGCCGTCGAGAGCCAGGTGGGTCACCCGCTCTATCACTCGATCAGGTTACGTAGCTGGCCGGGGTTCTGTAAATGACTCTCATCGCGGAGAGTCATCTGATGAATTCCCCACGCGACGGCCGATCACGATGCGTACCGCCTCCGCCACAGAGTGGTCGTCGCACGGATCGATCGTGCGCAGGTCCAGCAGGCAGCGGCCATCGTGGACGCGCCCCACCACCGCGGGCGTGCCGGCGCGCAGGGCCGCGGCGAACCCGACCGGTACGGCCACCGCCACGCTCGGCAGCTGCACCCCCGGCGCCCCGCCGCCACCCACCGCCGCCGTGCTGTCCACCACCTCGGCCGGCGCCCCGATCCGGGTGGCCAGCGCCGTG
>DASWTI010000005.1:0-3462 GCA_036402215.1 Pseudonocardiaceae bacterium
TCCCGCTCGGCCGCGCGCCGGCCGTCGGCACGATCCCGGTCGGCCTCGTCCACGTGAGCGTCGAGCAACGCCGCACGGCGGGCGAGGGCCTCCTCAGCGTCCGGGGCGAGCAGCGCGGCGAGCGCCGACCGGTCGGTGAACGTGACCAGGCCGGCGACGGTGGACACCGCGGCGAGCCGGTGCTCCGCCGGGTCCGGCAGCGCGCCGCCGAGCCGCGGGTCGTCCAGGCAGGACCAGCGCGCGCCGTGCCGCGTGGACTCGGCCCACAGTGCTCTCGGCACGGCGACCCCGAGCTCGCCGAACGCGCTCCGCAGGCGGGTGACCAGGGCGGCGGACGCCGTCTCCCGCGGGCCGAGCACGACGACGAGCGCGGCCACCACGCCGCGGGTACGCACCGGGGTGCAGAGTTGTTCGACCAGCTCGCGTTCGTCCTCCGGCGGTGGCAGGTCGGCGCGGAGCACCAGGCCCACCGTCGGCGGGTCGCCTGGTTGCAGCGTGATGACGACGAGGGAGTCCGTCGGATGGAAGCCGAGCAGGTACGGCAGGCCGGTGACGAGCTCGGCGGGGTGGGTGAGCCGTGTGGCCATCCCGGTCATGGCGTTCATGCGGCCAAGGCTGTCCCGGAACGGCGATCACGATCGGGCGATCACGCCCTGAGCAGCCGAATCTGTGGATAACTCCGTCCACTGTGGACAACCGAAGCGGACTCGGCGCGGATGTGCTGTGCTGGCGTCATCGCGTCACGAGGGGCGTTGACGCACGAGAGAGGGAGCACGTGATGACGGACCAGGTGCGAAGGGAACGGAACGGGCCGGCGAAGCCGCGTGAGGGTGGCAGCCCCGCCGACCCGTCATCCGGCTAGCAGGTTGGTGCGACCTGCCCGTCCGATCCTGTGTAGACGTAGGCATCGGCGATGTAGCGGCCGCTGCCGATGCGGTCCCACAGACTGGAGGTTCCGTAGGTGCCCGTGACGGACTGCCCGCGGATCTGGCAGTAGATGGTGACGGTGGCACCATCGGCCACGGTGCCGACCGAGGCGTAGGTGGTGCCGGGGCCCGAGCGGACGGTGAGCGGGGAGCCCGCGGTGTTCACCGTGCCGGTTGCGGCGCCGCTGGAGCAGTTGCGGCTCGTGTAGCTGCGGGTGCCCCAGTAGAACGCGGCGGTTCCGTTGAACGAGATGCGGATGGCCGAGCCGTTCAGGATCTGCTCGTAGTGCAGGTGCGGGCCGCTGGAGCCGCCGGTGGAGCCGACGTCGCCGATGCGCTGGCCCCGGGTGACCTGCTGGCCGACGGAGACCCGCTGCACGGACAGGTGGGCGTAGCGGGAGCGGTAGCCGCTGCCGTGGTCGATCTCGATCCACCGGCCGTAGCTGGTGGAACCGGTGTTCTCGACCCGCGAGACCCGGCCGCCGGCGGAGGCGACCACCGGGTCACCGTCGTCGTTGGCGCGGTTGAAGTCGATGGCGTTGGCCGGGCTGTGGTTGGTGCGGGTCTGGCCGTCCCACACCTGGCCGCACGGGAACGGCAGCTGCCACGCCGGTGCGGCGGACGCGGTTCCCGGTGGGACCACGAGCACCAGCAACGGGGCGAGCAGCGCGCCGAACAGTGCGGCGAGACGAGCTCGGATCATGGACGTTCCTCCCCAGGGTGTTCCCCAGTAGTTCCCCAGTGATGGCCCGGCCGGTGGCCGGACCGGTGGTGCGTCCCGGCGGCTGTGGCCGGCGGGAAGGTCCGACGGATGCCCGTCGGGGTTGCCCGGCGGCGGGGCCACCGGGTCGGTCCGGCGGCTGGCCGTCGCCGGAGATCGGAGTCAGGCGGGGGTGGACCGCCCGCGGTGCCGGCGGTGCTGCCGCCCTGCCGCCGTGGCCGGTGGACGGGCGGCACAGTGCGCCGCATGGCGTGAAGGGTCCGGCGACGGCGCCGGTGACAGGCTCAGCCGGTGGGCTCCAGCGCGGACGCTCCGCCGACGATCGGGAGGGTGACGGTGGTGCGGGCCAGATCGACCCGCAGTTCCGTACCCGGCGAGGGACGGAGGGTGTAGTCGTGATCGCTGGACAACAGCACCACGCCGAAGCGGTGCCCGGCCGGCAGGACGTAGTCGTCAGGCTGCATGGTGAGGCTGAGCGAGTACCAGTGGCCGGGGCGTACCGGATCGGTGCGGTGCGCGCCGTGGCGGCTCTGCGGCTCGGTCCAGCCGCGGGTCACGACGGTGGCCGTGCCGTCCGGCGCGCGGTCCACGAGCAGCGCGGTGACGTTGGCCGCGGGGCGGTCGAACGACATCCGCAGGTCGAGGGCCACCGTGCCGGACACCCGGACCGGCGCGGCGGCCGGCGCGGTCTCGTAGGACAAGCGGTGCGGAGAGGCCGCGGCGGCGGCCAGCAGCTCGGCGGTGATCGACGCGTCGTCGACGAGCGACTCGACGACCGGCCGGCCGTGGCCGTCCACGCCTGCCGCCTCGGGTGTGCCGAGCGCGTCAGGGCCGCCGCGGCGGGGGGCCAGCCCGCCGGTCGCGGGACCGCCGGCCGTGAGATGCAGGCGGACGTCGCGGGCGCCCGGAGCGGGCCACTCGGCCTCCTCGGTCCAGCTCAGGTCCTCCCGCTGGACGGTCGCGCGAGGCTCGCGCTCCACGCCGTTGCGCACGTCGTACAGGTACCGGGTGAACCAGCGGTTGAGCGTCCTCAGCCACTCGTCGCGCCGGATGCCGAGAGGGCTGCGATGGCCGAACTGGTGCAGCCAGATCTTGTGCGGCACGCCGCGTTCGCGCAACGCCTCGTACCACTGCGCCACGTGCTGGGTCTTGACGTTCCAGTCGTTCAGGCCATGCACGGCGAGGGTCGCGGCACGCACGCCGCGAACGTCGCGCAGGTAGTCGCGCTCGGCCCAGAAGTCGTTGTAGTCGCCGGACAACCGGTCCTGCTCACGCACCAGCTCGTCGATCACCGGCCGGCAGACGTCGGGGTTCTCGCGGGTCAGCACGTACTCGGCGAGCACGTCGGTGTCCTCGCCCTGGAAGCCGCCCGGGGCCACGACCGCACCGTCGGCGCGGTAGTAGTCGTACCAGCTCGAGATGGCGGCGATCGGGACGATGGCCTCGAGGCCGCGGACGCCGGTGGTGGCGACGGCGTTGGGCAGGGTGCCGTTGTAGGACACGCCGATCATGCCGACCTTGCCGGTGGTCCACGTGGCGCGCACGGCGGCGCCGGCCTCGTCGCGGGCCGGGGCGCGGCCGTTCAGCCAGTCGATGACCGAACGGGCGCCGATGGTCTCGTTGCGGCCGCCGGAGGTGGGACACCCGGTCGACTCGCCGGAGCCCAGGGACTCGGCGAACACCATGGCGAAGCCACGGGCCAGGAAGTACGCCTCGTAGGCCGGGCTGCCGATCGCCGGGGCGGCGGCCATGACGTCGGCGGGCACGTCGGTCGCCGTGCGGCCGAGGGCGGCGCCGGCGCGGCCGTCCAGGCCC
>DASWTI010000006.1:0-3519 GCA_036402215.1 Pseudonocardiaceae bacterium
CGCCGGCGCGGCGCGGGCCGCGGGCCTGGTTCGCGCGCCGGCCGCTGCACCACCACAACCGGCTCGCCGCCGCCGTGGTCCTGGCCAACCTCGCGGCCTGGCCGACCGACCCGGCCACCATGGTGCTGGTCAACGTGGCGCTCGCCGTGCTGGTGCGCCAGCAGCACGTGATCAACCTGTTCTTCCGGCTGGCCACCGCCGCGCCGGTGCACTGGCCGCTGGGGGTGCGGCGCACGCTCGGCAAGGTCTACCACTTCGGGGGGCTGCACGTGGGCGGCGCGGTGTGCGCCACGGCCTGGTTCGCGGTGGCCACCACGCAGCGGCCGTCGGCCCTGGGCTGGGTGATCCTGGGCCTGCTCACGGCGCTCGTGGTCACCGCGGTGCCGCGGCTGCGGGCGCGCTTCCACGACGCCTTCGAGCGGGTGCACCGGTTCGGTGGCTGGGCGGTGCTGCTGCTGTTCGGCGTGCACGCGGCCGGTCAAGGCGGTCCCGCGGAGGCGGTGGTGCTGGCCGTGGTGGTGGCGAGCGTGGCGCTGCCCTGGCTGCGGCTGCGCCGGGTGCCGGTGCACCTGGAGACGCCCTCGCGGCACGTGGCCCTGGTCCGCTTCGACCACGGCGTCACGCCGTTCGCCGGCTCGTCCACCGCGGTGAGCCGCAATCCGTTGCTGGAGTGGCACTCCTTCGCCAACGTCCCCGCGCCGGCCGAGCGCGGCTTCCGGCTGACCATCAGCCGCGCCGGGGACTGGACGGGCGCGCTGATCGACGACCGGCCATCGCACGTCTGGGTGCGCGGCGTGCCCACGGCGGGCGTCGGCAACATCGACCGGCTGTTCCGCAAGGTGGTGTGGGTGGCCACCGGCAGTGGCATCGGCCCGTGCCTGCCGCACCTGCTGGCGGCCGAGGTGCCCTCGGTGCTCGTCTGGTCGACCCGCGCCCCGCGCCGCACCTACGGTGACGCCCTGGTGGACGAGATCCTCGGGGCGCAGCCGGACGCGGTCGTCTGGGACACCGACGCGCTCGGCAAGCCGGACCTGCTGCGCCTGGCCTACCGCGCGTACCTGGAGTCCGGCGCGGAGGCGGTCATCTGCATCTCGAACAAGCGCACCACGTGGCACGTGGTGGAGGAGCTGGAGGTGCGCGGGGTGCCCGCGTTCGGCGCCATCTGGGACTCCTGATGACGGCGCTCCCGCAGGACCACGCGCTGCTGCTGCGCGAGCTGCACGACCGGCACGCGCCCGCCCTGTGGCGGTACGCGGTGCGCCTGACCAGCGACCCGCAGCTCGCCGAGGACGTGGTGCAGGAGACGCTGCTGCGGGCCTGGCGCCGGCCGAGCATCCTGGAGCAGGACGAGGCGGCGTCGCGCGCGTGGCTGTTCACGGTGCTGCGCAACCTGATCACCGACGACCGGCGCAGCGCGCGGGTGCACCGGGAGCTGGCCAGCGGCGCCGACCTGCCCGACCACTCGATCGCCGACCGCACCGACGCGATGCTCGACTCCTGGCTCGTGACGGACGCCCTGGCGCAGCTCTCCGAGGACCATCGGGCCGTGATCGTGCTCGCCTACTATGGCCGCAGATCCGTCGCGGACATCGCGGCGACGTTGCGGCTGCCGCCCGGAACCGTCAAGTCCCGCCTGCACTACGGCCTGCGCGCCCTGCGGCTCGCACTCCAGGAGAGGGGGGTGACCAGGGAATGACGGACCCGTACCGGGAGTGGGACGGCGCCTACGTGATGGGGTCGCTCTCCCCGGGCGAGCGCCGCGAGTACGAGCGGCACCTGTCCACGTGCGCGGACTGCGCCGGCGAGGTGGCGGCGCTGGCCGGCATCTCCGGCATCCTCGCCGCCGTCCCGCCCGAGCGGGCCACGTCCCTGGTGTCCCCGGAGACCCGCGCCGAGGAGCGGCCGCCGCCGAGCCTCTGGCCGGGGCTGCTGGCCTCCGCGCGCCGGTCCCGCCGCTGGGCCCGGGTGCGGGTGGGCGCGCTGGTCGCCGCCGTGGCCGCGGTCGCCGCCGCGCTCGCGCTGCTGCTGCCGTCCTGGCTGGCCACGCCGGACTCCGGTCAGGTCGTGGCCCTCACGCAGACCGTGCCGAGCCCGATCACTGCGGAGGCCTCACTGCACGACGAGCCGTGGGGCACCCGCATCGAGCTGGTCTGCTGGTACGCGCAGGCCTCGGACAGCCCGGCCCGCTCCTTCGAGTACGCGCTGTACGTCACCGACCGGGCCGGCGGCGCCACGCCGGTCGCCCGCTGGCACGCCTCGGCCGGCAGCCGCTCCACGCCGGTCGGCACCACGCACCTCGCCCGCGACGAGATCGGGCGCATCGACGTGCGGCTGGTGGACAAGGGCCTGGTGCTGCTGGAGGCCCGGCCCTGAACGCACCCGAACCGCCGGCCGCGGCGCGCGCCCTGGTGCTCACCGGCCCGCGCGCGCTCGCCGTCGCCGACGAGCCGATCGACGGACCCGGCCCGGGCGAGGTGCTCGTGCGCACCTGGTACTCCGGGGTGAGCGCCGGCACCGAGCTGGCCCAGTACCGCGGCACCAGCCCGTTCCTGCACCGCAGCTGGGACGCCGCCAGGCGGCTGTTCACCGAGCCGGACGGCGACCCGTACCCGGTGCGCACGCTCGGGTACGAGGAGGTCGGCGAGCTGGTCGCGGCCGGCCCCGGCGTGGACCTGCCGGTGGGCGCGGTGGTGTTCGGCACCTGGGGGCACCGCACGCACGCGGTGCTGCCGGCCGAGCGCGCGCGGACCGGGCTGCTGCCGGCCGGGGCCGACCCGCTCACCGGGGTGTTCTCGCACATCGGCGCCGTGGCGCTGAACGGCGCGCACGACGCCGGGGTGCGGCTCGGGGACCTCGCCGTGGTGTTCGGCCTGGGCGTGCCGGGGCAGATCGTGGCGCAGGCGCTGCGGGCGTCCGGCGCCACCGTGGTCGGAGTGGACCCGGTGCCGCGGCGGCGTTCCGTGGCGCTGGGCCTGGGCGCGGACGTGGTGCTCGACCCGGCGGCGACCGCGGTGGCCGAGGAGGTGCGCGCGCTCACCGGCGGACGCGGCGCGGACGTGTGCGTCGAGGTGTCCGGCGCGACGACGGCGCTCGCCGAGGCGGTGCGCACCGTGGCCTACGCGAGCCGCGTGGTGGCCATGGGCTTCTACCAGGGGGAGGCGCGCGGGCTGATGCTCGGCGAGGAGTTCCACCACAACCGCGTGGAGCTGGTGTGCTCGCAGATCTCCGGCGTCGCGCCGGCGGCGAGTCACCGCTGGGACAAGCCGCGGCTCTGGCGCGCCGCCGTGGAGCTGCAGCACGCCGGCCGGCTCGCGCTGCTGCCGCTGATCACCCACCGGGTGCCGTTCGCGGACGCGCCGGGGCTGTTCGCCCGGCTGGACGCGGGGGAGCCGGACCTGCTGCAGGCCGTGCTGACCTTCGACGGGGCGCCGTGAGGGTCGCGCTGCTCGGCTGCGGCGGCATGGGCGCGCGGCACGCGGCGGCCGCCGTGGCCGCGCCGGACGTGGACCTGGTCGCCTG
>DASWTI010000007.1:0-13803 GCA_036402215.1 Pseudonocardiaceae bacterium
GCCCACGCCGGATCGCACCGGCGTGGGCGCGCGACGGCTGTCAAGGACTCAGGGAGGCTGGGCGCGTGCCATCGGTCGATGTCGTCATCCCGTGCTACCGGTACGGGGAGGTGCTGCCCACCGCGGTGCGCAGCGTCCTCGACCAGCCGGGCGTGGACGTGCGGGTGCTGGTGATCGACGACGCCTCGGGGGACGGCAGCGCCGACGTCGCCCGGTCGCTCGCCGAGGCCGACGACCGCGTCGAGGTGTCCGTGCACCCGGTCAACCGCGGTCACCTCGCCACGTACAACGAGGGCCTGCTGGACTGGGCCCGGGCGGACTACTCGGTGCTGCTGTCCGCCGACGACGCGCTCACCCCGGGGGCGCTGGCCCGGGCCACCGCGCTGCTGGACGCCAACCCGTCGGTGGGCTTCGTGTACGGCCGGCCGCTGCACTGGGACGGCTCCGTGCCGCTGCCCGCGGCGCGCACCGAGCGGCCCGGCTGGCGGGTGTACCCGGGGCGCCGCTGGCTGCGCCGCCGGTTCGCCCTGGGCAACGGCTGCATCACCTCCCCCGAGGTGGTGGTGCGCACCGCGCTGCAACGGCAGCTCGGCGGCTACGACCCGCGGCTGCCGCACACCGGCGACATCGAGATGTGGATGCGCTTCGCCCTGCACTCCGACGTCGGCTACCTGAGCGGCGTCGACCAGGCCTACTACCGGGTGCACGGCGCCAACATGTCCACGCTGTACTACGGAGACGCGGGGGTGCGCGACCTGCGGCAGCGGCTCGCCGCGTACGAGGTGACGCTGGAGCACGCCGCCGGGGTGCTGCCGCCCGCCGAGGCGGCCGCGCTGGAGCGGCGGCTGCGCCGGGTGCTCGCGCGGGACGCCCTGCAGCGCGCCGGCCGGGCCTACGACAAGGGCCGCTCCGGCGTGGAGCCGGTCGAGGACATGGTGGCCTTCGCCCGCGAGGCCGTCGGGGACGCGGTGACCCGGCTGCCCGAGTGGCACACCCTGGCGCTGCGCCGCCGGCTCGGAACCCGGGCCACGCACGCGCTGCGCCCGCTGGTCCTCACCGCCGCGGCCCGCCGGGTGAAACGCCGATACCGGGTGGAACGCTGGAAGCACCAGGGGGTGTGAGCGGTGATCAACCTGACGGTGCACGGGATCGGCGAGCCGGTCCGGCCGCTCGACCCGGGCGAGGACGGCACCTGGGTGAGCGTCGGCCAGTTCGAGCGGGTGCTCGACGCCTGCGTCGGACGCACCGACGTGCGCATCACGTTCGACGACGGCAACTCCTCGGACCTGGTGCACGGCCTGCCGATGCTGCTGGAGCGGGGGCTGACCGCGGAGTTCTTCGTGCTGGCCGGGCGGCTGGACGAGGACGGCAGGGTGGACGCGGACGGTGTCCGTGCGCTGCTGGACGCCGGCATGGGGGTCGGCTCGCACGGCTGGGACCACGTCGACTGGCGCCGCCTCGACGAGGACGGCGCGCGCCGTGAGCTGACCGAGGCCGGCCGGGTGCTGAGCGAGGTGTGCGGCCGGCCGGTGGACCGGGTCGCGGTGCCGTTCGGCTCCTACGACCGCCGGGTGCTCCGGCGGCTGCGCCGCGCCGGCGTCCGCCGGGTGTACACCAGCGACGGCGGCCCGGCCCGGCCGGACGCGTGGCTCCAGCCGCGCACCAGCCTGCGCCGGGAGCTCGACGACGCCTGGATCGACGACGTGCTGAGCGGCCGCCCGGGCCCGCTCCGCCGTACCCGCCGCGCCGCCGCCCGCCTGGTCAAACGCCTCCGCTGACCCCTCCGCGCCGCCATCGGCGGCCCATGGCCGTGGGGCAAATGGTCCGTTGAGCCCGCCTGGTCGGGGCAAATGGTCCGTTGACCCCGCCGGGTGGGGCGAGCGGTTCGTCGGCCCGGGGCGTGGGCGGGCCGACCGAACGGACTCGCCGGGCCCCGCCGGGCGGGCGAGCGGGGTTGTGCCTCCCGGGCGCTGGTCCTCCCTTGATCACCGGAGGACAGTCAGTGGTCGCTCAGAGTGTTCATTCGGTTACCAGGAAGGATTCGGCCCATGCGTCGTACCCTGCTCCTGACCGCCGCGGCCGCGCTCGCCGTGGGCCTGGCCGCCGCCCCGGCCCACGCCGCAGAGGTCACGGCACCGCAGCTCGTCGGCATCGCCGCCGCCGACGGCCGCACGTTCGCCACGGCCACCACCCGCGACCCCGCCGTGCTGATGGTCCCGCGGGACGGCACGGCCTACCAGCGCTGGTCGGTCGTCCTCACCACGCCCACCGTGGGCACCCGGGTGGTGAACGCCGGCACCCGCGGCTGCCTCGGCATCTCGCCGGTGACCCCCGGCCCGGTGGGCGCACCGGTGGTGCAGCTGCCGTGCCGCAACGACACGCTGGAGCTGTGGCGGATCGAACGCTCCGGCACCGACACCACGGTGCGGTTCGTGCATGTGCGCACCGGGCTGTGCATGACCACCGGCATCACCCCCACGCCGCCGGCCCGGCTGTCCCTGCAGCGCTGCGCCAACCTGCTCGACCAGACCTACCTGCTGGTGAACGGCGTCTAGCCCTGCCAGTTCGTGTAGTAGCTGGCGTCGTTCACCAGGTAGCGCACGGTCGGCTCGGGGACGTGCTCGACCACCCGCCTGCGGGACATGCGGTGCACGAACTCCCAGTCCTCCTTGGGCAGCGTGGCCCGCACCCGCGGCAGCCGGCTGAACAGCACGTCCGGCGCCCGCCGGATGACCAGCGAGTTGGCGTCCACCCAGCCGGAGCGGTCGCCGAACTCGCGGCGGTCGAACGGCCGGGACAGCACGTCCAGCAGCGTCCCGTCGGGGTGACGGCGTTCGACCGCGGTGTAGACGAGGTCCGCGCCGCGGTCGAGTGCCCCGAGGGCCGCCGCCAGGTGGCCGGGTAGCCAGGTGTTGTCGTCGTCCAGGAACGCCAGGTACTCGCTGTCGGTGAGCCGGATGCCGACGTTGCGCACCAGCCCGAGCACGGCGCTGTTGCGGGACAGCGACACCGCCACCAGCCGCTCGTGGGTGGGCAGCGGCGGCAGCCCGCCGCCGTCGTCCACCACGATCACCAGGTTGTCCTCCACGGTCTGCGCCAGGGCGCTCTCCACCGCGGCGGGCAGCAGCTCCGGCCGCCGGTAGGTGGGCATCACGGTGGTCACCCGGGTGCGCGGCCGCTCGCCGACGACGGCCCGCAGCCGGGCCACCTCGGCGTCCTCGAAGCGGCGCAGCGCCGGCACCTTGCGTCCGAGCACGAGCTTGTTGCGCGCCTCGTGCATGGGCCACAGGCCGAACCGGGCGCGCAGCCGCCGGCGAACGGCGGCGGACAGGTGCCCGCGCTGGGTGCTGGACATTGGGCGGCTCCGGGGGACACGCGGTCACGGACGGTGAGGCCGCACGGCGGCGTGCGGAGAGTGCCGTGCCGGTGGATGCACGGTACCGCCGTCCCCGAGCGGCGATCACGGACCGTACTCTGGCGCCGTGATCGACCGCACGCCCGGGGGGCCCAGGTGAGGCCCGGCGCCCCCGACCCCGGCATCGTCGTGTTCGCCGGACTGGACTGGTGGTACCACAACCGGGCGCACTCCGACTTCCAGCTCGCCACCCGGCTGAGCACCCGCCGCCGCGTGCTGCTGGTGAACTCCATCGGCACCCGGCTGCCGCAGCCGGGCCGGACCAGCGGCATCGGCCGCCGGCTGCGCAACAAGCTGCGCAGCGTGCTCCGCGGCGTCCGTCGCCCCGACCCGGAGCGGCTGCCGGAGTTCTGGGTGTACTCGCCGCTCGTGGTGCCGGCCTACGGCTCGGCGCTCGGCCGGCGGCTGGCCACCGCGCTGGTCCGCGCCCAGGTGGCCGTGGTGCGCCGCTGGCTGCGGATCACCGAGCCGGCGCTGCTGGTGACGCCGCCCACGGCCTGGCCCGTGGTGCGTGACCTGAGGCGCGGCGCCCTGGTCTACAACCGCTCCGACAAGCACTCCGCGTTCGCCGAGGTGGACACCGCGGCGATCGCCGCGCTGGAGTCCGAGCTGCTGCGCGCCGCCGACCACGTGCTCTACGTCAGCCACGAGCTGCGGGACGAGGACGCGCCGCTGGTCGGGGAGCGCGCGGTGTTCCTGGACCACGGCGTGGACGCGGACCTGTTCCGGCCGGACGTGGCCGAGGCCGCCGCGCTGGCCGGGGTGCCGCGGCCGCGGGTCGGCTACTTCGGCACCTTCCGCGACCACACGGTGGACGGCGCGCTGCTGCTGCACCTGGCGCGCTCGCTGCCGGAGGTGGCGTTCGTGCTGGTCGGGCCGTCCAGCATGGACCTGGACGCGCTCACCGCGCTGCCCAACGTGCACCGGTTCGGCCAGCAGGAGCACCGGGACGTGCCGGCCTTCGGCGTGGGCTTCGACGTCGGCATCATGCCGTGGCTGGACAACGACTGGATCCGCAAGTGCAACCCGATCAAGCTCAAGGAGTACCTGGCGCTCGGGCTGCCCACGGTGACCACGGACTTCCCGGAGGCGCACCGTTACGCCGGGCTGGTCCGCACGGTGCGCGGCGCCGAGGAGTTCGTGGCCGCGGTGCGCGAGGAGCTGGCCGACCGCGGCGACCCGGCGGCGCGCCGGGCGGCGGTCGCGGGGGAGACCTGGGACGCGCGAGCCGAGACCGTGCTCCGGCTACTCGGCGCAACCGTTCCCGGGCGGTGAGTCCCGCCCACGTTCGATCGATTAGCCCCGGCTAACGAACCTCGCCGGGAGAACGAATACCAAGCGTGTCCAATCCGGGTCCGGCCATCGCCGTTGTCATCGTCACGTACAACAGTGCCGATGTCCTCGGCGCGTGCCTGGACGCGCTGCCGGCCGGCTGTGCGGGCGTGCGGCTCACCGAGGTGGTCGTGGTGGACAACGTCTCCGCGGACGGCACGGTGGCGCTCGCCCGGACCTACGCCGACCGGCTGCCGATGACGGTGGTGGAGACCGGGCGCAACGGCGGCTATGCGGCCGGCATCAACGCCGGCTACGCCGCCCTGGAGCGCTCCGGCCACGACCTGGACGCGGTGCTCGTGCTGAACGCCGACATCACCATGCGGCCGGGCGCCGTGGCCCGGCTCGCCACCGAGCTGGAGCGGCCGGGGGCCGGCATCGCGGTGCCGCGCCTGGTGAACCCGGACGGCAGCCTGCAGCCCTCGCTGCGCCGCCGGCCCTCGCTGGCGCGGGCCGTGGCCGAGTCGGTGATCGGCGGGCGCCGGGCCGCGCGCATCCGCGGGCTGAGCGAGCTCATCCTGGACCCGGGTCGCTACGAGCAGCCGGGCACCGCGGCCTGGGCGACCGGCGCGGCCATGCTGATCTCCACCGAGGCGTCCGCCGACGTCGGCGCCTGGGACGAGTCCTTCCTGCTGTACTCGGAGGAAACCGACTTCGCGCTGCGTGCCGCGGACCGCGGCTGGCAGCTGCGGTACCAGCCGGCGTCGGTGATGGCCCACGTCAGCGGCGACGCCTTCGTCACCAACCCGATGCTCGGCGCGCTGCTGGTGGTCAACAAGGTGCGGCTGTTCCGCCGCCGGGCCGGCCGGGTGCACGGCGCGCTCTACCACGCGGCGGTGACCGTCGGGGCGCTGGTGCGGGCGGCCGCCGGCAACCGGATCGCCCGCGCGGCCCTGGTGGCATTGCTGGTGCCCTCGCGGCGCCTCCGCTCGCTGCCGGGCTGACGGGACACACGGCAAGCGGACGGCGGCGGACGGCGGCACGGCACACCGCGGACGACGGCGGCACGGTGGGGACACGGCAGACAGCGGACGGCATCGGACAGCAGCGGACGGCAGCGGCACGACGGCCTGACGGCGGGACACGGAAGCGGGGGACGACGGAAGCATGGCGACGCGGGTGGCGCCGATCACCGATGCCGACCTGGACGAGGTGGCGCGGTTCCTGCACGCCGAGATGAACTCCGACGTGCCCGCCGCGGCCTGGCGCCGCTCGTTCGACACCTTCGACCACCCGGGACCCAACCACGGCTTCCTGCTGCGCGACACCGAGGGCGACCGCCTGGTCGGCGTGTACGCCGCCTACTACTCGACCCGCGTGGTGCGCGGTGAGCCGGTCGGCGTCTGCAACCTCGGTGTCTGGTGCGTGCTGCCGAGCCACCGGCTGCACAGCGTGCGGCTGCTCAAGGCCCTCGTGAGCCAGGAGGGCTGGTCGTTCGTCGACCTCTCGCCGAGCGGCGCGGTGATCCCGCTCAACGAGCGCCTCGGCTTCCGCTTCCTGGACACCACGACGGCGCTGGTGCCGGCGCTGCCCTGGCCGTGGCGGCCCGGCTCGGTGAGCGCCGACCCGGCCGTCATCGAGGCCACCCTGACCGGCGCCGACCTGGCGCTGTACCGCGACCACCGGCACGCCGCCGCGGCCCGGCACCTGGTGCTGCGGCGCGGCGACCGGCACTGCTACGTGGTGTTCCGCATGGACCGGCGCAAGGGCCTGCCGCGGGTCTTCGCCACCGTGCTGCACGTGGGCGACCCGGAGCTGTTCGCGGCGATGACCCGCCCGCTGGCCGGCCACCTGCTGCTGCGCCACGGCGCGTTGGCCCTGCTCACGGAGCTGCGCGTGGTCCGTCGTCGCCCGTTCGGGTCGATCTTGCTCGGCTCCTCGCGCCGTAAGATGTTCCGGAGTCCGACCCTGGGCGCCGACGACGTCGACTACTTCTACTCCGAGCTGGTCTCGGTGTCCTGGTGAGGCCCATGCGAAACCAACTGCACGATCTCGTCGCCGAGCAGGCCGCCCGCGCCCCGCGCGCCGCGGCGCTCACCGCCAGGAACCTCACCCTCGACTACGGCGCCCTCCAGGACGCCGTGCTGGCGTTCGCCGGCGGGCTCGCCGGGCTCGGCCTGGCGCGCGGCGACCGCGTCGCCGTCTACCTGGACAAGCGCGTCGAGACCGTGGTGTCCCTCTTCGGGGTCTCCGCGGCCGGCGGCGCGTTCGTGCCGGTCAACCCGCTGCTGCGGCCACGCCAGCTCGGTCACATCCTGGACGACTCCGGCGCCCGCGTGCTGGTCACCTCGGCCGACCGGTTCGCCGCGGCGCGCGCCGACCTGGCCGGCTGCAAGGCGCTGGAGCACGTGGTGCTCGTCGGCGGGGCCGCCGGTGAGGGCGGCGAGCACTTCCGGACGCACGGCTGGGACGAGGTGGCCGGCGCGCCCGGCGGCCCGCTCCCCGGCGTCCCGGCGCGCGGCCCGGACCTCGACGTCGCGGCCATCCTCTACACGTCCGGCAGCACCGGCCGTCCCAAGGGCGTGGTGCTCAGCCACCGCAACCTGCTGGCCGGCGCGGAGAGCGTCGCCGCCTACCTCGGCAACACCGCCGACGACCGCATCCTGGCCGCGCTGCCGCTCAGCTTCGACGCCGGCCTGAGCCAGGTGACCACCGCCTTCAGCGTCGGCGCGCACGTGATCCTGATGAACTTCCTGCTGGCCGGCGACGTGGTGAAGCTGTGCGCGAAGCACCGGATCACCGGCCTCACCTGCGTGCCCCCGCTCTGGTTGCAGGTCGCCGACCAGCAGTGGCCGCCGGAGGCGAGCGAGCACCTGCGCTACTTCGCCAACACCGGCGGCCGGATGCCACGGGCCACGCTGGCCCGGCTGCGCGAGATCTTCCCCCAGGCCCGGCCGTTCCTGATGTACGGGCTCACCGAGGCGTTCCGCTCCACGTACCTGGACCCGGCCGAGGTGGACCGCCGGCCGGACTCCATCGGCAAGGCCATCCCGAACGCCGAGATCCTGGTGGTGCGCCCGGACGGCACCGAGTGCGCGCCCGGCGAGGAGGGCGAGCTGGTGCACCGCGGCGCGCTCGTCTCGCTCGGCTACTGGAACGACCCGGAGCGCACCGCGGAGCGCTTCCGCCCGGCGCCCGGCCGCCACCCCGAGCTGACCACCACGGAGCTCGCCGTCTGGTCCGGCGACCTGGTGACCCGCGACGAGGACGGCTTCCTGTACTTCGTGGGCCGGGTGGACGACATGATCAAGACCTCCGGCTACCGGGTGAGCCCCACCGAGGTGGAGGAGGTCGTGTACGAGACCGGCCTGGTGCAGGACGCCGTGGCGCTCGGCGCCGAGGACCCGCGCCTCGGCCAGCGCATCGTGCTCGCGGTGAGCCCCGCGGCCGGCACCGAGCTGGACCCGGCGGTGCTCATCGCCGAGCTCAGGCGGCAGCTGCCGCAGTACATGCTGCCGTCCGAGGTGGTGGTGCGGGAGTCGCTGCCGCGCTCGCCGAACGGCAAGTTCGACCGGACCCTGCTGCGCTCGGAGCTCGCGTCATGACTCATCCCACCGTGGCCCGTTTCCCCGTCGAGGACGGCCGGCTGCTGGTCGGCGGCGTACCCGTCGACCGGCTCGCCGAGCGCGTCGGCGGCACGCCGTTCTTCGCCTACGACCGCGCCATGATCACCGAGCGGGTGGCCTACCTGCGCGCGCACCTGCCGGCCGACGTGCGGGTGAGCTACGCCGTCAAGGCCAACCCGATGCCGGCCGTGGTGCAGCACCTGGCCGGCCTGGTGGACTCGCTGGACGTGGCCAGCGGGCTGGAGCTGCGCACCGCGCTCGACACCGGCACCCGCCCGGAGCGGGTGAGCTTCGCGGGGCCGGGCAAGACGGTGCCCGAGCTGACCCAGGCGGTGGCCGCCGGGGTCACCGTGGAGCTGGAGTCCGAGACCGAGGCCGAGCGGCTGGCCGCCGTCGGCGCGCGGCTCGGCGTGCGGCCGCGGGTGGCGGTGCGGGTCAACCCGGACTTCCAGGTCAAGGGCTCCGGCATGCGGATGGGGGGCGGCGCGCAGCAGTTCGGCGTGGACGCCGAGCGGGTGCCCGCGCTGCTCAAGCAGGTGGTCGCCGCCGACCTGGACCTGCTGGGGTTCCACGTGTTCCCCGGCTCGCAGAACCTCAACGCGGACATCCTGTGCGAGGCGCAGCGGCGTACCGCGGAGCTGGCCGTGCGGCTCGCCGAGGAGGCCCAGGTGGCGGTGCGCTACCTGAACCTCGGCGGTGGCTTCGGCATCCCCTACTTCGAGCGCGACCGTCCGCTCGACCTGCCGGCCATCGGGGCGAACCTGGAGGCGGTGCTCGCCGAGCAGGTGCGCCCGGTGTTCCCCGGGGCGCGCGTCGTGCTGGAGCTCGGCCGGTACCTGGTCGGCGAGGCCGGCGTCTACGTCACCGCCGTGGTCGACCGCAAGGAGTCGCGCGGTGAGACGTTCCTCGTGGTGGACGGCGGGATGCACCACCAGCTCGCCGCGTCCGGCAACCTCGGCCAGGTCATCCGCAAGAACTACCCGGTGGCGATCGGTAACCTGATGGACGGTCCGCCGTCGTCGCCGGTCAGCGTGGTCGGCTGCCTGTGCACCCCGCTCGACCTGCTCGCGAGCAAGGTCGGGCTCCCCGCGGCCGGCGTCGGCGACCTCGTCGTCGTCTTCCAGGCGGGGGCCTACGGGCTCACCGCCAGCCCGACCGCGTTCCTCGGCCACCCTTCCCCCATCGAGGTCCTGGTATGAGTCAGACGAATCAGCACGTGTCCTTCGAGGACGTCACCGGCGTCGTGGCGAAGACCCTCGGCGTGCAGGACCAGGCGCCGTCGTTCACGCCGGCCACCGAGCTGCTCGGCAACCTGCCCGAGTTCGACTCGTTCGCCGTGGTCGAGGTGATCGCCGCCCTGGAGGACCGCTTCGGCATCACGATCGAGGACGACGACGTCACGGCCGAGGTCTTCGAGACCTTCGGCGCGCTCGCCGATTTCGTGGACGCCAAGCTCCGCTGACGCGGTCCTGCGGGCCGGTCGCCGCGGGCCCCGTCACCGTGCCGCCCGACGCCGGTCGCACGGGGCTTGTCACCGTGCCGCCCGACCGGGTGTACAGCGGTTACTCCGTTCGTGAGGTTCGACACAGCTCACGCGGGACGTGACGTTGACGCCGTCCCCCATTTGGAGCAACTTCGTGATCGACTCGTAATCTGATACAGCTCGGTCGCATATGGTCCCTGCCGCTCGGCGGGGTCCACACAGGTGCCGACCCGCCGGGTACCACGGAGAAGTAGTTCGGGGCCCGTGGTGTGGGGGCGAAGCAGCCACCTCGGCACCTGGGAAGGCTCCAATGCGAACCGCACAACATCGGGATCCCCGCCGGGGCGCGCGGCGCTCCGGCAGGGCGGAACGGGAGCCGGCGATCCGCCGGCTCGCGCGCACCGGCCGGTGGCTGGCAGTGGTGACCGCGGTGGTCGGCCTCATGTTCGTCGGCCTGCAGCAGGGGTTCGGGTACAGCCCCTGGCGCGGCACCCCGGAACCGGTCAGTTACGGCACGCAGCACGACGACCGTCACTCCTGGTGGTGGTGGCGCAAGTGGCACCGGCCGCGGCCCACCACCGGCCCGCCGACCTCCACCACCGCCACGACCACCCCGGCTCCGACCACCACGACCCAGCCGCCGGCGCCGACCACGACCACGACCACGCCGCCACCGCCCACCAGCACGTCGAACCCGGCGCCCCCGGTGCCGCCCGGCGCGCTGCCGCCGAACACCGTGCCGCAGCCCGGCCAGGTCGGCTTCCGCGGCGACCCGGCGACGCTACGGGTGATCGACGGCTCGGCGTCCGGCCTGCCGGCCGGCGCGCGCTGGAGCGCGGGCGCGCTGCGCATCACCGGCAACGTCACGCTGGACGGGGTGTTCGTCAAGGGCGGCATCCAGCTGTCCGGTGGCTCCCTCACGTTGACCAACTCGATCGTCGAGGGCACGCCGAGCCTGTGGGCGACCATCCTCGCGAGCCGCGGCACCGTCCTGGAGGTGCGCGACTCCACGCTGCGCTGGAAGGCCGGCGCGGGCCCTCCGGGCAGCAACTGGGGCAACGGCGTCATCCACGGCGACGCCCGCATGACGATCGTGCGCAACGACCTCTCCGGCTCGCCCGACGGCATCCAGTTCGCGTCCAGTGACAGCGTGTTCGAGCAGAACTGGATCCACGACCTCGCGATGTTCGGGGACACCCACAACGACGGCGTGCAGAGCTACGGCGGCGACAACAACGTGTTCCGCTACAACCGCATCGACCTGCGCGACGCCCAGGGGCGGGCGTACAACGGGCACCAGAACGGCGCGCTGTTCTTCCAGCCCAGCAGCGGCTTCCCGCTGCGCAACGTGCAGATCGTCGGCAACTGGCTGTCCGGCGGCGGGTTCACCCTGCGGCTGGAGGCACCGGTCACCGGCGCGGTCGTCACCGGCAACCAGTTCGGCCCGTACACCGGCGGCTGGGGCGACGTCCTGGTCGACGACAGCGGGGTCTCGATCGCGCAGTGGTCGGGCAACCTCGACAACGGCGGCCGCACCATCCCGGCGCCGTAGACCATCCCTCCATCACGAGGTGGCGGCCCGCTCCCTGCGAGCGGGGCGCCACCTCGTGGCCCGTCGGGGTCCTGTGGGCAACCCCGCCCACCTGTGGACAACTCCGCCCCGCGCCGCCGGAACTGTCGGCCAGGCGCCGTAGATTCCGGCCCATCTCCCCGGGTGGGTGGGGGGTAGGGACGGTACTTGGGGGGCGCCGCGGGCACGGCGAGAACCATCGACGGCCTGGTGCGGCTCGGCGTGGGTGGTGACCTGGGCGTCAGGGCGTCAGGGCGTCAGCGGGCGTCAGCGGGCGTGGGCGGCGGGGCGGCTGCGGCCTCCGCGGCCCGGCAGCAGGGCACGCATCGGGTAGGTCACCGGCAGGTAGACGACGGCGGCCACCAGGGCGCCGACGAGGAGCGTGGTGAGGGCCCCGTCGACCAGCGGCCGCACCACGAACGACGACCCCAGCACCAGCGCGCCGCCGATGGCCGGCCGCACGCAGCCCGCCAGTGACGGCCCGAGGCGCAGCCCGTGCCCCCGCATGAAGTACAGGAACAGCGGCACCACCAGCAGACAGCCCACCAGCACGTGCGCCAGCGCCGCGCCACGCAGCCCGTCCAGCCGGGTGCCCACCACCAGCGCCGGCAGCAGCACCGCCAGCCAGCACCCGTGGATCACCAGCAGCCGCCGCGACCCCCCGAAGGTCACCAGCAGGTCGTAGCAGACGAACACCAGCACCCGCAGCAGCCCGAGCGCCGCCAGCAGCTGCAACGCCACGGCGGCCGGCGCCCACTTGGCGCCGTAGACGAACACCAGCAGCGGCTCCGCGTACGCGCCGAGCATCACCGCGGCCGGCACCGCCATGGCCATCAGCAGCCCGAGGCCCCGGGTGAGCGCCGCCTGCAACGCCGGTGGATCGTCCACCAGCCGGGAGAAGCCGGCCAGCGACACCCGCCGCGCCGCCTCGGAGAACACCGTCATCGGCCACGAGGACACGTTGAACGCGATCAGGTAGAAGCCGAGCGTGGCGTCGTCGGAGAGCACGCCCACCACGATCTGGTCGACGTTGGTGATGGACAGCACCAGCAGGCTCGACCCGGCCAGCGGCAGGCCGAAGCGCAGCAGCTCCCTGGCCAGGGCGGGGTTCCAGCCCGGCCACACCTTGACGGGCGTGAGCGAGAGGTAGCAGGCGATCGAGGCCAGGTTGCCGGCGATGCGGCCGATCGCGAAGCTCATCGGCCCGAGGCCGGCGAGGGCCAGCGCGATGGTCAGCCCGGTGCCGGTGACGAACGAGGCCATGTCGCTGGCGAACCGGCGGCGTTGCAGGAACTCGCGGTTGAGCACGGCCGCCGGCACCACGGCGACGCCGTCCAGCACCACGGCGATGCACAGCACGCGCAGCACGCCCACCGCGTCCGGGCTGCCCATGGCCGCGCAGAAGGCCGGCGCCAGGAAGTACGTGCCGGCGTAGAGCAGGCCGCTGGAGACGATGGCGATGGTCATCACCGTGGGCGCGAACTCGCGCACGTCGCGCTGCCAGCGCACCACGGCCAGGCTCACGCCGAGCTCGTTGAACGCCTGCAGCAGCGTGACGGCGACCAGCGCCACGGCGAACACGCCGTAGTCGGCCGGCGCCAGGATGCGGGCCAGCACGATGCCGGACAGCACCGTGCCCAGCCGCAGCACCACGGTGTTCACCAGGCTCCACAGCGCGCCGCGCCCCACTCGCGTGCCCACGGTGCCGGCATCCGCCGGGGTGGTGGGGTCACGCGGTGTGGCCCCGGCCGGCTCGCTCAGGCCGGGGACGGGCAGCGTGGCGTCCGCCGGTTCGGCCGACGTGCTGAGGGCATGCCTCGGCTCGCCCGACTTCGCCATGCCCAGCCCCCGTACTCCTGATCGGCCCGCCACCCGTCGGGCCGCCGCCACGAAGCGTGTCGTGGGCGACTCCCGTCCTGGTTGTGATCGCCCGGCCGGGTCGCATATGTTACCGCTGGTCCGGGCCGCCACGATCGAGTGGCAGTGTTGCCCGGATGTCGGGGCTGGGGGGATATTCGTGGCGGAGCGTGATGCCCTGCCGCGAATGCAGGGCCACGACAGGAGGAATACATGAGGCTCGGCGCCAAGGCCGACGCGCAGCCGGACGCCGCCGGCGAGCCCGGCCCGGCGCCAGGGCCGTCCCGTCCGGACGGCTCCTCCGACGCCGAGCCCGTGCTCACGCCGCTGGAGGAGCCCGAGGATCCCGCGCGCCGCCGGCGCGCCGCCCGCGCGCTGCCGGTGGTCATCGGTGTCCTGGCCGCCGTGCTCCTGCTCGTCGGCTGGCAGCTCATGTCGGCACGCACCGTGACCGGGAACCCCACGGTGAACGCCGCCGATCACGAATCCCGGCACCGCGACCTCGCCGGCACCGACGCCGGGCAGCTGGCCCCGGACACCGCCGGCCCGGCCCCGGCTCCCACCTCCGCGCCGCCGCCCG
>DASWTI010000008.1:0-9438 GCA_036402215.1 Pseudonocardiaceae bacterium
CGGCCAGCGCGGCGAGCACCTCGTCCTGCTCGGCCCGGCGGGCCCGCATCCAGCCGGCGGCGGCCCCCCGCGCGGACGGGGCCACGGCGGGCACCAGCCGGTTGGCGAGCACGCCGTCCACCGCGATGCCGAGCAGCGCCAGCGCGGTCAGCGTGCGGCGGACCTCGGCGAGCACCACGCGCTCCGGGGTGAGCACCAGCCGCACCCCGGTGACGGCCGGGTCGGTGAGCGCGGCGCGCAGCGTCTGCAACCGCTCGGCCAGCCGGGACAACGCCTCCGCCGCCGCGGCCCAGCCGGCACCGGCCCGCGGCAGCACGCCGCGCAGCACCCGGCGGTGCGCCGGGAACAGCTTCTCCAGGTAGCCGGCGAGCGCGTCCGGTAGGGCCAGCAGCCGCAGCGTCTCGGCGGTGGGCGCGCAGTCCACGAGCACCACCTCCCAGGGACCGTGCCGGGCCAGCTCCACGACCTCGGTGAGCGCCAGCAGCTCCTCCACGCCGGGCAGCACGGTCAGCTCCTCGGCGGCCACCTCGTCCACGCCGGCCCCGGCGAGCAGCGCCCCCAGGTGCGTGCGCAGCTGGGCCCAGGCGCCGTCCAGCAACCGCAGGGCGTCCACCTGGGCGGCGTACAGGCCCTCGCAGCCGGGCACCTCGGCCGGGTCGGCGCCGAGCGGGGTGTCCAGCGCGTCGGCCAGCGAGTGCGCCGGGTCGGTGGACACCACGAGCACCTTGCGACCGGCCGCGGCGAGCCGGGTGCCGGTGGCGGCGGCCAGCGTGGTCTTGCCGACGCCGCCCTTGCCGGTGAAGAGCAGCAGGCGCACGTCAGCCGGCCTCCACCCTGCGGCGGAGCTCCTTGAGCGCGGTGTCGATGATGACCTTCTCGGCCTTGCGGCGCAGCAGCCCGATCATCGGGATGGTCAGCTCCACGGCCAGCGTGTAGGTGACGGTCGTGCGGCCGTCGCGCTCGGTGAGCACGTAGGAGCCGTTCTGGGCCTTCTGCATCTGGCCCTTGACCAGGTGCCAGCGCACCGAGCGGCCGTCCTCGGCCCACTCGTAGGCGAGCGTGTACTCGTCCTTGACCACGGCCTTCTCCAGCGCCATCCGCACGAGCGCCGGGCGGCCCCGGTCGTCGGTCTCCAGGACCTCCACCATGGTGATGCCGTCGGCCCACTCCGGGTAGGAGGGCAGGTCGGCGATCACCGCCATGACCCGCTCGGCCGGCGCGGCGATCTCGATGGACTGCGTGGTCTGGTCGGCCATGCGCCGCAGGCTACCCGCCTCACCAGGTCAGCACGTACGGCGACTCGGTGCGGCGGAAGTGGCCGACGTTGACGCACTCCGTGGAGTGCACCCGGGCGCGCCGGGCCAGCGGGGCGTGCACGTGGCCGAACAGGGCCAGCGGCGGCCGCCGTCGGGTCAGGTAGCCGAGCAACTCGGTGGAGCCGCGCTCCGGGTGCCGGGCGACCACGTCGTAGCAGAGCTCGGGCACGGCGGGCGGGATGTGGCTGGCCAGCACGTCCACGTCCGGCAGCCCGTCCACGGCGGCGGCGTACTCGGCGCCGGCGCGCAGGTACGGCGTCCACGGCCGCGGCCCGGTGCGCGGCCGCACCCCCGGCGGCAGCACCGCGCCGCCGACGAACCCGAACAGCCGGCCGCCGATGTCCGCCACGGTGCCGTCGCACACCGTGACGCCGGCGCCCGCGTACTCCGGCCACAGGTGCGGCAGGTCCACGTTGCCCGGGGTGGCGTAGGTGGGCGCGGTGAGCGCGGCGAACAGCCGCTCGTACTGGGCGCGCACCTCGGCCTCGACCACGGCCGCCGGGTCGTCCAGGCCGGCCCAGAGGGAGCGCACGAAGCCCACCAGGTCACCGCCCGGCGTGGCGCGCAGCTCGGCGAACCGCCGCACCCGTTCCGGGCCGAACACCCGGCCGAGGATGCCGGCGGAGTGGTCGTCGTAGTCCACGAAGTCGATCAGGTCGCCGAGCACCACGAGCGCGTCCGCGCCGTCGCCCGCGCGGGCCAGCGCCTCGGCGTTGCCGTGGACGTCGGAGACCACGTGGACCCGCACCGGTCAGCCGCCGGCCGGGCCGACGCCGATCTCCCGGTCCGCCTCCAGCTCGGCCTTCAGCGCGAAGGCCAGGCGCCGGGCGGCGAGCTGCCGGCGCCGGGTCTCGGCGGCCGCCGCGCGCGGGGTGAGCGGCGTGGCCCCGTCGGCCCGCAGGTAGTAGTGCAGCAGGGTGCCGTCGAGCACGGCCTCCAGCCACACCTCCATGGTGCCGACCAGGGCGCCGGCCACCGTCCAGCGCAGTCCCTCGTCGCCGCGGTCGGCGTACACGGTGAGCCGCAGGTCCGGCCAGAACGCCGCGCACCGCGCGGGATCGGCGAAGATCACCGCGAGTGACCGTGGCGGCACGACGAGGAACGTCTCGTCGATCACGTCCACCGAAGACACGGTTCGCAGCCTGCCAGTCGGTCCGGCGCGCTGTCCCGCCGGGGACGTCAGGCGCTAGATTTCATGGGATACACGCTCGTAACGCGGTATTTCGGCAGTCCCGGAGGTTCTTGTGCGTGAGTTCAGTGTCCCCGCCACCGTGACGGTGGCGGACGAGGACAACGTGTCCGACATGGTGTTCGCGACGGCGGAGCGGTTCAGTGACGCCATCGTGTACCGGCGCCGGGTCGAGGGCACGTGGGTCGACGTGACCGCGCAGAACTTCGCGGCGCAGGTGCTGGCCGTGGCCAAGGGCCTGCGATCGAGCGGCATCGCCGCGGGCGACCGGGTGGCCGTGCTGTCCCGTACCCGTTACGAGTGGACGCTGCTGGACTTCGCGATCCTGGCCGCCGGCGCGGTCACCGTGCCGATCTACGAGACCTCCTCGGCCGAGCAGATCGAGTGGATCATGTCGGACTCCGGCGCCAAGGCGATCATCGTGGAGGCCGAGCAGCACGCGGCCACCGTGCAGGGCGTCAAGGACAAGCTGGTCGACCTGGTCAACGTCTGGCAGATCGACGGCCCGGAGCCGGCCGTGGAGCAGCTCACCGCGCTCGGCGCCGACGTGAGCGACGAGGACCTGCACGCCCAGCGCCGCGCCCAGGGCGGCGACGACCTGGCCTCGCTGGTCTACACCTCGGGCACCACCGGCCGCTCCAAGGGCTGCGAGCTCACCCACCGCAACATCGTGGCCGAGGTGCGCACCGTGGTGGCCGGCGCGCCGGAGCTGCTGAACGCCAACACGCAGATCCTGCTGTTCCTGCCGCTCGCGCACATCCTGGCCCGCGTGGTGCAGTTCGCCGGCTTCCAGGCACGCGCCACCGTGGGCCACACGGCGGACGTGAAGAACCTGCTGCCGGACCTGGCGGAGTTCCGCCCGACGCTGGTGCTGAGCGTGCCGCGGGTGTTCGAGAAGGTCTACAACAGCGCCCGGCAGAAGGCGCACTCCGCCGGCAAGGGCAAGATCTTCGACGCCGCCGAGGCCACCGCGGTGCAGTGGAGCGAGGCGCAGGACAAGGGCGGCGCCGGCCTCGGGCTCAAGGTGAAGCACGCGCTGTTCGACCGGCTGGTCTACGGCAAGCTGCGGGCCGCGCTCGGCGGGCGCTGCACCGACGCGGTGTCCGGCGGCGCGCCGCTCGGCGTGCGGCTGGGGCACTTCTTCCGCGGCATCGGCGTCACGGTGTACGAGGGCTACGGCCTCACCGAGACCTCGGCGGCGGCGACCATCGGCCTGCCGAAGCACTTCAAGGTCGGCACGGTGGGCCGGCCGATCGGCGGCACCTCGATCCGGATCGCCGAGGACGGCGAGATCATGATCAAGGGTGACGTGGTGTTCCGCGGCTACTGGAACAACCCGTCGGCGACCGCCGAGGCGCTCACCGAGGACCGCTGGTTCCACAGCGGCGACATCGGCGAGCTGGACTCCGACGGCTACCTGCGGATCACCGGCCGCAAGAAGGAGCTCATCGTCACCGCCGCCGGCAAGAACGTGGCGCCGGCGGTGCTGGAGGACCGGCTGCGCGCGCACGCGCTGATCAGCCAGTGCATGGTGGTCGGCGACAACCAGCCGTTCATCGGCGCGCTGGTGACGATCGACCCGGAGGCGTTCCCGCTCTGGCGCGACGAGCACGGCAAGACCGGCGAGGTGGCCGACCTGGCGGAGGACCCGGACCTGCGCGCCGAGATCGACGCCGCGGTGGCCGAGGCGAACAAGGCGGTGTCGGCCGCGGAGGCGATCAAGAAGTTCCGCATCCTGCCGGTGGACTTCACCGAGGCCGGCGGGCAGCTCACCCCGACGCTGAAGCTCAAGCGCAACGTGGTCGCCAAGGAGTTCGCGCACGAGATCGACGCCATCTACACGCGCTGACGTCCCACCCGGCGGCGCCGTACCCCTCACGGGGTGCGGCGCCGTCGTCGTGTCCGGCGCCGGCCGCGAGTCAGAGCAGCGTGGCGAGGCGGGTGGCGTGCCGGTCCCAGCGCCACTCGTGGGTCATCCAGTCCCGGCCGGCGGCGCCGTACTTGGCGGCCAGCCCAGGGTCGGCCAGCAGTTCCACGGTGGCGGTGGCCACCTCGGTCACGTCGCGGCCGTCCACCAGCGTCCCGGTCTCGCCGTCGCGCACCGTCTCCGGGGCGCCGCCGGAGCGGCCGACGACCACCGGCAGCCCGCTGGCGGCGGCCTCCAGGAACACGATCCCGAGGCCCTCCACGTCCAGGCCGCGGCCGTGCGTGCGGCACGGCATGGCGAACACGTCGCCCGCCGCGAAGTGCGCCGGCAGTTCCTCCCAGGGCACCCCGCCGGTGAACGTCACGTGCGCGGCCACGCCGTGCTCGGCGGCCAGCCGCTCCAGCCGGCCACGGTACGGCCCGTTGCCGACGATCAGCAGCGCGGCGCCGTCCACCCGGCGGCGGATCTCCGGCAGCGCCCGGATGAGCGTGTCCTGGCCCTTGCGCGGCACCAGCCGGGAGATGCACGAGACGACCGGACGCTCCCCCAGGCCGTACCGGGAGCGGATCTCGGCGCGCGCCCCGGCGTCGGGGGCGAACACGTCGGTGTCCACGCCGGACGGCAGGAACTCCAGCGCCGCCCGCGGCCCGAACGCCGAGGCGAACCGGGAGCGTGTGTAGCGGCTGACGAACGTGACGACGTCCGCGGTGGAGCCGATGCGGCGCAGCGCCTGCCGCGCCCCGGGCAGCATCGCCCAGCCGACCTCGTGGCCGTGCGTGCTGGCCACGACGCGCTCCACGCCGAGGTACGGCCCGAGCAGCGCGAGCGGCGCCGCCGCACCGAACCACACGGTCTCGCAGCCGTGCGCACGGGCGATCTCACGGCCGCGGCGCAGCACGTCCGGCACCGGCAGCATGAGGGTGCCGGGGTGGCGGACCACTTCGAACGGCTGGCGGGCGTCGAACTCGGCGGCGCCCTCCCAGGCGGGCGCGTACACCACCAGGCGGTCGGCGGGCAGCCGCCCGGCCAGCTGGTGCAGGTAGGCCTGGATGCCGCCCGGGCGGGGCGGGAAGTCGTTGGTCAGCAGGAGGGTGCGCCGCACCGGTGCAGCCTACGGGGCGGCCCCGGCGGGGCTCAGGAGAAGTGCTGCGTGAGCGACTGCCGCCAGGACGCGACGAAGCCGGCCAGGTCCGTGCCCAGCACCTGCAGCAGGGCGGCGTCGACGGCGGCCGGCGTGGGGTCGGGGCCACCGGCCACCAGCCGGTACAGCCGCACCAGGCCGTCCTCGCCGGCCAGCTCCACGACGTGCAGCGCCGCCGACCAGCCGAGCTGGTAGGCGAGGTCGAGGTCGGTGCTGCCGCCGGTGAAGTCGGTGTCCGCCGGCAGGGTGTCCGGCACGCCGCGGGTGCGCATGACGCGCACCAGGTCCGGCGCGGCCTCCCGGGGCCGCAGCCCGCTGTCGCGGTAGCCCACGTAGTCGGCGAAGCCCTCCAGCAGCCACATGGGCGCGCCGTCCACGGTGGCCGCGCGGGCCGCGATGTGGGTGATCTCGTGCCGCAGCACGATCCGCCGGGCCGCGGTGGACAGCCGGCCGATCTGGGTGGGGTTGAGCACCACGCGCTGCCCGATCGCCGTGTGGTTGGCCACGTCCACCAGGTCCGCGACGGCCGCGGCGGCGATGCCGTCGACGGCGAACGCCGGGCCGACCAGCTCGCGCAGTTCCTCGGTGCCGGCCGGCACGATGACCGCCACCTGCTGCGACCACTCGGTGCCCCACACCTCGGTGACCGCGAGCACGGCGGCGTCCAGCTCGGCGGCCAGCCGGGTGAGCAGTTCCTCCTGGCCGGCGTGGCCGACCACCAGGCCGCCGGGCGCGGCCACCGCGACGCACGGGCCGAAGTCCCACGGGCCGCGCCAGGTGCGCTCGCCGTCGGGGCCCAGCTCGGTGTCCGAGGTCAGGTACCAGCGGCCGTCGCGCCGCGCGTACAGGTAGCCCATCGGCCGCTCGGTGGGCACGGTGTCCACGCCCTCCAGGGCGTAGCGCAGCGTGGTGCGCGGCGCCCACAGCTCCCCGGCGTCGGCGCGGCGCGGCGGCGTGGCCGGGGAGCTGCCGTCGACCCGGTAGCTCCACTCGGACAACGGCACGCCGCCCAGGTTGGTGAACAGGGCGCGCTGCGCGGCCACGAAGTCGGCCGAGGCGAGCGGGTCGATGGTGGTCAGGAACGCGGCCTCGTCGCGCTGCCGCAGCGCGGTGGCCCGGCGGTCCAGCAGGTCCCGCACGGCGCGGTCACGCTCCTGGCCGCCGCGCGGCACCTCGCCGGGCTCCGGCAGGTCGGTGCGCGGCGGCGCGGGACGACCGGCGACCAGGCCGTCCCCGGGTCCACCGTCGCCGGCACCGGGCACGCCGACGCGGGCCGGCACGCCGCCGAGGACCGCGAGTCCGCCGAGCAGCGCCACCGCCACCAGCGCGGCCAGCCAGCCGCGGGCCCGGGCGCTCATGGCGTCGACCGTAACGCGAGGGCCGGCACCGTGGTCGGCACCGGCCCTCATCGTGTGGTCACGCGGCGGTGACGGTTCAGCCACCGACCCGGCGCACGGCCGTGAGCGGCATGCGGGTCCAGTCCGCGACCTTCACCACGTCACCGCTCTGCGGGGCGTGCACCATGTTGTTGCCGCCGACGGAGATGCCGACGTGGCTCACCGGGCTGTAGAAGAACAGCAGGTCACCCGGCTGGATGGCACTGCGCGGCACCGGCGAGCCGACCGTCGCCTGCGAGCGGCTGGACCGCGGCAGGGTGATGCCGACCTGCTGGTACGCCCAGTACACGAGCCCGGAGCAGTCGAACGAGTTCGGGCCCTCGGACGCCCAGACGTACGGCGCGCCACGCTTGGACAGGGCGTGGTTCATCGCCTCGCCCGCGACGCCGCTGGCCGGCGGGATCGGGATGTTGAGGTCCCCGCCCCCGCGCAGCGTCTGGCGGTCGGCGCCGTTGAGCTGGTCGAGCCGCCGCTGGACCTCGCCCTGACGGGTCTCGAGCTCCGTCTTGCGTTTGGCGACGTCGGCCTGGATCTGGGCCGCCTGCTGCTCGGCCTCCTTCGCCCGCGTGCTGGCGTCGGTCGCGGCGGCCGCCGCGGCCTCGGCCTCCTTGACGACGGCACCCAGCTCGTCGATCGATCGCTGGTTGTCGGCGGCCAGCAGGTCCAGCGCCGACATCTGGTCGAGGAAGTCCTGGGGGGACTCGCTGACCAGCAGCGCCGACAGCTGGTTGAAGCGCGCGCCCTGGAAGGAGGCCGCGGCCAGCTTGTCGACCTGGGCGCGGAACTCCTCCTGCTTGACCTTTGCCTCCTCCGCCTTGGCCGTGGCCGTGGTGAAGTCGGTCTGGGCCGTGGCGAACTCGGCCTGGCGGGCCGCCAGTGCGTCGGTGGCCGCGTGATACTCCTCGGTGAGTTGCTCGGCCTGACGGCTGAGCTCGGCCAGCTCCTTGACCGCCTCCGACGCCGTGCTCGGCAGCTCGGGGTCGGCACCGGCCGGAGCCGGCAGGAGGGAGACCGTGGTGACGACCGCGAGGGCCGCCAGGGTGCTCTGAACAGAGCGTTTCACTCGGTGCGACGACACGTCGCGCGTCACTCCTCTTTCCTCGCCCGCCTACCGGGTTAGCTGACGGGTTCGGGCCGAAGAGTAGCCCTACCGGTACCCACGGTGCTCGGTACCGGATTCACCCCGTGGATCCGGTTGGTTCCCCGGCTCGGCTCCCCGACGTGCCGATTCGGCGGTGAGCCCTGCGTCGCCGCCCGGAGTGGGCGACTGACCGCCGCAAGGTCTCGGCCACATTACGAAACGTCAGGCCAGGCGTCCACAACACGCCCACGGGAAGGTGTCGAGACGCACAACGAGCACGTTTGGCGTAGCACTCGGCTTCACGGGGTGATCGGTTCGCCCGATCAGACCGCCTCGCGGCCGGACCGTTCGGCGCCGTCGTCGGTCCATCCGGCGACGGCGACCTCCGTTCCGGTTGCGGCTCCGGCGTCATCCGTCCGTCCCGGAACCAGCCTGAGCTGGGGGATCAGCCCGGCCTCGGCGAGCACGTCGATCGCCCGCAGCTCCGTCGCGTCGAGCGGCACCCCGCCCGGCGGCGCGCCGAGCAGCACCGTGATGACGCAGTCCCCGCACGCGGCCCCCCGGACCTCGCAGCGGTCGCAGTCCACGATCATGGCGTTCCTCCGTCCTGTGACACCACCGCCGACGGTAGGGGGCACCACCGACAATCCGGGGGTACGCGACCCCGGGGCGACGGCCGGAGACGGCCGCGACGGGGCTGACGGGGGCTCAGGAGCGGCCGAAGCGGGCCAGCAGGACCGCCGAGGGCACCGGGTGCGCGCCGCGGCGGCGGACCGAGTCGGCCACCGCCCGGTCGGAGGTGACCACGACGAGCGGCCGGCCCTCCGGCTCGGCGGCCACCACCGCGCGGATCACGTCGTCGGCCAGCACGCCGGGCTCGGAGAACAGCACCCGCACGCCGCGCGGCGCCGCGACCGGTACGGACACCACCCCGGCGCCGTCGAACACGACGGTCACCTCGGCGCGGGTGCGCGCCGCCAGCGGGCCGAGCTGCCCCACCAGCCGGTCGCGCTGGTCGGACAGGGTCAGCTCGCCGTAGCCGGTCTTGGTGACGTTGTAGCCGTCGACCACGAGGTGCACTCCCGGCAGCGCGAGCAGCCGGTCCAGCGCAGCCGGGTCCTCGACGCGGCCGGGCGAGCCGTCCGGGCGGGCGGCGCGCACCAGGTCGGCGGGTCGCGGGCCGGTGCGCGGGCCCTCCCCCAGCGCCAGCTCCCGGCGCAGCCCGGTGACCGTGCCGGCCAGGGTGTCCACCAGCAGCGCGAGCCGTACCTCGTCGGCGGCGCGGGCCTCGCGGGCGGACTGCCGGGCCACCTCGGCATCGTGGTCGGCGCGGTCGGCGCGGCGGCGCTCGGCCTCGGCACGCTCCCGCTCGCGGTCCCGCTCGGCG
>DASWTI010000009.1:0-6496 GCA_036402215.1 Pseudonocardiaceae bacterium
AGCCCGGCCTCGGCGGCCGCCGCACCCACCCGGATGGTGAGGATGGAGTCGCCGCCCAGCCGGAAGAACGAGTCGGTGGCGCCGACCCTGGCCACGCCCAGCACCTCGGCCCAGATCCGGGCCAGCAGCTTCTCGGTCCCGGTGCGCGGCGGCACGTAGCCGTCGCCATCAGCGGTGCCGCCGGCCGCCGCGTCCGGGGCGGGCAGCGCGCGCCGGTCCAGCTTGCCGCTCGCGTTGAGCGGCATGGCGTCCAGCGTGACCACCGTGGCCGGGACCATGTACTCCGGCAGCGTCCGGCGCAGGCCGTCGCGCACCGCGTCGGCGGCCGCCGTGCCCACCACGTACGCCACCAGCCGCGGGTGCCCGGCGATGTCCTCGCGGGTCACCACGACCGCCTCGGCCACCCCCGGCTGCGCCAGCAGCGCGGCCTCGATCTCGCCGAGCTCGATCCGGTTGCCGCGGATCTTCACCTGGTGGTCGGTGCGGCCCAGGAAGTCGAGCGCGCCGTCCGGCCGCCAGCGCACCACGTCGCCGGTGCGATACATCCGCTCGCCGGGCGCGCCGTACGGGCTCACCACGAAGCGCTCCGCCGTGAGGTCCGGCCGCGCCAGGTAGCCGCGGGCGAGCTGCACGCCCGCCAGGTACAGCTCACCCGGCACGCCCACCGGCACCGGCCGCAGCTCGGCGTCCAGCACGTACACCCGGGTGTTCGGCACCGGGCGGCCGATCGGCACCGGCGTGCCCGCCGCGCAGCGCCACGCGGTGACGTCGATGGATGCCTCGGTCGGGCCGTACAGGTTGTGCAGCTCGACGTCCGGCAGCAGCGCCAGGAAACGGTCCTGCAGCTCGTCGGGCAGCGCCTCGCCGGAGCAGATCACCCGGCGCAGCCCGGTGCAGCCGGCGGCCGACGGCTCGCGCACGAACGCCTGCAGCATCGAGGGCACGAAGTGCGCGGTGGTCACGCCGGCCCGGGTGATGAGCGCCGCCAGGTAGGCCGGGTCCTTGTGCCCGTCCGGCCGCGCCAGCACCAGCGTGGCGCCGTGGGTGAGCGGCCAGAACAGCTCCCAGACCGACACGTCGAAACCGATCGGCGTCTTGTGCAGCACGCGGTCGGTTCCGGTCAGGCCGTAGGTCTGCTGCATGCCGGCCAGCCGGTTCACGATGCCGGCGTGCGGCACCACGACGCCCTTCGGCCGCCCCGTGGAGCCGGAGGTGTAGATGACGTACGCCGGGTGCTCCGGCAGCACCGTCACGTCCGGCGGGGTGTCCGGCCGGCCGGCCACGTCGAGCTCCTCGACCAGCACCGTGGGCACCGTGCCCAGGGTCGCCGCCGGGTGCCCCGCGGTGCTCACCACGAGCACCGGCGCGGCCTCGGCGAGCACGCCGGCCACCCGGTCGGCCGGGGTGTCCCGCTCGATCGGCAGGTACGCCGCGCCGGCCTTGTGCACGGCGAGCAGCGTGGTCACCAGCTCCACCGAGCGGGGCAGCGCGACGGCCACCACGCGCTCCGGCCCGGCTCCGGCCTCGACCAGCGCGTGCGCCAGCCGGTTCGCGGCGGCGTCCAGGTCGGCGTAGGTGACGAGCCGCTCCTCGGTGCCGACCGCGACGTCCAGCGGGGTGCGCGCGGCCTGCTCGGCGAACAGCCCGGGCAGCGTGGCCGCCCGGCCCTCGGTCAGCGCGGGGGCGCCGGTGTCGTTCCAGGCGGTCAGCACGTGGCGGCGCTCGGCGGGGGAGAGGTGCTCGCCGCGCGAGTCGCCGTCGAAGTCGTCGGCCATGGCGCACAGCACCGAGCGGTAGAGCTTCCCCAGCCGCTCGCCGTTCTCCCGGCTGATCGCCGACGGGTGCATCATCAGGTCGACCAGGCCGAACCGGCTGATCGTGACCACCAGCGGGAACTCGTTGGGGCTGTCGTCCACCACCGACTCGGACTCGACGAGCTCGCGGTCGACGTTGCGGAAGTCCAGGTACACCAGCATCACGTCGAGCAGCCGCCGCCCGCCGCCGAACTCGCGCTGCATGGCCGGCAGCGGGTAACGGCGGTGCTCCCACAGCTCCACCTCGCGGGCGAACACCTGCTTCACCAGCTGCCGCCAGGACCGCGGCCCGCCCGGCGCCGCGCGGAAGCCGAACGGCACGGTGTTCAGGTACATGCCGAGCACCCGGTCGGCGCCGGCCTCCTCGGGCCGCGCGTCGCACACCAGGCCGGTGGCGAACGCCCGCTCGTCGGTGAGCATCGACAGCACCGTCAGGTGCGCGGCGTGCACCACGCTCTTGAACGGCACGTCGGCCTCGCGGGCCAGCGCCTGGAGCCGGTCGGTGAGGTCGTCGAACGGCACCCACACGGTGAACGGCACGTCGGTGCCGTCCGCGGCGGCCCGCTGGTCGCCCCAGGCGGAGGGCAGCCGGTACGGGGGGAACTCCTCGACCGTGCGCCGCCAGTAGTCCCGGGTCGGCGCCGAGGCCAGCGCCTTCTTCTCGGCGGCGATGAAGTCCGCGTAGCGCACCGCCGGCTGCTCGACCTCGGCGGCCGCGCCGGTGTCCCGGAGCTGCTGGTACGTGCGCACCAGCTCCATGAACAGGACGTGGTAGCTCCAGCCCTCCAGGATCGGGTGGCACTCGGTGATGGTGAGCGACCACAGGCCCTCGCCGTGGTCGAAGGCGAACACCCGCAGCAGCGACGGCGTCCGCAGGTCGAACAGGTTCGCCCGCTCGGCCGCCATGTGCTCGGCGACGGCCTGCTCCTGCGCCGTGCGGGACAACCCGCGCAGGTCCTGCCAGCCCAGCGGCATGGTGGCGTGGGCGTGCACCAGCTGCAACGGCTCCGAGTACCCGGTGACCTCGATCGAGGTGCGCAGCACGTCGTGCCGGGCCGTCACGATCTCCACCGCGCGGCGCAGGGCCTCGAAGTCGAACTCCGTGCCCTCCTCGCGCATCGGGTAGTTCGTGGCGTTGTGGTAGTAGTGCACGTCGCTGCCGTTGAACATCTCGTAGACCATGCCGGCCTGGATCTGCGACAGCGGGTAGGCGTCGACCAGGCCGTCCGGCAGCGCCGCCCGGTCCACCTCGGCGAGCAGCGAGAACGGCGCGGCGAACTCACGCGCGGCGGGCGCGGCCGTGGTGGCCTCGCGGCCGCCCAGCAGCTCGGCCAGCTCCGCCACGGTCGGCCCGGCGAACACCTCCTGCACGGTGAGCTCCAGGCCCTGCTCGCGCAGCGCCCCGACCAGGGCCACGGCGCTCAGCGAGTCGCCGCCCAGGTCGAAGAACGAGTCGTGCACGCCGACCCGGTCCAGCCCCAGCACCTGCCGCCAGGCCGCGGCGATCCGCTGCTCCACCTCGCTCGCCGGCGCGACGAACTCGGTGTCGCTCTGCCGGGCGTCGCGGTCCGGCTCCGGCAGCGCGGCCAGGTCGGTCTTGCCGTTGCTGGTCAGCGGGATGCGGTCGAGCCAGACGAATGCCGACGGCACCATGTACGCGGGCACGATGTCGGACAGGAACGCGCCGAGCGCCTCCGGGCTCGGCCGGTCCGCGGTGTCCGCCACCAGGTAGGCCACGAGCTGCGTGCCACGCAGCACCACCACGGCGTCGCGCACCGCGCCGTGCCGGCCGAGCCCGGCCACGATCTCGCCGGTCTCCACGCGGTAGCCGCGCACCTTCACCTGGTCGTCGGCGCGGCCCAGGAACTCGATCTCGCCGTCGCCGCGGAACCGCGCCAGGTCGCCGGTGCGGTAGAGCCGCGCGCCGGGCGGGCCGAACGGGTCCGGCACGAAGCGCTCCGCGGTGCGGTCCGGCAGGCCGCGGTAGCCCCGGGCGAGCTGGTCGCCGCCCAGGTACAGCTCGCCCACGACGCCGGTCGGGGTCGGCCGCAGCTCGGCGTCCAGCACGAAGGCGCTGGTGTTCGGCACCGGGCGTCCGATCGGCAGCGAATCCGTGCCGGCCGGCGCGGCCGCGCGCGCCGTGGGCAGCGCGTAGGTCACGTTGGCCACGGTGTTCTCGGTGGGCCCGTACTCGTTGAGCAGCACGGCGCCGGAGCCGGGCGCCAGGTCGCGCCAGGCCCGTGCGAGCCGCGCCGGGAACGCCTCGCCGCCCACCACGAACGTGCCGCACAGGGTCTCGGCGGCGGCCGGGTCGAGCTGCTGGGTGAGCAGCTCCAGGTGCCCCGGGGTGAGCTTGAGGAAGCTGTAGCGGCGGCCCGCGAGAACGGCGCCGAGGTCGTTGACGTCCAGGTCCGCCGGCATCAGGTGCACCGGCTGGCCGCCCAGCAGCGGCGCGTAGAGCGGCGTCACCACCATGTCGAACGCCACCGAGGAGAACAGCGCGCCGCCCTCGCCGTCCGGCAGCAGGTAGGTGTCCACCGCCCAGGCCAGGTAGTTCGCCAGGCCGCCGTGGGTCACCATGACGCCCTTCGGGCGGCCGGTGGAGCCGGACGTGTAGATCAGGTAGGCGACGTCCGCGGGGTCCACCGCCACGCCGGGCGCGGTCGCCGGGTAGCCCTCGATCTGGTCCGCGTCCTCGTCGACCAGCACGGTGATCGCCTGCGGGCCGTCGTCCAGCAGGTCGACGTGGTCCAGCTCGGTCACCAGCACCGCGGCGCCGGAGTCGCGCAGCACGTGGGTGAGCCGCTCGCGCGGGTCGCCGGGGTCGAGCGGCACGTACGCGGCGCCGGCCCGCCAGACCCCGAGCAGCGCCGGCAGCAGCTCCGGCCCGCGGCTCAGGCACACCGCCACCACGGACTCCCGGCCCACGCCGTAGGCCCGCAGGTGGTGCGCGAGCCGGTTGGCCCGCTCGTCCAGCTCGGCGAACGTCAGCGACTCCGCGCCGCACACCACGGCGGTGGCGTCCGGGGTCGCGGCGGCCCGGCGGGCGATCAGCTCGGGCGTCGCGACGAACTCCCGCTCCCGGCGCTCGCCGGTGCTCCACGCGGTGACCAGCCGGGTGCGCTCGCCCTCCTCCAGCACGTCCAGCTCGGACAGCGGCCGCGCCGGGTCGGCCACCGCGGCGGCCAGCAGCCGGACGTAGTGCCCGGCCAGGCGCCGCGCCGTGCTCTCGTCGAACAGCGCGGTCGCGTACTCGACGATGCCGCGCAGCGAGCCGTCGGGCAGCTCGGCGAGCTCCAGCCGCAGGTCGTGCTTGGCGATGGTGCCGGCCAGGTCCACCGGCTCGATGTCCAGGCCGGGCAGGCCCACGGAGGGCGGCGCGGCCTTCGCCAGGTCGAACATCACCTGGAACAGCGGCGTGCGCGAGCGGTCGCGTTCGGCGTCCAGGTCGTCCACCAGCAGCTGCACCGGCGCGTCCTGGTGGTCGAAGGCGTCCAGCACGGTGTGCCGGTTGCGGCCGAGCACCTCGGCGAACGTCGGGTCGCCGGTCCAGCGGGCGCGCAGCACCACGGTGTTCAGGAAGAAGCCGACGAGGTCCTGCACCTCGGGACGGGAGCGGCCGGCGACCGCGCTGCCGACGGCCACGTCGCGGCTGCCGGCGTAGCGGGTGAGCAGCACCTGGTAGGCGGTGAGGCCCACGGTGAACAGCGTCGTGTCGTGCGTCAGCGCCAGCTCGCGCAGCCCGGCGGCCAGCTCGGCGGGCACGGTGAACTGGTGCTGCGCGCCGCTCCAGGACCGCACCGGCGGCCGCGGCCGGTCGGTGGGCAGCGCCAGCGGGGTGATGCCGGACAGCTGCGAGCGCCAGTAGCCGAGCTGGCGGAACAGCGGCGTGCCGTCGAGCTTCGCCCGCTGCCAGGCCGCGAAGTCCGCGTACTGGACGGGCAGCTCGGGCAGCCGCGCCGGCTCACCCGCCTCGGCCGCCACGTACAGCTCGAACAGGTCGCGGGTGAGCACGTCCATCGACCAGCCGTCGCAGGCCACGTGGTGCAGCACCACGGACAGCACGTGCTCGTCGGAGTGCACCTGCACCAGCCGGGCCCGCACCGGGTGCTCGGTGGCGAGGTCGATCGGCTCGGCGGCGTCGGCCGCGGCCAGCCGCAGCGCCTCGGCCTCGCGCTCCTCCTCGGGCAGCGCGGTGACGTCCCCGGCGACGATGATCGAGCGCGGCGCCGGGTCGATCACCTGGGCCGGCGCGCCGTCCACCATGCGGTAACGGGTGCGCAGCACCTCGTGCCGCGCCACCAGCCGCTCCCACGCGGTGTGCAGCGCCGTGGTGTCCAGCTTGCCGCGCAGCCGCAGCACCATGGGCACCAGGTACTCCGGGCTGTCCGGCTCGACCTGGTGGTGCAGCCACAGCCGCTGCTGACCGAACGACAGCGGGATCGGGGCGCCCCGGTCGGCGACCGGGATGACGTCGCGGCGCTCGCCGGCGGCGCGGCCACCGGCGAGCCGGCGCCGCAGCAGCTCCTCGCGGCGGGCCGCGGCGTCGGACACGGGCGGGGTGTCGGCCTTCATCGCGTTGTGTCTCCCTGTCCGCCGTCACCGGCGTGGTCTAACGACAGCCGCCCGGCCACGATTCGGATGATTCGAGATCCGGCCGGTGGCCGACAAGGCTCCCGGCC
>DASWTI010000010.1:0-1849 GCA_036402215.1 Pseudonocardiaceae bacterium
CCACCCCGGCCACCCCGGCCGCCGCCGCCGAGGGCACGCCGGCCCCGGCCGCGGTCAGCGGCTGATCCCGCTCCGATCCGGCAGGGGCGTCCGTCCGGGCGCCCCTGCCGCGGCGAGCAGGCCGGTCAGCACGTCGCACCAGCGCCGCACCGTCGCGGCGTCGAACAGATCGGTGGCGTACTCCACGGCGCCCTCCAGCCCGCCCTCGCGGGCCAGCAGCGTCACGTACAGCTCCATCCGCGCCACCGTGGCCGGCGGGCCGTCGACCGCGGTGGCGCGCGCCCCGCCGAACACCGGTGCCGTGCCCTCGTCGTCCAGCACCGTGAACAGCACGGTCGGCACGGCCGGGAACCCGGTGTCCCCCAACGACTCCACGATCAGCCAGAGTGGCATCGGCCGGTGGTCGAGCGCGGTGAACAGCGCCCGCCCGGTGCGGTCCACCACGTCGCCGAACTCGCCGCTCGCGTCGATCCGCAGCGGCAGCGCGTCGGTGAACACCCCGACGGTGCGCTCGTGGCCGCGTCCCCGCGTGGTGGTCGAGGTGATCACCACGACGTCGTCGTCGCCGGTCAGCTCCCGCAGCAGCCGGGCGAACGCGCTGCACAGCACCACGTAGCGGGTGGTGCCGTGGGCGCGTGCCAGGGCGTCCAGCCCGCGCACCACCGCGCCGTCCACCGTGAACCGGTGCTCGGCGCCGTGCCCGGAGCGGCGGCCGTCCGCGCGCCGTGGCCGGTCGGTGGGCAGCGCCGGCCGCAGCCTCGCCCCGTCCAGCGTGGCCCGCCAGTGCGCGAGCAGCCGCTCCCGGGTGGCCGGGTCCTCCAGCGCGCGCCGCTCCGCCCGGGCGTGCTCGGCGAACGAGGTGGGCGTGCCGCGCGGGACCCGCCCGGCGTACAGCTCGGCGAGCTCCTCCAGGAGCACCGTGAGCGTGGTGTGGTCGCAGGCCAGGTGGTGCACCACCAGCACGAACGTCCAGCGGTCCGCCGCGTGCCGCGTCAGGTGGTACCGGACCAGCGGCGTGCCGGTGAGGTCGAACGCGGCGTCCACGGCGCCGGCGTCCGCGTGCGGCACCGGCGCGGGCGGCGCCACCTCGGCGACCACCGCGCCGTCGCGGCGGACGAACCGGGTGCGCAGCGCCTCGTGCCGCGCCACCAGCGCGTCCAGCGCACGCCGCAGCGCCGCCGGGTCGAGCGGGCCGCGCAGCTCCAGCTCCCGTCGCACGTTGTAGACGGACGGGTCGGGGTGCTCCTGGTGCCGCGTCCACATGCGCTGCTGGAAGTAGGAGAGCGGGTGCGTGGCACCGAGGGCGAGCCGCGCGGTCATGGCGCGGATGGTGGGCGCCTGGAAGAACTCCAGCACGGGGTACTCCACGCCGAACTCCTCGCGCACCCGGGTGAGCAGCCGGATGGCGCTCAGCGAGTGCCCGCCGACGGCGAAGAACTCGGCGTCCGCCCGCAGTGCCTCGGTGGTGCCCAGCTCGTCCGCCCACAGCCCGCGCACGGCGCGCTCGACGTCCGACGGCCCGTCACCGGCCTCATCGGCGGCCGTGGTGCCGAAGGTGCCAGCGGTGTCCGGGGGTTTCGTGGGGGTGAGGCCGGCGGGGTTGTTCTGGCTTGTGGTGTCCGCGGTGCCGATGGTGCCGGCCGCTTCGGAGGCGTCCGTCGTGGTGGGGCGGGACAGGCCCGGTGGCAGGGGCTCGGGCAGCCGGGCGCGGTCCAGCTTGCCGCTGGCGGTGAGCGGGAAGGCGTCCAGCACCGACCACAGGGCCGGCACCAGGTGCGCCGGCAGCGTGGCGGCCAGCTCCGCGGCCAGCTCGGCCGGGGTGCGCGTGGACACCACGTGCGCGGCCAGC
>DASWTI010000011.1:0-2763 GCA_036402215.1 Pseudonocardiaceae bacterium
GCCACGCCGGACGGCGCCCGTGCGGCCCCGGCCTGGTCGGAGGATCAGCCGACCGCGGTCACCGCCGCCCCGGCCACCCCGCCGGCCGACGCCCAGACGGTGCTCGTCGTCGAGGACAACGCCGACCTGCGGAGTTTCCTGGAGCGGCTGCTGCGCCCCTGGTGGCACGTGCTGGTGGTGGCCGACGGGCAGGCCGCCCTGGAGCTGGTGCGCGAGCGCCATCCCGACCTGGTGCTGACCGACGTGATGATGCCCCGGCTGGACGGCATGGGCCTGCTGCGCGAGCTGCGCGCCGACCCGGCCACGGCCGGCATCCCGGTGCTGCTGCTCTCCGCGCGGGCCGGTGAGGAGTCGGCCGTCGAGGGCCTCGGCGCCGGCGCCGACGACTACCTGGCCAAGCCGTTCTCCGGGCCGGAGCTGGTGGCCCGGGTGCGCTCCAACCTGGAGCTGGCCGGGCTGCGCCGCCGCGAGTCCGAGTTCCGCCGGGCCCTCGTGGAGGCCATGCAGGACGGCCTCGCCGTGGCGGACGCGGACGGCACGGTCGTCGAGGTCAACGCCGCGTTCGCCGAGATCACCGGCTACGGACCGGAGGGCCTGCCGTACCCCTGGCCGCCGCCGTGGGCCATCCCCGACCTGGTGGGCGACAGCACCCCCGAGTCCTATCGCCAGATGCTCACCGGCGCCGCCGGCGACGTCGTGGTGCCCATCCGCCGCCGCGACGGCGAGCGGGTGTGGGTCTCGGTGAACATCGCCTCGGTGACCGGGCGGCACGGTGACCGGATGCACGTGCTGACCGTGCGGGACGTGACGGCGGAGCGGCAGGCTCGGCGCCGCGCCGCCGCCACGCAGTCGTTCGCCGCCGGCCTGGCCGCCGCGACCACCCCGTACGACGTGCTGGTCGCCGGCGCGACCGGTCTGGCTCAGGTGTTCGGCGCGCGCCGGGTGGTCACCACGGTGCGCCCGGTCGAGGCCGGGCTGAGCGCCGAGGACCGCAGCGGCACCACGGCCGACTGGCCGACGCGCGTCGCGGTCGGCCCACCGCCGGACGACGAGGACGACGGGCCGGGCACCGGCGGCGGCGACGGGGCCGTCGGCGAGAGCGGCGACGAGGCCGGCGCCGGAGTGGGTGAGGGGGCCGGTGAGGGCCTGGCCGACGGTGGTCCCGTGGGGCTGGAGCCGCTGGTGCTGGCCGCCATGGACTCCGTGCTCGGCCGGCCGGGCACGGTCGCCGTCGTGCCGGTCACCGGGGCGCCGGGGGAGTTGTCGACCGCCCTGGTGGCGGCGCTTGGCTCGGACGGCGCCGCCTGGCTGCAACCCGCCGGTCCCGGTGGCCTGACCGCCGAGGACCAGGCCCTGTTCGGGCTGCTCGCCGGGCACCTGTCCCAGGCGCTGCAACGTGCCCGGCGGCTGGACGAGGCGCGCGCGGTCTCGCTCACCCTGCAGCACGCGATCCTCGGTCCGGCCGACCTGCCGCCCGGGTTCGCCGCCCGCTACCACCCGGCCGTCGCGCCGCTGGAGGTGGGCGGTGACTGGTACGACGTGCTGCGGCTGCCCACCGGCCGGATCGCCATCGTGGTCGGCGACTGCGTGGGCAGCGGGCTCGCCGCGGCCGCCGTGATGGGGCAGCTCCGCAGCGCCTGCCGTGCGCTGCTGCTGCGCGGTGACGACCCGGCCACCGCCCTGCGCGACCTGGACGTGGTGGCCGGGCGCACTCCCGGCGCGGTGTGCACCACCGTGTTCTGCGCGGTCATCGACCCGGCAGCGAACCTGCTGCACTACAGCAGCGCCGGGCACCTGCCCGCGTTGGTCGCGCACCCGCCGGCCCCCGGCGGCACCGGGCGCGCCGAGGTGCTCTCCGGCGGGCGTTCGCTGCCGCTGGGCGTCCGCCCCGGCGTGCGCCGCCCCGGCGCCACGGCCTCGCTGCGCCCCGGCTCGGTGCTGCTGCTGTTCACCGACGGCCTGGTGGAGCGCCGGGACCGGTCGCTCGACATCGGCCTGGAACAGGCCGCCGCCTCGTTCGCCGAGCACGCCGGGCTGCGCTGCGGCGAACTCGCCGACCGGCTGCTCGCCGACCTGCTGCCGGCCGACGGCGGCCAGGACGACGTGGCGCTGCTCGTCTACCGGCAGCCGCCGGAGGCCCTGCGGCTGGAGCTCGCGCCGGACCCGGCGATGCTGGCGCCGCTGCGCCGCCGGGCCGGCAGCTGGCTCGCCCTGGCCGGGCTGTCCGAGGTCCAGGAGCACGACGTGGTGCTGGCCCTCACCGAGGCCGCCTCGAACGCCGTCGAGCACGGCCACCGCGACGGCGAGCCCGGCACCGTGGACGTCACCCTCGCCCTGGAGGACGGCCGGCTCGTGGTCACCGTCACCGACCACGGCACCTGGCGCACGCCCGAGCCGGTGCCCGGTACCCGTGGCCGCGGCCTGCTGATGATGCGCGCCTTCATGGACGAGGTGACCGTGACGCCCGGGGCCGGCGGCACCACGGTCCGCATGGTCACCGCGTTGCGCTGAAGCCCCGGGGTGTCGCCAGCGACCGGACGGCCGCCAGCACCGCGGACGGCGGCACGCCGTCCAGGCACGGGTGGCCCGGCACCGGGCACTCGCGGGCGCGGCTGCCGCGGCACGGGGCGTCCTGGTCGCCGAGCAGCACCACCGGCACGCCGTGCGGGGCCCAGCGCGCGGCCGGCACCACCGGTGCGAACAGCGAGACCACGGGCGTGCCCACGGCAGCCGCGAGGTGCGCCGGGCCGGTGTTGCCGGCCA
>DASWTI010000012.1:0-14254 GCA_036402215.1 Pseudonocardiaceae bacterium
GCCCGCCGTCACCGGCGTCCCGGCCGCCTCCCCGGCGGCCGCCGCTGCCGGCGTTCCCACCGTCCCGGCCGACACGGAGGCCGCCGCATGAGCACCACCGTCCCCACCACGACGTTCACCAGCTCGATGAAGGGAAGCAACGCCATGTTGCTGCAGGAAGCACTAGCCAGAACCCGAATGCGTGAGGCCGAACAGGCCGCTCTCAGGTACCGCCAGGCCCGCCGGCTCACCGCCGGTCGTACCTGGAACCGGCTCGCCACCTGGACGGCCCGCCGGGCCCGCCAGGCCGAGGTCCGCGACTAGGCCCTGTCAGCCAGGGCCCCAGACCCGCTACCTGGGACCGAGGGCGCCGCGCGGCAACCCCGCGCGGCGCCCTCGCGCGTTCCGGCCCTCAACGCCCCGGCCTCCTTTGGAGCGCCGACCAGCGCCGACCAGCACCGACCAGCACCTTTGCTCTGAGTACTTACCTTCGTCGGGCACGTGGGCGCGGCAGCGCCGGCAGGGCGGGGCGCGGCCGGGTCACTCCCACTCGATGGTGCCCGGCGGCTTGCTGGTGATGTCCAGCACCACGCGGTTCACGTCCGGCACCTCGTTGGTGATCCGGCCGGACACCCGGGCCAGCACCTCGTACGGCAGCCGCGACCAGTCCGCCGTCATGGCGTCCTCGCTGGACACCGGCCGCAGCACCACCGGGTGCCCGTAGGTGCGGCCGTCGCCCTGCACGCCCACGCTGCGCACGTCGGCCAGCAGCACCACCGGACACTGCCAGATGTCGCGGTCCAGCCCGGCCGCCGTCAGCTCCTCGCGGGCGATCGCGTCGGCGGCGCGCAGCACGCCGAGCCGCTCCGCCGTCACCTCGCCGATGATCCGGATGCCGAGGCCGGGCCCGGGGAACGGCTGCCGGTGCACGATCGTCTCCGGCAGCCCCAGCTCCAGCCCGACGCGGCGCACCTCGTCCTTGAACAGCGTGCGCAGCGGCTCCACCAGCTCGAAGTCCAGGTCCGCCGGCAGCCCGCCCACGTTGTGGTGGCTCTTGATGTTCGCCGTGCCGCTGCCGCCGCCGGACTCCACGACGTCCGGGTAGAGCGTGCCCTGCACCAGGTAGCGGATCTTCTCGCCGTGCGAGCCGGCCTGGGCCACGAGGTCCGCCGCGGCCGCCTCGAACACCCGGATGAACTCCCGGCCGATGATCTTGCGCTTGTCCTCCGGGTCGGTCACCCCGGCCAGCGCCGCCAGGAAGCGCTCGCGCGCGTCCACCGTCACCAGCCGCACGCCGGTGGCGGCCACGAAGTCGCGCTCCACCTGGGTGCGCTCCCCGGCGCGCAGCAGCCCGTGGTCGACGAACACGCAGGTCAGCCGGTCGCCGATCGCCCGGTGCACGAGGGCCGCGGCGACCGCGGAGTCCACCCCGCCGGACAGGCCGCAGATCGCGCTGCCGTCGCCCACCTGCTCCCGTACCGCCGTCACCTGCTCGTCCACGATGGACGACGTGGTCCAGCCCGGCCGGATGCCGGCCAGGTCACGCAGGAACCGCCGCAGCACCTCCTGGCCGTGCGGAGAGTGCACCACCTCGGGGTGGTACTGCACCCCGGCCAGGCGACGGCCAGGGTCCTCGAACGCCGCCACCGGAGCGCCGGCGGAGGACGCGGTGACCGTGAAGCCCGCCGGCGCCGCCGTCACCCCGTCGCCGTGGCTCATCCACACCGGGTGCCGGGCGGGCAGCTCGCCGTGCAGCACGCCGGGCTCCACGACGGCCAGGTCGGTGCGGCCGTACTCGCGGCCGCCGGTGTGCGCGACGTCGCCGCCCAGGGCCTGTGCCATCGCCTGGAACCCGTAGCAGATGCCGAACACCGGTACGCCGGTCTCGAACAGCGCCGGGTCCACCGCGGGCGCCCCTGGCGCGTACACGCTGGCCGGCCCGCCGGACAGCACGATCGCCGACGGCTCGCGGGCCATCAGGTCGGCCACCGACGCGGTGTGCGGCACGATCTCCGAGTACACCTGCGCCTCGCGCACCCGGCGGGCGATGAGCTGCGCGTACTGCGCTCCGTAGTCGACCACGAGCACCGGCCCCGTCATGTGGGAAGCCTACGGGGCACGCGCTAGCGTCGAACCATGACCACGCCGCTTCCCCGCCCGTGCTGGATCGCCGGCAAGGCCGAGCCGGGCGAGTCCGAGATCCTGGTGCGGCACCCCTTCGACGGCTCCGAGGTGGCGGCCGTCGCGGTGCCCGGCCGAGGGCAGGTGGACGCCGCGGTGCGGGCCGCCGCCGACGTGGCCCGCGACCTGCGCAACACCCCGTCGCACGTGCGCGCCGCCGCCCTGCTCGCGGTCTCCACCGCGCTCGCCGACCGCGCCGAGGAGGTCGCCGAGACGATCGTGGCGGAGAACGGCAAGCCGCTGAAGTGGGCGCGCATCGAGGTGTCCCGCGCGGTGTCGACGTTCCGCTTCGCCGCGGAGGAGGCGCGCCGGATCGGCGGCGACTGGCAGAAGCTCGACACCGACCCCACCGCCGAGGGCCGGCTCGCCATCACCCAGCGGGTGTCGCGCGGCCCCGTGCTCGCCATCACCCCGTTCAACTTCCCGCTCAACCTGGTGGCGCACAAGGTGGCCCCGGCGCTCGCCGTCGGCTCACCGGTGATCGTCAAGCCGGCGCCGCGCACGCCGCTCTCCGCGCTGCTGCTCGGCGAGCTGCTGGCCGCCACCGAACTGCCCGCCGGGGCGTTCTCCGTGCTGCCGGTGGACAACGACGTCACCACGGAGCTGGTCGCCGACCCGCGGCTGCCGGTGGTCTCGTTCACCGGTTCCGGCCCGGTGGGCTGGCGGGTCGCCGAGCTGGCCGCGCGCAAGCACGTGGTGCTGGAGCTCGGGGGCAACGGCGCGGCCGTGATCTGCCCGGACTGGTCGTCCGACGAGGATCTGGACCGGGCCGCGGCGCGCATCGCCACGTTCGGCAACTACCAGGCCGGGCAGTCCTGCATCGCGGTGCAGCGGGTGATCGTGGACTCCTCGCTCGCCGAGCGCTTCGTGCCCCGGCTGGTCGAGGCGGTGCGGGCGCTGCGGCAGGGCGACCCCTACGACGACCGGGTGGACGTCGGCCCCCTGGTGGACGAGGCGGCGGCCGCGCGGGTGCTGGAGTGGGTCGCCGACGCGCGCGCCGCCGGGGCCCGGCTGCTGGCCGGCGGCGAGCACGACGGCACGTCCATCGCGCCGGTGGTGCTCGCCGAGGTGCCGCCGGACACCACGGTCTGGCGCGAGGAGGTCTTCGGCCCGGTGCTGTGCGTCGCCACCGCGGACGGCGTGGAGGCCGCGCTCGACCTGGTGGACGACTCCGCCTACGGGCTGCAGACGGGCTTGTTCACCCGCGACCTCACGGTGGCGTTCCGCGCGGCACGGCGGCTCGACGTCGGCGGCATCGTGGTCGGCGACGTGCCTTCCTACCGCGCCGACCAGATGCCGTACGGCGGTGTCAAGGGCTCGGGCACCGGCCGCGAGGGCGTGCGCTCGGCCATGACGGACCTCACCGAGGAGCGCGTCCTGGTCATCGTCACCACCTGAGCGGACCTGCCGGGGACACGCCCGCGTCAGCGCATGAGCGGGCCGTCGTCCCAGTCGTCGTCGTCCGAGGCCGGGCGGCGGGTCGGCGGGGGCGGCGGCTGCAGGTGGCTCGGGCGTGGGATGCCGCTGCCCGGGTCCTCCGGCTCCTCGACGTGGCCGATCCGCATGTCCTGGCCGCCCACGCCGGCGCCCAGGTCCAGCGGCGGCGGCTCCGGGAACCGCTGCTCGTAGTTGGACACCACGGCCTGCACGGTGGCCGGGTCGTCGCCGACCGTGCCCACCATCACCTGCTGCACCTGGTCGGTGAGCCGGCTCTGCGCCCGGCGCATGGTGTCCAGGATCTGGGCGGACAGCTGCTGCGGCCGTACCTGGCCGGCGCGGTCGGAGAGCACCAGGTCGGTGACCACGCCGCCCGAGTCGACCGTCACCTGCACCATGCCGTCCGAGGACGACTCGGTGGCCCGGACCTGCGAGATCCGCGCCTGCATCTGCTGGTAGCGGTCGGCCTTGGCGGCGAAGTCCGCCGCCCACTGCTCGACGCGCCGTTCGGTCTCCTCCGGGCCGGCCCCGGCGAACATGGACCCCGTCATGCGGGCCACCGTAGCGGCCCCGCGCGCCCGCCGTGGCCGGAACCGGCCTACTGCCCGTCCGGCCTACTGCCCGTCGGGGCCGCGGCGCGGGCGGCGCAGCGCGCCCACCATCAGCAGCAGGCCCACCAGCACCGCGCCACCGGCCAGCAGCAGCCGCGGGTCCACGTCGGGCAGCCAGCCGGTGCCGTCCGTCAGGGCCGTGGCCGCCACCAGCAGGGCGCCGATGCCGAACAGCAGGGTCGCCGGGTCCAGGCCGCGCCGGCGGCGCTCCACGTCGGTGCGCTCAGACACGGTTGACCTCCACTCGTCCGGTGCCGACCGACACGGTCAGCACGATCGTCCCGCCGCCCTCGCCGTCCGCGCCCTCGTCCGTGCGCTCGACGATCGGGTGAATGCCGTTGGACACCGAGCCCAGGCAGTCGACCTCGCCCACGCCGCCCTCGCAGCGCACCTCGACGTCGGCGTCGGCCGGCAGCAGCACGTTCACCTCGCCGGCGGTCAGCTCCACGGCCGTGACCACCCGGTCGGAGTCCGTGAGCGCCAGGTCGCGCAGGTCGAGCGAGGCGTTGCCGGCGCCCAGCCGGTACACGTCCTGCACCTCGGCGACCGTACGGGCGGACCAGGCGCGGTCCCCGGTGCCGTGCAGGCCGATGCTCTGCACGGGCAGCACGGCGCTGGCGTAGGTGAGCAGGCCCAGCGGGATGGCCACGCCGATCAGGCCGCGGCCGCCGCGGACGAACGAGCCGGCCACCAGGCCCAGCCCGACCACCGCCAAGGTGAGGGCCAGCACCTCGCGGGCGCCGACCGTGTCGCTGGTCATCGCCACCATGGACGCGATGCCGCCCGCCATCAGGGCCAGCGCGAGCGTGACCGCGGTGACCGCGGAGCGGTGGCGCCGCTCGGCTGGCGGTGGCGGCGGTGGCTCGACCGGCGTCGGCTCCGGCAGGTCCCAGGCGAACGGCGCGACGCCCAGCGGGTCCCACGCGGGGGGCGTGGTGCGGGTGCGGCCGTCGTCCTGTACCCCGGGCGGCACCGTGTCCTGCACGGGTGTGGTCCCTCCCAGGTGGCCCGACGTGGTCGGGGCGGTGTAGTGGCCGGCGGGCTGACCGGTCATGGTCACCGGGCCGGTGAAGGTGGCGGCGGGCGCCACCGGCGGCACCGGCACTGCCGTGGCGTACCCGGTGGCCAGCCCGGCCCGGTGCTTGTGCAGCAGGAACAGGCCCGCCGCCCAGCCGCCGAGCGAGAGCAGCGTCGAGATGCTGCCGGTGAAGACGCCGGCCGCGGCCGGGATCAGCGCGACCATCAGCACGATGGTCATCGGCCGGGACATCGAGCTCTGCCCGTGCCCGAGCAGCGCCTCGGCGCCGGAGGCGGAGTCGCCCTCCTCCGGCAGCAGCAGCCAGCCCAGCAGGTACAGCAGGATGCCGACGCCGCCGAAGACGGTGGTGACGACCAGCAGCACGCGCACCAGAATGGGGTCGATGCCGTAGCGACGGCCGAGGGCCGCGGCCACGCCCGCGATCTTGCGATCGTGCCTGCGGCGCGCCGGCCGGGTCGACCACATGTCGCGCACGGTGTCGTCGATGTCCGAGCGGTTCATACCGACGATGGTGCCGCCCCCAGGTCCCCGGCACATCGGGGTCCGACCCTGACCGGCCCCGGAGGGCGTTCCCAGGGTGCGGCCCTGATGCCCCGGCCCCTGCATCCGTGTGACCATCGTGGGGTGACGACGCAGCCAGGGACCCCCGCGCGGCCGGACCACCGGCCCTCGCCCTCGGCCGCCTCGCCGCCCCGTCCCACCCCACCGCCGCCCGGCCCCGCTCCCACGACCGCCGCGGCCCCCACCCAGGAGACCGCTCCCATGGTCGCTCCCGCGACTCCCGCGACCCCCGCGCCCGCGACCACGCCCACCGCCGCTCCCACGGCCGCCTCCACCACCGCCGCGCCACCCGCCGAAGGTATGTACTCAGAGCAAACGCCCCCGGAGAACGGCCCCGCCGTGGCCGTGGAGCCGGGCGAGGTGGCGGCGGCCGACGAACGGCGGCTGGTGCGGCGGCGCACCGGGCGGGTGCTGGCCGGCGTCGCCGGTGGCGTGGCCGACCACCTCGGCGTGGACGTGCTGTGGGTGCGCGCCGCGTTCACCATCCTGGCCGGGCTGGGCGGCGCCGGCGTGCTCGCCTACGGGCTGCTCTGGATCTTCCTGCCGCAGACCTCGCCGGACGCCCTGCCGGTGGAGACCACCTCCCGGGAGCGCCAGCAGGCGCTGGGCCTGGCCGCCGTCGGCGCGGGTCTCGCGCTGGCGTCCGGTGCGCTCGGCGGCTCCACCGGCGCCTGGATCACCGGCCCGCTCGGCGTGGCCCTGGTCGGGGCCGCCGTGGTCTGGCGGGAGGCCGACGAGTCGCAGCGGCGGCGGCTGCGCACCGGCGCCGGGACGGTGTTCGGCCAGGGGCCGGTCGGGCTCGTCCGGGTGCTGGCCGGCGTGGTGCTGGTCGGTGGCGGCCTGGCCATCTTCCTGGTGGGCAACGTCGACCTCGGCCAGGTGCAGTTCGCGCTGCTGGCCGTGGTGGCCGCGCTGGTCGGCGTCGCCGTCATCACGGTGCCCTGGTGGCTCAAGCTCATGCGTGACCTCGGCGAGGAACGCCGGGCCCGCATCCGTACCCAGGAGCGCGACGAGATCGCCGCGCACCTGCACGACTCGGTGCTGCAGACGCTCGCCCTCATCCAGCGCCAGGCCGACAGCCCGCGCGAGGTACGGCGACTGGCCCGCGGCCAGGAACGCGAGCTGCGCAACTGGCTCTACGACCCCAAGGGGTACGGCCGCACCGGCGCCGATGCCGACGCGGGCGTGACGCTCGCCTCGGCGCTCGCCGCGGCGGCCGCCGAGGTCGAGGACACCTACGCCATCTCCGTGCAGTCCGTCGTCGTCGGCGACGCGCCGCTCGACCCGGCGCTCGGCGCCCTCGTGCAGGCCGCCCGCGAGGCCATGGTCAACGCGGCCAAGCACGCCGGGGTCGGCGAGGTCAGCCTGTACGTCGAGGTCGAGGAGGCCGACGTGCACGTGTTCGTGCGCGACCGCGGCGCCGGCTTCGACCCGGACGCGGTACCCGACGACCGGCACGGCCTGGCGGACTCGGTGCACGGCAGGATGGAGCGCAACGGCGGTACGGTGCGACTGCGCACCGCGCCCGGGGAGGGGACCGAGGTGCAGCTCGCCATGCCGCGCCCGGTGGTCCGCCCCGCGAGCAAGGAGGCGATGACGTGACCGCACCCGAGGACCAGCGCCCGGCCCGGACCGGCCCGGTGCGGGTGTTCCTGGTCGACGACCACGCGCTCTTCCGCACCGGTGTCAAGGCCGAGTTGGACAGCGCGGCCCGCGACGCCACCGGCGCACAGCGGGTGGCCGTGATCGGTGAGGCCGGATCGGTCAACGAGGCCGTGGCCGGCATCGCGCACCACCGCCCCGACGTGGTGCTGCTCGACGTGCACATGCCCGACGGGGGTGGCGCCGAGGTGCTCCGCCGGGCCCGGCAGACCGACCCCGACGTGGTGTTCCTGGCGCTCTCGGTGTCCGACGCGGCGGAGGACGTGATCGCGGTGATCCGGGCCGGCGCCCGCGGCTACGTGACCAAGACGATCTCCGGCCGCGACCTGGTGGCCGCGGTGTGCCGGGTGGCCGACGGCGACGCGGTGTTCTCGCCGCGGCTCGCCGGGTTCGTGCTCGACGCGTTCGCCGACCGCCCCGGCGCGGCCCCGATCAGCGACCCAGAGCTCGACCTGCTCACCCCCCGGGAGCGGGACGTGCTGCGCCTGCTGGCCCGCGGCTACGCCTACAAGGAGATCGCCGCGGAGCTGTTCATCTCGATCAAGACGGTGGAGACGCACGTGTCGTCGGTGCTGCGCAAGACGCAGCTCTCCAACCGCTACGAGCTGTCCCGCTGGGCGGCCGACCGCCGGCTGGTCTGAGCCAGCGGCGCGGCGTCGGCGGCCATCGGCTCCGGGGTCTCCGCCGCCTCCGAGGTCTCGACCGGCTCAGGGGTCTCGACCGGCTCGGGGGTCTCGACCGCCGCGGCCGCGGGTGCCTTCGGCCTGCGCTGCGCCAGCATGACGCCGGCCAGCACGATGACCATGCCGCCCAGCACCCGGGCGTTGAGCGCCTCGTCCAGCACGGCCGCGCCGAGCAGCACGGCGATCACCGGCAGCAGGTACGTCACGGTCGACGCGCTGGTCGGCCCCTCGTCGATCAGCAGGCGGTTGACCAGGACGAACGCGTAGCCGGTGCCGAGCAGGCCGAGCACCACGACGGCGATGACGACGATCGGGTCGAGCCGGACGGGCTCCAGCCCGCCGAACGGCAGCGCCAGCAGGCCCCACACCGCGGCCAGCGAGATCTGCATGGTCGCGAGCGTCACCGACCGCACGCCGCGGCTCACCACGAACCGTGACGTGTAGACGAGCGTGACGCCGTAGCACAGCGCCGCCGTGGCGGCCATCAGCGAGCCGCCGAGGGTGCCGCCGCTGCCCTGCCAGGGCGCCAGGATCACCAGCGTGCCGGCGAAGCCCAGCACCAGGCCGGCCACCCGGCCGGGGCCCGGCCGTTTCTCCTGGCGGACCAGCAGGGCGATCAGCAGCGTCCAGAGCGGCGTGGTCGCGTTCAGCACGCCGGAGAGCCCCGAGTCGACCGTCCGGCCGGCGAAGCTGAACAGGGCGAACGGGATGAAGTTGCCGACCAGCGAGACCACCGCGAGGTGCCCCCAGACCGCGCGGTCGCCGGACAGCCGGATGCCGGTCACCGCGCACATCCCGAGCAGGAACAGCGCCCCGAGCACCAGCCGGATCGTGGTGATCTGCACCGGGCTCAGGCCGTGCAGCGCGTACTTGATCCACAGGAAGCTCGACCCCCACATGAGGGCCAGGAGCACGAGCCGGATGAGGCTGCTACGAGGCACGGACGACACCCTGCCAAGCGGCAACCGACAGCACAAGCGAAGATATCTACACCAATCATGCAGTGCTGCTGTACGGTTGATCGCCATGCTGGATGTCCGCAGGTTGCGGGTGCTGCACACCGTGGTCCGGTGCGGATCGATGGCCGCGGCCGCCGACGAGCTCGGCTACACGCCGTCCGCCGTGAGCCAGCACCTCGCCGCGCTGGAGCGCGAGGCCGGCGCCGCGCTGCTGGAACGGGCGGGTCGCGGCGTACGCCCGACGGCCGCCGGTTCGCTGCTCGCCGAGCACGCCGGCGAGGTCATCACCCGGCTCGCCGAGGCGGAGGCCGCGCTCGCCGACCTGGTCGCGGGCCGCATCGGCCGCCTCGGGGTGAGCTTCTTCCCCACGGCGGGCGCCTCGCTGGTGCCGCCCGCCGTGGCCACCTTCCGCCGCCACCACCCCGGCGTGGACCTGCGCCTGGAGGTCGCCGAGCCGGCCGACGCGCTCGCCTCGGTGGTGGCCGGCGGCACCGACGTGGCCGTGGTGGTGGACATGGGGCGCGGTGGCGCCGAGCGGCGCACCGAGGGCCTGAGCTGGCTGCACCTGCTGGACGACCCGTACCACGTGGTGCTGCCGCGCGGGCACCGGCTGGCCCGCGCCCGGGCGCTCGACCTGTGCGACATCGCCGACGAGCCCTGGCTGGACACCGCCTCCGTGCCCGGCCCGTGCCAGGACGTGATCCGGCAGGCGTGCGGCCGCGCCGGGTTCAGCCCCGCGGTGGCCGTGCAGGCCGACGACTACCCGACCACCCAGGGGCTGGTCGCCGCGGGCGTCGGGGTGGCGCTGCTGCCCGGGCTCGCGCTGGGCGGCGTGCACCCCGGCGTGGTGGTGCGCCCGATCCGGGAGAACCGGCCGGTGCGGCACATCCACGCCGTGGTGCGCGACGTGTGCGGGCTGCACCCGACGGTGCGGACGTTCCTGGACGCGCTGGCCGCCGCCGCGGCGGAGCACCGCGATCCGTACCCGTTGCTCGCCGGTTCCACGCCGGCCTGAGCACCCGGTCGCGCGGCTGACGTCCCGCCGGCCGGCGCCGCGAGGTCAGCCGCGGCCGCGCTTGCGGGTGGTGGTCGGCGGCTGGGCGTCGCCGAGCGTGGCGTCCCCGTCGATGAGCAGGGTGTCGCCGCTGGTCACCAGGGTGAGCTGGTGGATCTCGGCGCGCGGGCGGCGGTCGTCCTCGCGGTACACCACGAGCACCCGCACGGTCATCGCCGACGGGTCGGCGTTGCTCGGCACGGCCTGCACGGACTCGATGTCCTCCCAGGACTCCTGGTACGCCTCGTAGCCCTGCCGCTGCAGGCTCGGTCCGAGCAGCTCCCAGGCGCGCTCCGGGCGGCGGGGGAGCAGCGCGTAGTACTCGGCCACCGCCTTCGTCAGCTCGGCCGCCGAGGGCACCCGCGTCGTGGTGGTCGTCGTGGTCGTGGTGGTGGTCGGCGGCGGCGTCGTGGTCGGCGCCGTGGTCGTCGACGGCGGCATCGCCTGCGCCACCGGCGGGTCGTCGCCCGAGGTCGCGGCCAGCGCGAACAGCCCGGCCAGCACCGCCAGCGCCACGCCCATGGCGATCAGCAGCGCCGGCCGGCGCTCCGGGCGCTCCCGGCCCGGCGGCCCGCCGCCCGGCTCGTCCAGCACCCCGAGCCCGGCCGGGGCCAGGTCCATCCGCGTGTGCCCGTCCGCCGCCTCGTACCCCGGCGTCCCGCCGTACGGCCCCTGCCCCGGCGGCCTACCCAGGTGTCCGCCGCCGTGTCCACCGGTAGGTCCGCCGTTGTGCCCGCCGCTCTGTCCGCCGTTGTGCCCGCCGTTGTGCCCGCCGTTGGGTCCGCCGCCGAACGCGTGCGCCGGACCCACCGGACCGGTCACCCCGGACGAGCCGGTCATCCCAGGTGCACCGGTCATCCCCGGCGCACCGGACGTCCCGGCCGCACCCATCGGCCCGAGCGCGCCGGCCGGGTTGAGCGGGCCGGTCGCTCCGGCCATCGGGACGAGCGCGGGGATCGCGGGTGAGGCGGCACCAGCGGCACCGCCACCGCCACCCCCACCGCCACCAGCGGCACCAGAGGCACCAGCGGCACCAGCGGCACCGCCACCACCGCCGACGCCGTGGACGGCGCGTCCGGCCGGGGGTGACGGGGAACCGGCGGCGATGCGCTCCAGGGACTCCGCGGCGTGCGCCATGGTCGGCCGCTCCGCCGGGTCGACGCGTAGCAGCCGCATGAGCAGCGCCGTGAGCGGCCCGGCCTGCTGCGGCGGGCGCACCTGCCCGCGGGCCACCACGTGCAGCAGCGCGAGCGCGTTGTCGTTGAAGCCGAAGGGCGGTTGGCCCTCGACGGCCGTGTAGAGGGTGGCGCCGAGCGCGAACACGTCGGACGCCGGGTCCGGCTCGCCGCCGCGGGCCACCTCGGGGGCCAGGTACGCGGGCGTGCCGGACAGCATCCCGGTGCGCGTGACGGTGATGTCGTCCGCCGCCCGGGAGATGCCGAAGTCGGTGAGCTTGGCGACCCCGGTGAGCCGGTCCCGGTCGCCGCTGATGCCGTGCCGTCCGCTCGGCCGGTCGTCGGTCTCGACGCCGAGCAGGACGTTGCCGGGCTTGATGTCGCGGTGCACCACGCCGGCCGCGTGCGCCGCGGCCAGCGCGCCCGCGAGCTGATGGCCGATCGCGGCCACCTCACGCGGTGGCCGCGGCCCTCGCTCGGCGAGGACCGCGGCCAGACTGCGGGACGCCAGGTACTCCATGACCAGCCACGGCGTGCCCCCGTGGTCGGTCACGTCGAACACGGCGATCGCGTTCGGGTGGTGCAGGCGGGCGGCGATGCGGCCTTCCCGCATGGTGCGTTCGACCGCCTGGTGCGCCTCCTCCGCCGAGAGCGTGGCCGGCAGCGCGAGCTGCTTGAGCGCGACCGGGCGGCTCAGCCGCTCGTCCTGCGCCCGCCACACCACGCCCATCGCCCCGGCACCGATGCGCTCGGCCAGCCGATAACGGCCACCGACGAGCGCTCCCGGGTGCGTCACGGCGACCAGGGTAGGACGTCCGCCGAACCGACGTTCACCCGGCGGAGGGTGCGCGCCGTCAGCGGAGGGACACCGAGAGCAGTTCGGCGTCCACGATCTTGGGCGACGGACCGTCACCGACAACGATGCGCTGCTTGGTCAGCATGGTCGTGCCGTCGAGGCGGATGATCGACACGTGGACGACGAACGCGTTGTCGCCGTCCTTGACCGCACCGCGCACCTCGGTGCCGGAGACGTCCTCCCAGGACTGCGCGAACTCGTCGATCGTGCCGTCCTGGACGGACGGGTCGAGCAGCGCGAACGCCTGGGTGGGCTCCTCCGGCGCCGCGGCGTAGAAGCCGAGGATCGGACCCAGGATGGGGTCGGTCACCGGCTTCAGCGGGTCCAGGACCGGGCCGAGCAGGCCGCCGCTGCCGCCGGTCCCGCTGGTGCCCGTGCCGCTGCCCCCGGTGCCGCTGCCGCTGCTCGGGGTGCTGGTCGGCGCCGGGCGGGCCGTCGGCTCCTGGGCCGGCGGCTGGTTCGGCGCCGGTTGCTCGGCGGGCTGCTGGACCTCCGGCGCGCCCTCGGCGTCCAGCGTCGAGTCGCTGGTGTTGCCGCGGTTGCCGGAGCGGTCGGCGGAGCCCGGCTCGCCGGCCGGGGCGCCCGGCGCGCCGTCGGTGAGTGCGTCGGAGGGGCCGTCGGCCGGCTCGGCCGCGGAGTCGGTGTTCAGGGAGGCGCGGATGAGGTCGGGGCGGAAGACCTTGGCGCCACGGATGTGCTCGGGTCCGGCGGCGACCTGCGTGGTCGTCACCTGCTCCCCGTTCATGAACATCTGGGTCGCGACGAGGCTGCCCGCGAGCACGGCCATGGCGGCCGCGACACCGAGGACGCGCGGCAGCGTCCTTCCGGTGCGGGGCTCGTCCGGGACCAGCATCGGGGTGCGTGGCGAGGGCTCCTGCTCACGCGGGCGCTCGACCCTGATCTGCTGCTCCGAGCCGTCACGGCTGCGCTTGCTCGCCGCGAGGAGCTCGGAGACCGAGACCGAGTCGGGGGTCTCGTCACGGTGGTTTTGACCGCGATCGGGCACGTGAAGTCACCTTCCGGGTTGGGAGAGTGACCATTGATACCCGATCGGGCGAAATCTCTGCCAGTCGAGTCGGTAACGTTTCTTAAGTCCTAGGCCAAATGGAGCAATCGGACTAGAACGTTCGCCGACGCCGTTCGGTGAGCGGTGCGTCAGTTGCGGTGTGCGGAGAGCAACTGCGCCCCGACGATCTGCAGCTGCGGGCGGCCGTCCACGGTCACCGCCTGGACCTCGACGCGCTGCACGAGCCGGATCACCTCCACCTGGTCGGTGCGGCTCACGGTGATCGAGATGTGCACCGCGTCGTCCTCGCTCGGCAGGATCACCCGGTGCACGTAGGCCGCCTGGTTCCAGTCCGCCACGAAGGCCTGGCGGCCCTCCCCGTGCATGGCCGGCGCGAGATAGCCGAACGCCTCCGGGGCGCGGCGGGGCAGCAGCCCGTAGAAGTCCATGACGAAGCGCTCGGCGGCGTCACGCGGGGCCAGCGGCCCGGCCGGCCGCGGCGGGACCGAGGCCTGGGTCGGCACCGTGGTGCCCCGGCCCAGCTCGGCCGCGATGAGGTGCGGCCGGAGCACGGTGGCGCCGTCCATGGCGATCGGCAGCACGCTCGGCGTGCCGGGGTCGAGCCGCTCCTGGTCCGGGGCCCGGCTCACCGCCGCGCCGGCCACGCTCCCGGCCACCATGATCGCCAGCACGGTGACCACGATCGTGCGGACCAGCCGGCTCGACGTGCGCGGCTCGTCCGCCTCGTCGTCGTCCTGCTCGGCCCGCGGCTCGTCGTCCTCGTCCGGCTCGTCGTCGTCCTCCGCCGTGTAGCGGCGCACGCCGTCCACCAGCGGCGGCTCGGCCCGGCCGAGGTCGTCGTCCTCCTGGCCGAACCCGGGCACCGGCGTGCGTGACACGACCTCCATGCCGCTGGGGGTGCGGATCACCGCGGTGCCGTGTGCGGCCGCCTCCGCGGCGGACACTCCCGGCCGGACGACCCGCGCCGCCGGCGGGAACCCGGCGGGTGGCGTGCCCGGCCCGAGCGCGAACCCGCCCGCCGGGGTGCCGG
>DASWTI010000013.1:0-2198 GCA_036402215.1 Pseudonocardiaceae bacterium
GCGCGCTGTGCGCCGGGCGGGCGGCATGAGCGACGCGGTTGTCGGGCCGGACGGCCGGGCCCGCTGCGGCTGGGGGCTCTCCGCGCCGGAGTACGTGGCCTACCACGACGACGAGTGGGGACGGCCGCTGCGCGGCGACCAGGAGCTGTTCGAGCGGATGAGCCTGGAGGCGTTCCAGTCCGGCCTGTCCTGGCTGGTCATCCTGCGCAAGCGGCCGGGCTTCCGCGCCGCGTTCGCCGGGTTCGACCCGGCCGTGGTGGCCGGCTACGACGAGGACGACGTGGCGCGGCTGCTGGCCGACCCGGGCATCGTGCGCAACCGCGCCAAGATCCTGGCCACCATCCGCAACGCCCGCACGGTGCTGGACCTCGACGTGCCACTCGGCGAGCTGCTCTGGTCGTTCGCCCCGGCCGCGCCGCCGCCGCGTCCGGCGACCTTCGCCGACGTGCCGGCCGTGACGCCGGAGTCCACCGCCATGGCGCGGGCCCTCAAGCGCCGCGGCTTCGCCTTCGTCGGCCCCACCACGTGCTACGCCCTCATGCAGGCCGTCGGCATGGTGGACGACCACGTCGCCGGCTGCTGGCGGGCCACGCCCTGAGGCGCCCGGCCATGGCCGGCGCAGGGCCGCTGGGCGGGCGTGGGCGGCTTCCGGGCGTGCGCCCGGCGGCCGGTGCCGGCGCGCCGTCCTGGCCGGCCCGGCGCTCCTTGCCGGTGAAGACCGGGGGGCGCTTGGCGACGAACGCCTGTACGGCCTCGCGGTGGTCGGCGGTGGCGGCCAGCTCGGACTGCGTGCGGCTCTCGGTGGCCAGCGCGTGCTCCAGCTCCGCCCCGGCCGCGGCGAGCATCGCCTCCTTGATCCGAGCGTAGGCCGTGGTCGGCCCGGCCGCCAGCGTGGCCGCCAGCTCGGCGGCCGTCGCGGCGGCGGTGCCGGCCGGCACCACCTGATTCACCATGCCGATCTCCAGCGCCCGCGCCGCGTCCACCGGGCGGCCGAGCAGCATCATCTCCATGGCCCGGCCGTAGCCCACCAGCCGCGGCAGCGTCCAGGACGCCCCGGTGTCGGCGGACAGACCGACGCCGGCGAACGCCAGCAGGAACTTGGCGTTCTCGTCGGCGATGCGCAGGTCGCAGGCGAAGGCCAGGGACGCCCCGGCGCCGGCCGCGGTGCCGTTGACCGCCGCGATCACCGGCTTCGGCAGCTCGCTGATCGCCCTGACCAGCGGGTTGTAGTGCTCGTCCACGGTGCTCATCGGGCTCTCGCTGTCCGCGTTGAGCACCTCGATGTGCTCGCGCAGGTCCTGGCCGGCGCTGAACGCCTTGCCGGCCCCGGTGAGCACGACGGCGCGGACCGCGGGCTCCCCGGCGGCCCAGCGCAGCTCGGCGAGTAGCGTCTCCTTCAGCTCGGTGGTGAAGGAGTTGTAGGCGTCCGGCCGGTTGAGCGTCAGGGTCCGGACGCCGTCGGTGTCGTCGACGAGCAGCACGGGCTGGTCGGGCACGGTGCGGTCCTCCTGCGGGCGCCGGTGGTGGGCGGGTTCTCGTCCGGCGAGTCTTCCAGGGTTGACCTGCGACGACCAGCGGACGGCCGTGGGGCGTCGCTACGGCACGGCGTCCCGGGGTGAAATGATCGGTTCGGATATCCTGCCCCACACGAATGCGCGAGAATGAGCACGTCACGCAGGTACGCGGCCTCGGCCTGGCCACGGCGCACCGGCGGCAACGATGCGGAGGGAGCACGCTATGGCGGCCATGAAGCCCCGGACCGGCGACGGTCCCCTCGAGGTGACGAAGGAAGGGCGTGGCATCGTGATGCGCGTTCCACTCGAGGGTGGGGGTCGGCTCGTCGTCGAGATGTCGGCGGACGAGGCGAATGAACTCGGTGACGCGCTGAAGGCCGTGGTGAGCTGAACCGACGGGGCCGCGCCGGCCCACCCCGATCCACCGATGGCCCCGGCTCTGCACGTCAGAGCGGGGCCATCGTCGTGCCACCCTCGCGCAACCCCGGAGCCGTCGTGACCGTCCCCGCCCCACCCACCCCCGTCGTCGGCATCGAGCTGGCCGACGCCCCGCTCCCCGGTGTCCCGCTCGCCGTCCTGGTGACCACCCCGGCCGACGACCCCGCCGCCGACAACCGGACCGACCCCGCCGACGGCGACGGCGACCCTGGCCACGCCGCGCCGGCCGCCGACCCCGCCGACCCC
>DASWTI010000014.1:0-1836 GCA_036402215.1 Pseudonocardiaceae bacterium
ACCACGCCGCGCAGCCCGGCCGTGCCGAAGCGCAGCGGCCCGGCCATCCGGTCGGCCAGGTCGGCCGCGGCCGCGGCGTCGCCGCCCATGGCCGCGGCCAGCACGCGTTGCAGCTCCAGCCGGTCGTCCCCGTCGGGGTCGTCGGCCATCCAGCGGAAGGCGGCGTCCCGCACCGTCGGGGTCAGCGTCGACGAGCTCATCCGGCGGCTCCCCACCCCGTCAGGCGCGCTCGACGAGCGCGCGCAGCAGCGAGCCCATCCTGGTGGCGGCGGCCCGGCCGGCCTCCAGGACCTCCTCGTGGTTCAGCGGCTCACCGGTGATGCCGGCCGCCAGGTTCGTCACCAGCGAGAGCCCGAACACCTCGACGCCGGCCGCGCGGGCGGCGATCGCCTCCAGCACGGTGGACATGCCGACCAGGTCCGCGCCCATGGTGCGCAGCATGCGGATCTCGGCCGGGGTCTCGAAGTGCGGGCCGTTCAGGCCGGCGTAGACGCCCTCGGTGAGCGACGGGTCGATCTCGGTGGCCACGGCGCGCAGCCGCGCCGAGTACAGGTCCGTCAGGTCGACGAACGCCGGCCCGGTGAGCGGCGAGCGGCCGGTCAGGTTGAGGTGGTCGCTGATCAGCACGGGCTGTCCGACGTGCATGCCGTCGCGCAGGCCACCGGCCGCGTTGGTGAGCACGACGGTGCGCACGCCGGCGGCGACGGCGGTGCGGATGCCGTGCACGACCTTGGCGTCGCCGTGGCCCTCGTAGCCGTGGGTGCGGCCGAGCAGCACCAGCACCCGCCGGTCGCCGACGCGCACCGAGCGGACGCTGCCGCCGTGCCCGGCGACGGCCGGCGCGGCGAACCCGGTCAGCCGGGTCATCGGCACCTCGGCCGCGGGCTCACCGATGACGTCCGCCGCGGGCCGCCAGCCGGAGCCCAGCACGACGGCGATCTCGTGGTTGTCGGTGCGGGTGGCGCGGCGCAGGTCGTCGGCGGCGAGCCGGGCGGCGGCCTCCGGGTCCTCCGTGCCGGGCGCGGCGGCCGGGCTGTCCGTGGCGTGGTCCGTCATGCGCCGCAGGATAGGCGGGCGGCCGGGCCGCGCCCGCTCAGCCCGGGACGAACGACGACACCACCTGGCGGAACAGCGCGTCGGCGGCCTTCTGCTGGTCCGACGGCACGGTCACCGAGACGATCCACAGGTCGCTCGCGGTGGGCAGCAGGTGCACCAGGATCGTCCGCCGCAGCTCGACGTCGCCGCCGCGCTCCACGGTACGGAAGCTCGTCTCGTGCGGGGCCTCGGTCGCGCCCGGCGGGACCGGGCCGACGGGGTTCGCCGGCTGCCGCACGACCGGCTCGTCCACCTGGTCGCCGAGCCGGTCGTACATCGCGTCCAGGTGGTCGGTGATGCCGCCGCCTGGGTACACGCCGGTGGCCCGGTCGACGGAGATCGTCCGGTTGCCCTCGGGCGCCACGAACAGCGCCAGCACCGGCAGCTTCTCGTCACCGCCGAGCGGGGGCCGGTACTCCGCCCAGCCGGCCGGCACCCCGATGGTGAACCGGCCGACGACCTCCGGGTCGGTCGGCAGCAGCTGGTTGGTGACGGTGACCTGGGCCGTGCGCAGCTCCGGGACGGCGGGCTCCTCGCGTACCCGCGGGTCGAGGCCCGGCACCGTCCGCAGGTCCGGCACCAGCGGCACGCCCGCGGCCCACCGGGAGAGCCCGAAGCCGCCGGCCGCGCCGACCCCGAACACCAGCAGGGCCACCAGGCCGACGGCCAGCGTGGCGGCGCCGGAGCGGCCGCGCGGTGGGCGGTCGAACGGCAGGGGACCGGGGTGGGCGGCGAGCGGCG
>DASWTI010000015.1:0-9915 GCA_036402215.1 Pseudonocardiaceae bacterium
AGCACCGCGGCGGGCACGATCGGCACCGCCACCGGGCCGACCGGCAGGCCGCGGCCGTGCGCGGCCAGCCAGCGCATCGCGCCGTCCGCGGCGGCCAGGCCGAACGCGCTGCCGCCGCACAGCAGCACGGCGTCCACGTGCTCCACCAGGTTCGACGGGTCGAGCAGATCGGTCTCGCGGGTGCCGGGGCCGCCGCCGCGCACGTCCACGCCGCCGACCGTGCCGGGCGGGGCGATGACCGCGGTGACGCCGGTGGCCCAGCCGCGCCCGATCCGGTGGTGGTGTCCGACCTGGATGCCACCGACGTCGGTCAGGCTGCCGTTCACTCCCCGGAGACCGCCAGCACGAGGCTCTCCTGCATGTAGGTGAGCCAGTGGTAGACGCCGAGGTGCGCCGAGCGCGGGTCCTCGCGGGGCAGCTCGTCCGGCATGTCCTCGCTGACCTCCAGGACGGTGCCGAGGGCGAGCCGCACGTCGTTGATGGCGGACAGCCAGGCCGCCGCCTGCTCGTCGTCCAGGCGCACCGCGCCGCCGTCCGGCGGGCAGGTCCGCAGCACCACGGCCGCCACCCCGTCCTTGGCGTCGATCAGCTCGGGCTCGTGCAGCGAGCGCAGCCCGCCGGCCAGCACGTCGTCGTCCCGGGTGAAGTCGGGCAGCAGCCGCGCCAGCACCCGGTCGTCGGGCGCCGTCGACGGCCCGCTGCGGATGCCGGTCAGCGCGGCCAGTTCGTCCACCGGCGCCTGCGCCGTGCGCGCCGCGAACAGCTCACGGATCTGGTCGATCATGACGCGCAGGAGCTGCGCCTCCTGGGGCTCCAGGGTGGCGACCACCTCGTCGCCGGTCCGCTGCCAGGGCCTCACCGGTCACGCTCCATCGTGGCCCAGAGGCCCGCCGCGTGCAGCTTCGCGACGTCCACCTCGACCTTGTCGCGGGAGCCGGACGACACGATCGCCCGGCCCTTGTGGTGGACGTCCAGCATGAGCTGGGTCGCCTTGTCCTTGCTGTAACCGAACAGCGTCTGCAAAACGTACGTCACGTACGACATGAGGTTGACCGGGTCGTTCCAGACGATGGTCTTCCAGGGCGTGTCGGCGGCCCCGGCCTCGTCAACCTCCGGTCGCTCCATCTCGACGGGCGAGGTCATTCCCCCATTCTCCCACGCGCTCCTCCGGCCGCCGACGCCCGCATGACCTTGTGCCCCCGTTGGTAACCTGCGCCGTGGGCGGGATTTTCGTGAACTACCGCAGGGGGAGCCACACACCGACGATAGAGGCGCTCGACCGGCGGCTGGCCGAGCACTTCGGCCGCGAGTGGGTCTTCCGCGACGCTCCGGCGATACCCGTCGGCGGCCGCTACCCCGACGAACTCCGCGACGGCGTGCGGCGCTGCGACGTGCTGCTGGTGGTCATGCATCCCACCTGGTGTACCCAGCGCGACGACCGCGGCACGCTGATGATCGAGCGGCCCGGCGACTGGGTGCGGCAGGAGATCGAGCTGGCGCTGGCCCACCACCGTCGCATCGTGCCGATCCTGCTGGACGACATGAAGCCACCCGCCGCCGATGAGCTGCCGGAGTCCATCCGGGATCTGGCGCTGCGCCAGGCCCACTGGGTCCGCCAGGAGCACGTCGAGACGGACGTCGAGGCGCTGATCCGGCGGCTGGAGCCGTTCGTGGCGCCGGTCTGGACGCCACCGGTGCAGCCGCCGCCTCCGCTTCCCCGGCAACCACCGAACTGGCTGGTGGCGGTCCTGCTGCTGCTCGCCGGCGGGCTGCTGCTCGGCCCGGCCGCCGCCGCCCTGCCGGGTCTGAGCCGGGAGACGGCGGTATGGCTCGGCGCGACCGGGTTCTTCTCCGTCCTGCTCATGTGCGCGCCGCTGCTGGCGATCGCCGCGGCCTACTCGGCGCGCCGGAAGCTGATGCCGGCCGACCGCGAGATGCACAGCTGGCACCGACGCAGCTTCCGGCAGTTCGCGCTGCTGGCCGGTACCGCCTGGCTGACGTTCGTCGCCGTGTTCACCGCGGCCACCTCGGGGCACTGGCAGCTGTGGCTGCCGATCTCGGTCGCCGTGTTCGCCGTGGCGCTGGCCGTCGGCGGCTTCCAGCTGCACCGCGACGAACGCCGCGAGAAGGACGACGAGGACAACTGGCCGCGGCCGTTGCCGTCGCCGCTGGCGGGCTCCGGCGCGGACTTCCGCCGGGTGCTGGCGCTGTTCCGGCGCCGGGAGCGGCTGTGGGCCACGCCGTTCACCCGCGACCAGCGGGACCGCTCGCTGTGGTTCGTCGACCGGGTGGCCGACGGCGTGCGGGATGTCCACGCGCGCAACGCGGAGAGCCGGTGGCGGTGGCTGCTGACCGAGCACCCGTGGCGGGCCGCCTGGTATCTGCTGTGGATCGCCGGTACCGCCGGTCTGCTGCTGGCCCACGCTGTAGGGCAGCCGCAGCTCGGGGTCTGGGTGATGCGGCTCGTCGGCGCGGTGCTCATCGTCGCGGTGAACCTCGCCGCCCTGGAACTGGGCCACCGCAACCGCCGCTGGTACCGGGGCGATGTGCCCGACGGTGCGGTGCGTGAGCTGTCCGAGGTGGCGGAGCGGCTGTACCTGGGCGCCCTGGACCGCACGCCGTGGGGCGGCTCGCCGGCGCCGGAGTTGTTGCGGCGCACGGCGAGGGGCGACAACGAGGCGGTGGACGAGGTGGTGGCGGAGCTCCGGCCGAGCACCGACACCGCCCTGGCGGCGACGCCGTTCCTGGCCGAGCTGGCCGCGGCGCGGCACCTGCCACCGGCCACCCGGCGGCGGCTCGCGCTGCTGCTCGCCAAGATCGTGGCCACCGCCGAGCACCCGCACCAGGCCACGGCCGTGTCCCGGCTGGCGGCCCGGTTGAACCCGGTGGACCCGGACGAGGCGGTGGGCCTGGTCGCGGCGGCCGCGGCGTCCCCCGCCCCGCTGGACGACCACCACCGCGCCGCGCTCGGCAAGGTGCCGAAACAGTTTCGCGCCATGGCGAACGAGGTACTGGCTCGCGAGACCCCGCCGGACGCGGCCACCAGGCAGGCGGACGTCCGGCGGATCGCGGCCGGCTGACGCCGCGGCACCGTGCGACCAGGTACGCCACCTGCTGGTCCGGCCGAGCCGGAGGTCCACAATGGACGAATGATCGCCGGAGCGACGACCGCGCTGCTCACCGACCACTACGAGCTCACGATGCTGGAGGGGGCGCTCGCCGACGGGTCGGCGGGGCGGGCGTGTGTGTTCGAGGTGTTCGCCCGGCGGCTGCCGGAGGGGCGGCGCTACGGGGTGGTGGCGGGCACCGGACGGCTGCTGGACGCCATGGAGCGGTTCCGCTTCGGCGACGACGAGTTGCGGGCGCTGGGCGACGCGGGCGTGGTGCACGAGGACACGCTGCGCTGGCTGGCCGGCTACCGGTTCGGCGGCGACGTGGACGGCTACCCGGAGGGCGAGCTGTACTTCCCGGGGTCGCCGGTGCTGACGGTGAGCGGGACGTTCGCCGAGTGCGTGCTGCTGGAGACGCTGGTGCTGTCGATCCTGAACCACGACTGCGCGGTGGCGTCGGCGGCGGCCCGGATGGTGACCGCCGCGGAGGGCAGGCCGCTCATCGAGATGGGCGGGCGCCGCACCCACGAGGAGGCCGCGGTGGCGAGCGCCCGGGCCGCGTACCTGGCGGGCTTCGCCACCACGTCGAACCTGGAGGCGGGGCGCCGGCACGGCATTCCGACGGCGGGCACGGCGGCGCACGCGTTCACGCTGCTGCACGAGAGCGAGAAGGACGCCTTCGCGGCACAGGTGGCGGCGCTGGGTCCGGGCACCACGCTGCTGGTGGACACCTACGACATCACCCGCGGCATCGAGCTGGCCGTGGAGGTGGCCGGCACCGGGCTCGGCGCGGTGCGCATCGACTCCGGTGACCTGGGGGTGCTGGCCCGGCAGGCCCGCGCGCAGCTCGACGCGCTCGGCGCCACCGGGACCCGCATCGTGGTGTCCGGTGACCTGGACGAGTACGCCATCGCCGGGCTGCGCGCCGAGCCGGTGGACGGCTACGGGGTGGGCACCTCGGTGGTCACCGGCTCCGGGGCGCCCGCCGCCGGCATGGTGTTCAAGCTGGTGGAGGTCGAGGGCCGCCCGGTGGCCAAGCGCAGCTCGCTCAAGGAGTCCCGCGGCGGGCGCAAGACGGTGCTGCGCCGGCACCGCGACACCGGCACGGCCACCGAGGAGGTGGTGCACCCGGCGTCCTCGGTGACCGTGGAGACCGGGCCGCACGACCGGCCGATGCAGGTGCCGCTGGTGCGGGCGGGACAGCGCCTGGGCGACCTGCCTACGCTGGAGCGGTCGCGCGAGCACCTGCGGCGCGCCCTGGTCACCCTGCCGTGGGAGGGCCTGGCGTTGTCGCGGGGCGAGCCCGCCATCCCGACCACGTTCCTGTAGGAGTACGAGCATGGCCAGAGCACTCATCGTCGTGGACGTGCAGAACGACTTCTGCGAGGGCGGCTCGCTCGCCGTCGCCGGTGGCGCCGCGGTGGCCGCCGCGATCTCCCGTCACATGGCGGTCGCCGGCTACGACCACGTGGTCGCCACCCGCGACCACCACGTGGACCCGGGCGCACACTTCAGCGAGACGCCGGACTTCGTGGACACCTGGCCGGCGCACTGCCGGGTCGGCACGTCGGGTGCGTCGTTCCACCCAGACCTCGACGTGGCGCCGATCCAGGCGGTCTTCTCCAAGGGGGCGCACGCCGCGGCGTACTCGGGCTTCGAGGGCACCGACCCGGACGGCCGGCGGCTGGACGAGTGGCTGCGTGAGCGCGACGTGTCCGAGGTGGACGTGGTGGGCATCGCCACCGATCACTGCGTGCGGGCGACCGCCGTGGACGCGGCACGCGCCGGCTTCGGCACCACGGTGCTGCTGGACCTGACGGCGGGGGTCGCCCGCGCGACGGTGGACACGGCGCTGGTCACCCTCACCGAGGCCGGCGTCGGCCTGCGCGGTGAGCCGGTGGTGGCCGGCTAGAGCCCCGGCAGCTGCTGGTCCGCGGTGACGCCGCGGCGCCCCGCGTCCGTGTCCTCATGACGGACGGACGCGGGGTGCCGTCAGGGCCGGCGGGCCGGCTCAGCTGGCGATGAGGGCGCGGTGCCGGCCGGGGGTGAGCATGCGGAGCAGTTCGTTGGCCACCCGTCCGCCCGCGCGGCCGTCGCCGTACGGGTTGCGGGCGGACTCGACGCGCCGGCCGGAGCGCAGCACGCGGTCGGCCTCGGTGGCGATGTACGCCGGGTCGGTGCCGACCAGCCAGGCGCAGCCGGCCTCGACGGCCTCGCGCCGCTCGGTCACCTCCCGCAGCACCAGCACGGGGGTGCCGAAGCTCGGCGCCTCCTCCTGGATGCCGCCGGAGTCGGTGAGCACCACGTCCGCGATGCGCAGGACGCGCACCAGGTCGGGGTACTCCAGCGGCGCCGTGACGGCCACCCTGGGGTGGTCGCCGAGCACGGCGCGCACCTGGGCGCCGACCGCGGGGTTCGGGTGCGTCGGCACCAGGACGATCAGGTTCTCGTGGTGATCGACGATCGCCCGCACCGCGTGCAGCACGCGGTCGAGCGGCTCGCCCCACGACTCCCTGCGGTGCGCCGTGACGAGCATCAGCCGGGCCCCGAAGGCCTCGACCTGGTGCTCGGCGGCGGCCACCGCGGCGTTCTCCGCCGGCAGGCCGGCGCGCGCGATGTGCTGCACGGCGTCGACCACGGTGTTCCCGGTGACCACGATGCGGCCGGACAGCACCGACTCCGACCGCAGCGCCAGCGCGGCGGACCGGGTCGGGGCCAGGTGCAGCGAGGCGATCCGGGACACCATCTGACGGCCGCCCTCCTCGGGGAACGGGGCAGCCAGGTCGCCGGACCGCAGCCCGGCCTCCAGGTGGGCCACCGGCACCTGGCGCCAGAACGCGGCGAGCGCCCCGGCGAGCGTGGTGTTGGTGTCCCCCTGGACCAGTACCGCCGCCGGCCGGCGCCGGACGATGAGCTCGTCCAGCGCCGGCAGGACGGCGGCCATCAGCTCGGCCTGGGTGCCGGTGCGGCGGTCCACGGCGATCTCCAGGTCCGGGCGCAGCCCGAACGGACGTAGCGCCTGGTGGACCATCGCCGGGTGTTGTCCACTGTGGACGATCACCGGCCGCAGCGCCGGCTGCTCCGCCAGCGCCAGCGCCACCGGGGCGACCTTCACCGCCTCCGGGCGGGTGCCGACGAGCAGCAGGACCTCACCGATCACGCCGCCCCCTACGGCCGGGCGCCGTCGGCGGGGTCCGCGGCGAACGGGCGACGGCCCCGCAGGGTGCGCAGCAGGAACACGCCGGCCACCACCAGCACGATGCCGAAGGCGATCCACCAGGTCAGGTCGGCGCCGGTCGCGGCGAGTCCGGCGCCGCCGCCGACCACGCCGCCGGCTCCTGGGACCTTGTACACGGCCCATCTCCTCTCGCGGCCGTCGTCGGTCGACGGCCCTTGTGACCTCGGGTGATCAGGTGGTCGTGACGGCGGCGCGCCGGCGACGGGACAGGGCGACGCCCACGGGGAGCACGGCCATGCCGATCACGCCGAGGCTCAGCCAGAGCCCGGCCCCGGACGCCATCGGCACCGGGAGCCCGGCCGGCCCGCAGGTGGCCGAGGAGATGACCACGTCGCCGCTGCCGATCGAGCCGAGGCCGTCGAGCAGCCGGATGTGCACGGCGTTCACCGTGAGGCTGCCGTCGGGGTTGCTGATCTGCTCGTTGAACGTGATGGTCGCGATGTTCACGCCGGGGAGCACGCCGGGAACGGTGATCACCGTGTTCGGCGCCGGGTTGACCGGGACCGTGCCGAGGCCGCCCAGGTTGAGGTCGGCCAGCGTGGAGGTGCCCGTCACGCCGGACTGCACCGCGCTGCAGGTGGCCTCGATCGCGGTCGCCGAGATGGCGTTGCCCGGCAGCAGCCCGATGGCCACGTCCGCCGTGCTGGCCCGCGAGTTGACCGCCCCGGTGGCCTCGTCGAACACCGCCGACGTGGTGATCACGCCGGTGGACAGCACGCCGGGCACGTTCGCGCCGGCCAGCGTGTTCTCGGTGGGACCGTCGGCGTTCGCCTCGACCAGCGGGCCGACCGTCACCGGCGGCAGGCCCAGCAGGGTCACCGACACCCGCAGGCCGTACGCGGAGCCGTCCCCGGGCGCGGCGTTGGCCGGGAGCGTCCCGGCCAGAAGACTCGTTGCGGCGATCAGGCCGATCAGCCCACCTCGCCGTGCGGTAAGCATCCGCATCTACTCCTCCGATTGTCGAATTCTCACTGGGTCTGGCCCTGCGTGGTCGGATCCCCGCATCCACTTGTGGCAAGGGCAGTTGCGGCTTGCCCAGCACACCTAACGGCACCGTCGGGGCCGAATTCGCCGCCGACGCATTCCCCGACCGGAAAGGGCGGGGCCAACCACTCGAATTGGTGGTGATCTCACTCACAGTGCCGAGTAGCCGTTCACGAGATCACCCGAAGGTCATCGGCCCGGACCTACAGCGCCGGGCCTTGGCTCCCGATAACCCTTCGGATGGTCGGCCAGGTGGAGCCGGTCGGCCGCCGCGGGGCCGGGTCGGGCGTGCCCGCGACCCCGCGCCCACGACATCCAGGAGGTGACGGTGACGGTCGCGACCCCGGCAGTCGCCAGCAACGGGCCCGTGCTGCCGAGCAGGATCGTGGTCGGCGCGCTGATCGCGCTGAGCGGCGCCCTGATCGTCTGGCACGGCGCCTACCGCTCGCTCGAGATCCGCCTGTCGGGCGTGTTCATCGGCCTCGTGACGTCGTCCGGGGTGCACGTGGCGGCGCACCGGCAGACGGTCTACTTCGGGCTCGGCACGGACCACGCGATCGGGCTGCGGATCACGCCGGAGTGCACGTCGGCGTTCCTGGTGGTCCCGCTGCTGCTGGTGGCCGCGCTGATGCTCGGGATGCGGCCACGGATCACCCGGCGGGTGCTGCTCTCCCTGGGCGCCGCGGTGGCGGTGCTGGTGCTGGTCAACCAGGCGCGGATGCTCGTGCTGGTCTGGCTGATCAGCGACTTCGGTCGGGACCGTGGTTACTACCTCGGGCACACGCTGTTCGGCTCGATGGTGAGCGTGTTCGGCGGGGCCGCCGCGCTGGTGCTGTTCGTCTGGCTGGCCACCCGGGGCCCACGCGCGGCCCGCGTGCCCCGGGAGCTCACGCCGTGAACCGCGGCTCGCTCGATCTGCTGCTCGGCTTCACCCAGGCGCTCGCGCTCACCATGAGCGTGGCGTTCGTGACCTACGTGGCCCTGATCGTGGTGCCGTTCCTGCGGCACCGCCGGCGGCCGACCGGCGACCCGGCGAGCCTGGAGTGGCACTTCATGGTGCCGTGCCGCGACGAGCAGGCGGTGATCGGCGGCACCGTGGCCTACCTGCGGACGACCTTCCCGGCGGCCCACGTCTGGATCATCGACGACGACTCCGACGACGCCACCGCGCTCGTGGTGCGGCGCACCCGGCGGCCCGGCGACGGCAACATCCACCTGGTGCAGCGGATGCGCCCGCACGCCCGCACCGGCAAGGGCGAGGCGCTCAACGCCGGCTACCGCGCGATCAAGCAGTGGATGGGCCGGCACGCCGACACCCGGCGCGCGGTGCTCGTGGTGGTGGACGCCGACGGCCGGCCGGCGCCGAACTGCCTGGCGGTGTGCGCCTCGGCCACCCTGTTCGGCGACCCCGCGATCGGCGCCGTGCAGATCGACGTGCGGATGATGAACCGCGGGGTGCCGCAGGCCGGCGTGGGGCGGTTCCGCCGGGTGTACGGCTCGCTGCTGGTGCGCATGCAGGACCTGGAGTTCCGCACCGCGATCGCGGCGATCCAGATGTCCCGCGGCCTGACCGGCACGATCTCCATGGGCGGCAACGGGCAGTTCACCCGGCTCTCGGCGCTCGACTCGATCGCCGGGCGGGACGGGCGGCCGTGGCGCGGCTCGCTGCTGGAGGACTTCGAACTCGGCGTGCAACTGCTGACGCACGGCTGGCGCACCGGGTTCTCGGTGGACACCTACGTCGAGCAGGAGGGGCTGTACAGCATGCGGCGGTTCCTGGCCCAGCGCACCCGCTGGGGCCAGGGCACCATGCAGTGCGCCCGCTACCTGCGGCAGATCTGGGCGTCGCGGCACCTGTCGACGCTGGGCGCGGCGGAGATCATGTACTACCTGGCACAGCCGTGGATGCAGCTCATCGGCACGCTCGTCTACCCGATCCCGTTCGCGCTGCTCGGCATCCGGATGGCGCAGGACCCGGCCGAGGTGTGGCAGTGGTGGACCGGCGGCGCCTGGCTGCTGTTCGCCGTCTACGGCACGTTCGGCCTGCTGCCGTTCCTGATGTGGGGCCCGATCTACCGGGCGCGCTGCGAGCGCACCGGCTCCTGGTGGCGGGGCATCGGCTACGGGCTCGTGTACGCGCTCTACATCTACACGTTCTACATCACGTCGTGGCGGGCGCTGAGCCGGCTGGTCCGGGGCCGGAACGGCTGGGCCAAGACGCGGCGCAACGACGAGGTGGCGCGCGGCGTGGTGGCCCTCGACCACTGAGCGGCCCGAGGGAGCGTTCCGGCCCCGGTGGGCGGGCGTGGCGGGCGGGCGGGGTGAGAAGGCCCCGGTGAGGGGGGCCGGCGGGCGGGGCGCGACCGGCGCCGGGCCACACTGCCGGCATGGACGCGACGGCGCGGGGGCGCGCGGAGAAGTACCTGGTCGGGCTGGACGCGGCGGCGCCCGGGCTGGTGGCCGGGCTGCACGTGGTGGGCTCGGCCGCGCTGGACGACTACCGGCCGGGCTCGGACCTGGACCTCGTCGTGGAGCTGGCCGGGGCGCCGTACCCGCCGCGGGCCGGCTCGCCGCACCTGGCGG
>DASWTI010000016.1:0-12505 GCA_036402215.1 Pseudonocardiaceae bacterium
CCTGCCCGGTGCTGGAAGGTTAAGAGGACCGGTTAGCCGCAAGGCGAAGCTGAGAATTTAAGCCCCAGTAAACGGCGGTGGTAACTATAACCATCCTAAGGTAGCGAAATTCCTTGTCGGGTAAGTTCCGACCTGCACGAATGGAGTAACGACTTCCCCGCTGTCTCAACCATAAACTCGGCGAAATTGCAGTACGAGTAAAGATGCTCGTTACGCGCAGCAGGACGGAAAGACCCCGAGACCTTTACTATAGTTTGGTATTGGTGTTCGGAGTGGCTTGTGTAGGATAGGTGGGAGACGTTGAAGCCCGGACGCCAGTTCGGGTGGAGTCATCGTTGAAATACCACTCTGGTCACTTTGGACATCTAACTTCGGCCCGTAATCCGGGTCAGGGACAGTGCCTGATGGGTAGTTTAACTGGGGCGGTTGCCTCCTAAAAAGTAACGGAGGCGCCCAAAGGTTCCCTCAGCCTGGTTGGCAATCAGGTGTCGAGTGTAAGTGCACAAGGGAGCTTGACTGTGAGAGAGACATCTCGAGCAGGGACGAAAGTCGGGACTAGTGATCCGGCGGTACATTGTGGAATGGCCGTCGCTCAACGGATAAAAGGTACCTCGGGGATAACAGGCTGATCTTGCCCAAGAGTCCATATCGACGGCATGGTTTGGCACCTCGATGTCGGCTCGTCGCATCCTGGGGCTGGAGTAGGTCCCAAGGGTTGGGCTGTTCGCCCATTAAAGCGGTACGCGAGCTGGGTTTAGAACGTCGTGAGACAGTTCGGTCCCTATCCGCCGCGCGCGCAGGAGACTTGAGAAAGGCTGTCCCTAGTACGAGAGGACCGGGACGGACGAACCTCTGGTGTGCCAGTTGTTCTGCCAAGAGCACGGCTGGTTGGCTACGTTCGGAAGGGATAACCGCTGAAAGCATCTAAGCGGGAAGCCTGTTTCAAGATGAGGTCTCCCATCCTTCATGGAGTAAGGCCCCCAGCTAGACCACTGGGTTGATAGGCCGGAAGTGGAAGCACGGTAACGTGTGGAGCTGACCGGTACTAATAGGCCGAGGACTTGCCACAAAAATGCTACGCGTCCACTGTGCGGCTCTCGAAGTACGGCCGGAAGGCTACTTCAATAGAGTTACGGCGGTCATAGCGAAGGGGAAACGCCCGGTCCCATTCCGAACCCGGAAGCTAAGCCCTTCAGCGCCGATGGTACTGCACTTGCGAGGGTGTGGGAGAGTAGGACACCGCCGGACATACTTTCGGGAGGCCCCCGACCAGGACAACTGTCTTCGGTCGGGGGCCTTCTGCTGTTGACCCAGAGATGACGTGATGGACAGAGCTACCCCGAACCCCGACCGCTCCCGTGATGCCCGCGCCGGCCGTGACGGCCGACCTGACCCATCTGCCCGTTCCGACCGCGAGGCTCGGCCCCGGCGGGACCAGCGCACTTCTGATCCGACGTCCAGCGCCTCCCGTGGCGGTCAGGGCCGTTCCGGCGACTCCTTCCCTGGGCAGGCGCGCGGGGGCGATGGCCGTGCGGACCGTTCCGGCGATCGCTCGGGCGGGCCGCGGCGTGAGGACGGCCCCCGCTCGGGGAGCTCGGGCGGCTTCGGTGGGCGTTCACGGGACGACCGTGGTGGCCGGCCGGCGCGTCCTTACGGCGAGGACCGGCGTGATGCCCCTCGGCGGGACGACCGTGGCGCTCGGCGGGACGACCGTGGCGGCGGATACCGCGAGGGCGGCTCCCGGGACGATCGGCGTGATCGGCCTGGGAGTGGTTCCGGTGGTGGGCGTGGTTCGGGCGGCAGCTGGTCCGGTGGTTCCTCGTCCAGGTCGTCCACCGGTTCGTCGGGTGGTGCGTTGCGCCCGGATCCGGGTGGCTGGGCGACTTCGCCGGCGCGGGATGACGCCGATCGGCGCCCGCGGCGGGACGACGACCGGCCGCGGCGTGACACCGGCGACCGCCGCCAGGGCGGCACGGACCGCGGTGATCGTTCCGGGCGTCCCACGGACGACCGCGGGTCCTACGGAGGACGTTCTGCCGGTGACCGTGGTGGGTACGGCGGGCGGCCCGGCGGTGACGGGGGCTCCTACGGGGGACGTGCCGCCGGTGGGCGGGATTCCTCGGGTGGCCGTCCTGGGAGCGAGCGGGGGTCGTACGGCGGACGGCCCGATGGCGATCGCGGGGGGTACGGCGGGCGTTCCGACCGTGAGCGCGGCTCCTCGGGCGGGTACACCGGCGGTAACCGTGGGTCCTCCGGTGGGCGGCCTGGCGAGCGCTCGTCCGGCGGTGGGTACGGCGGCGGCTCCTCCGGCGGGTACGGCGGTGGCGCCTCGGGGCGTTCCTCGGGGGATCGGCCGCAGGGCGGGGATCGGCGGCAGGAGCGGAGTGGGCCGCGGGATGGCGGGTTCGACCGTGGTCCCCGTGGGGCCGGCGGGACGGACCGGCGGGACGCTCGGGGGCCCCGGCGTGATGACGGGTATCAGGGGCGGCGTGATGACCGGCCGCGGCGGGAGGAGTCCGGGGGCGGTCGTCCTGGCGGGCATTCCGGGGAGCGGCGTGACGGCGAGGGCGGGTTCGGGCGTATGGGTGGCCCGCGCGACGGGGGCGGTGGGTTCGGGCGCCCGGGTGCCGCTCGGCGTGATGACCGCTTCGGTGGCGGGGATCGTGGCGGGCGGCCGGATCGTGAGCGCGGCGGTCGTGACGACCCGGAGCGCGGCCGGCCGGAGTGGCGGGACGGTGAGCGTGGCGCGCGGGAGGAGCAGGAGCTCGACCCGCGGCGGCCGATGGCGCCGGAGCTGCCTGAGGACGTGGACCCCGGTGACCTGGACCGCGAGGTGCAGCGGGAGCTGAACGCGCTACCGGCGAAGCTCGCGGAGATCATCTCGAAGCACCTGGTGGCGGCCGGCATGCTGATCGACGAGGATCCGGCGCGGGCACTGGAGCACGCCCGGTACGCCCGGAGCCGCGCGGCGCGGGTCGCGGTGGTGCGGGAGACGGCCGGCGTGGTGGCGTACCAGGCGCAGGAGTGGTCCGAGGCCATCTCGGAGCTGCGGACCGCGCGGCGGCTCGGCGGTGGACCGGGGCTGCTGGCCATCCTGGCCGACTGCGAGCGTGCGCTCGGACGGCCGGAGCGGGCCGTGGACCTGGCGCGTTCCCCGGAGGCCCGGCAGCTCACCCCCGAGGAGGCCGTCGAGCTGCGCATCGTGGCGGCCGGCGCCCGGCGTGACATGGGCCAGATCGAGGCCGCGGTGCTCGCGTTGCAGGGGCCCGACCTCGAGCCGACGCGGCGGGACCCGTGGAGCGTGCGGCTCTTCTACGCCTACGCGGACAACCTGCTGGCGGCCGGTCGCACGGACGAAGCGGCTCGCTGGTTCATCGCGGCCGCCGACGCCGATGAGGACGGCGAGACCGACGCCGCCGACCGCGCCGCGATGGCAGGCCAGGAGCAGCCGGCCGAGGTTCCGGACGATGGCACGCCCGACGCCGACGCCAGCGACGACGGCCTCGCCGGCGACGACGTGGACGACGTGGACGACGTGGACGAGGCCGCCGAGGCTTCGGGTCTCGTCGCGCATCAGGAGGGTGGTGACGCCCCCGTGGACGAGGGCGCCGACGCCGAGGACCACGTGGCGGAGACGGACGTGGCTGCTGATGGGGCGGCTGATGCCGAGGCGGCTCGGGCGGATGCGGCTGAGCCGGCGGTCGGTGGTACGGAGGAGCGTGGCTGAGGCGGTGTGGATTGGGGCCCGGCAGCGGGTTGCGGTGCCGGTGAGCGATCCGGGTCGTGGCGTCGGGGAGTGATCGCCGTCGGTGAGTGATGGTGAAGCCGGTTCGGTGGGGCGTGATGCCCGGCCGGGCCGGCTTTGTCGTTTCCGGGCAACGGCAACGGCAACGGCAACGGTTGTGGCCAACGGCGATGGCCAACGGCGATGGTGGCAGCAAACGGCGGCGGTGACGTTGGTGGCTGTGCCGGCAGGTGGCCGCGGCGGGGGCGATCCAGGTGATCCAGGTGACCTCCGCGATCGGTGATCCCGATAATCGGTGGGTGGCTGTGGTGGGAAGAGTGAGCGTGGTCGTCGCGCTTTGGGGTTGTGGTGGCGGTGGGGAAGGTGGGGCGTGGGTAGCGTGAGGCGTGGGGAGGGCGCGGCGGCGGGGGAGATGGGTGGTGACGGGGTGGCGTTGCTGAGCGGGTACGACGGCGTGCTGCTGGACCTGGACGGGACGGTGTACCGGGGCAGCGAGGCGGTGCCGGGGGCGGTGGCGAGCGTGGCGGCGGCGCGGGCGGCGGGGGTGTCCGTGGCCTACGTGACCAACAATGCCTCCCGGGGCCCGGCGGAGGTGGCGGCGCAGCTGGTGGAACTGGGGTTCGACGCCGGCGCGGAGTGCGTGGTGACGAGCGCACAGGCCGGGGCGGCGCTGCTGGCGGAGCGGGTCCCGGCCGGGACCGACGTGCTGGTGGTGGGGACCGAGGCGCTCGCGGACGAGGTGCGCGGCGTGGGGCTCAAGCCGGTGCGGTCGGCGGCGGCACAGCCGGGGGCCGTGGTCCAGGGCCACTCGCCCGACACCGGCTGGCCGATCCTGGCCGAGGCGTGCCTGGCGATCCGCGCGGGTGCCGTCTGGGTGGCGTGCAACGTGGACCCGACGCTGCCGACCGAGCGGGGGCAGCTGCCGGGCAACGGCTCGATGGTGGCGGCGCTGCGCGCGGCGACCTCGGCCGAGCCGCTGGTGGCGGGCAAGCCGGGGCGGCGGTTGCTCGACCAGGCGGCGGAGCGGCTCGGGCTCGGCCGGCCGCTGGTGGTGGGCGACCGGCTGGACACCGACATCGCGGGGGCGGCGGCCGCCGGGATGGACGCGCTGTTCGTGCTCACCGGGGCATCGACGCCGCGGGACCTGCTGGCGACGCCGGCCGGGGTGCGGCCGCGGTTCGTGGCGGCGGACCTCGCGGCGCTGCACGAGCCGGAGCAGTTCTCGCTCGTCGGCCCGCACCCGGCCTGGACGGTCGAGCTGAGCCGCGACACCGCGGTGCTGCACCACCGCGGGGACGCCGAGCCGGACCCGGTGGCGGCGCTGCGGGCGCTGTGCGCGGCGCTGTGGGTGGTGTCGCCGATGGCCGAGCGCGGCCGTGAGCTCCGCGGCGCCGACGCGCCGTCGACCGCGGCCCTGGCGGCGCTCGGCCTGAGCTGACCGTGCCTCCGGCCAGGTCTCCCGAGGTGAGGCGGCCGAGAGGGGTGGCGGCCCGCGGGCGGTGTGCTGTGCCGGTGGCCCAGCGGACGGCGCGGTCGGGCCGCGGCCGGGGCGCGGTGAGGGCGCGGTGGGGCCGCAGACGGGGGCGTTGCGTCTCGTGTGACCGGGTCGGGGGACTGTGCGACAGTGGAACGGTGTCTGACTGGGATGGGAGCGCGCCGTCGCCGGTGCGGCTGGCGATGCGGGCCCCGGCGGTGGTGGTCGCGGCGACGGAGACCGTGACGGCGGCCGTGGCGGAGGCGGTGGCCCGGACCGAGGGCCTGGACGGCCTGCCGGTCGCGGAGCACGTGGCGCGCTTCGACGTGGTGCACAAGGCGCTGGCGGACGCGCTGTCGGCGATCGACGGGGCCTGAGCGGTGCCGCGCCTGGCTCGGCTGGACGCCGAGCTGGTCCGGCGTGGCCTGGCGCGCTCGCGGGAGCACGCCGGCACGCTGATCGCCGACGGCCGGGTGAGCGTGGCGGGCACGGTGGCCCGCAAGCCCGCCACCGGTGTCAGCACCGACGCCCCCGTGGTGGTCACCGAGTCCGACGAACCCGAGTGGGCCTCGCGTGGCGCGCACAAGCTGCTCGGCGCGCTCGACGCCTTCGGCGGTGGCCCCGGTGGGCTCACCGTGGCGGGGCGGCGCTGCCTGGACGCGGGGGCGTCGACGGGGGGTTTCACCGACGTGCTGCTCAGCCGGGGTGCGGCGCACGTGGTGGCGGTCGACGTCGGCTACGGCCAGCTCGCCTGGAAGCTGCGCACGGACGAGCGGGTCACCGTGCACGACCGCACCAACGTGCGGACGCTCACCCCGGCGGACATCGGCGGGCCGGTGGACCTGGTGGTGGCCGACCTGTCGTTCATCTCGCTGCGCCTGGTGCTGCCGGCGCTGGTGGCCTGCGCGGCGAACGCGGGCGCGGACCTCGTCCCCATGGTGAAGCCGCAGTTCGAGGTCGGCCGCGCCCGCCTCGGCCAGGGCGGCGTGGTGCGGGACCGCGCGGCCCGCGCGGACGCGGTGCTCGATGTGGTGGCGGTGGCGCGGGACCTCGGCCTGGGGCTGCGCGGCGTGGTGGCAAGCCCGCTGCCCGGGCCGTCCGGCAACGTGGAGTTCTTCGTGTGGCTGCGCGCCGGCGCCCCGGCCGCCGCCCCTGACGACGAGGACGAGCGGGTGCGGGCCATGGTGCTGCGGGCGGTCGAGGAGGGGCCGGCGTGAGAACGGTGCTGCTGGTCGTGCACACCGGACGCGCGGAGAACCTGCGCACGGCGGAGCACGTGGCGGGGACGCTGCTGGAGGCCGGGCTGCGTCCGCGCATCCTCACCGACGAGGCGCCGGACCTGGAGCTGACCAACGGCGCGCGCGGCATCGAGACCACGGCGGCCGACGAGCACGCGGTGGACGGCGTGGAGCTCGCGATCGTGCTCGGTGGCGACGGCACGCTGCTGCGCGCGGCGGAGCTGGCCCGGCCGGCGGGGGTGCCCGTGCTCGGGGTGAACCTGGGCCGCGTCGGCTTCCTCGCCGAGATCGACCAGCACGAGCTGGACGACGCGGTGCGGGCGGTGGCGCGCGGGGCGTACCGGGTGGACGAGCGCATGACGATCGACGTGGTGGCCAGCCACGACGGCGTCGAGCTGGCGCGCACCTGGGCGCTCAACGAGGCCAGCGTGGAGAAGACCACGCGGGAGAAGATCCTCGAGGTGGTGCTGGAGGTCGACGGCCGCCCGGTGTCGGCGTTCGGCTGCGACGGCGTGCTGTGCGCGACGCCCACCGGGTCGACGGCGTACGCGTTCTCCGCGGGCGGGCCGGTGGTCTGGCCGGAGGTGCGGGCGCTGCTGGTGGTGCCGAGCAACGCGCACGCGCTGTTCGCGCGGCCGCTCGTGGTCTCGCCGGACTGCGTGGTGGCCATCGAGGTGGCCGACGACGGGCACCCACCGGTGCTGTGCTGCGACGGCCGGCGCACGATCGCGCTGCCGCCGGGGGCGCGCGTCGAGGTCCGCTCCGGCGCCGACCCGGTGCGCCTGGTGCGGCTGGCGCCGCATCCGTTCACCGACCGCCTGGTGCGAAAGTTCTCGCTGCCGGTGCAGGGATGGCGGGGCGCGCGATAGCGTCGGCACCGTGCTGGCCGAGATGCGCATCCAGGGCCTCGGTGTGATCGACGACGCCACCCTCGAACTGCACCCCGGGCTCACCGTGGTGACCGGGGAGACGGGCGCCGGCAAGACCATGGTGGTGACCGGGCTGCACCTGCTGGGTGGCGGGCGGGCCGAGTCGTCGCGGGTCCGCACCGGCGCGGACCGGGCCGTCGTGGAGGGCCGCTTCGAGACCGGCGCGGACAGCGCGGCGGCGGCGCTGGCCCACGACGCCGGCGCGGACCTGGACGACGACGGCAGCCTGATCGCGGTACGCACGGTCGGCGCCGACGGGCGGTCGCGGGCGCACCTCGGCGGACGTTCGGTGCCGGTGGGGGTGCTGTCCGAGCTGACCGACGCGCTCATCGCGGTGCACGGGCAGAACGAGGCGCTGCGGCTGCTGCGGCCCTCGGAGCAGCGCGCGGTGCTGGACCGGTTCGCCGGGGACGCGGTGGCCCGGCCGCTGGAGCGCTACCGCGCGGTGCGCGCCGAGTGGCTGCGGGTCGGCGCGGAGCTGGTGGAACGGCGGGACCGGGCGCGGGAGCTGGCCCGGGAGGCCGACCTGCTGCGGCACGGGCTGGCCGAGATCGAGGCGGTGGCGCCGCGGCCCGCGGAGGACGTCGAGCTGCACGACGAGGCGCGGCGGCTCGCGGACACCGACCAGCTGCGGGAGTCGGCGGCGACGGCGCAGGCCGCGGTCACCGGCGCCACCGACGGCGACCCGGACACCCCGGGTGCGCTCGGCCTGGTGGCGGAGGCGCGGCGGCGGCTGCTGGCCGCGGAGGACCCGGCGCTGCGGGAGCTGGAGCCGCGGCTCGCCGAGGCGGCGACCGTGCTGGCCGACGTGGGCCAGGAGCTCGCCTCGTACCTGGAGCACCTGGACGCCGACCCGGCGCGGCTGGACACGGTGCTCGCCCGCCAGGCCGAGCTGAAGCACCTGACCCGCAAGTACGCGGCGGACGTGGACGGCGTGCTGGCCTGGGCGGAGCAGGCGAACCGGCGGCTCGCCGGGCTGGACACCTCGGAGGAGACGCTGGCCGCGCTGGCCGCGCGCCGCGAGGAACTGGGGACCGAGCTGGCCGGGCACGCGGCGGCGCTCACCACCGCCCGGGAGAAGGCGGCCGCGCGGCTGGGCCGGGCGGTCACCGCGGAGCTCGCCGGATTGGCCATGCCGCAGGCGTCGATCCACGTGGCGGTGACGCAGCGGACGGCGGGTCCGGCGGAGCCGCACGCGCTGCGCGGGCAGGTCGCCGGGCCGGACGGCGTGGACGACGTGGAGCTGCGGCTGGTGGCGCACTCCGGGGCGCCCGCGCTGCCCGTGCACAAGGGTGCGTCCGGCGGTGAGCTGTCCCGCGTGATGCTGGCGCTGGAGGTGGTGCTGGCGCACGCCGATCCGGTGCCCACGCTGGTGTTCGACGAGGTGGACGCCGGGGTCGGCGGGCGCGCCGCGGTCGAGGTGGGGCGGCGGCTGGCGCGGCTGGCGCGCTCGCACCAGGTGATCGTGGTGACGCACCTGCCGCAGGTGGCGGCGTACGCGGACCGGCACCTGGTGGTGGACAAGGCGGCTACCGGGCGCGGCGTGACCCGCAGCGGGGTACGGGCGCTGGACGACTCGCAGCGGGTGGTGGAGCTGGCGCGAATGCTCGCCGGCCTGGAGGAGACGGAGACCGGGCGGGCGCACGCCGAGGAGCTCCTCGCCACCGCGGCCGCCGACCGCGGCACCGGCTGACCGGAAACCGTTCTCCCGTAAGGGTTTTGCGGTTTCGCCAGCTCGGGGGGTGTGGGGTCACCGCGCGTCGGCGGCGGGCCGGAGCAGGCTCACCGGGACGTGGGCCGGGGTCGTTCGATCGCGCGACCTGCGAAAACGGTGCGGCGCGCCTCCGGGGGTGCGGCCGACCGGTGGGTCACGATCGGTCGCATGAAGCTTCCCGGGCTGCTGTCGCGGAACACCGTTCAGCTTCCCGGGGTGAGCGGCGTGGCCAGGGCGGACCGGCGGGCCGACGTGGTGCTGCGCAAGCTGCGCCCCGGGGACATCGCCGTGCTCAACGCCATCGACCTCGACCGGCAGACCGCCGAGGCGATCGTCGCGGCCCAGGCGGCGGCCGTGGTCAACGCGGCGCCGTCCATCTCCGGCCGGTTCCCCAACCTCGGCCCGGAGATCCTGATCGCGGCCGGCATCACCGTGGTGGACGGCGTCGGCGGGGAGCTGCTGCGGGTCGTGCGGGACGGCAGCAAGCTGCGGCTGCACGAGGGCGTCCTCTACTCCGGCGAGAAGGAGCTCGCGCGGGGCACCGAGCAGACCCCGGAGTCGGTGGCCGACCAGATGATCCAGGCGCGTTCCGGCATGGCCGCGCAGCTGGAGGCGTTCTCCGCCAACACCATCGAGTTCCTGCGCACCGAGCGCACCCTGATCCTGGACGGCGTCGGCGTGCCGCGGGTGCGCGTGGTGATGGAGGGGATGCACGTCCTGGTGGTGGCCGCCGGCCCGGAGCACACCGAGGACCTGGCCGCGCTCAAGGCGTACATCCGTGACCACCGCCCGGTGCTCGTCGGGGTGGACGGCGGCGCGCAGGCGTTGCTCAAGGCGGGCCATCGGCCGAGTCTCGTGGTGGGTGACCCGCGCGGCATGGACGAGGCGACGCTCAAGTGCGGCGCACAGTTCGTGGTGCCGGCCGACGCCGACGGGCACGCCCCTGGCCTGGAGCGCATCCAGGACCTGGGGATCGGTGCGGTGGCGTTCCCGGCGTCGGCGAACGCCGAGGACCTGGCGCTGCTGCTGGCCCACGAACACGGCGCCGCCCTGGTGATCGCGGTCGGCGCGCGGGCCGGACTCACCGAGTTCCTGGACCGTGGCCGCTCCGGTTCCAACCCGTCGACCTTCCTGACCCGGCTCAAGCTGGGCGGCACCCTCGTCGACGGCAAGGCGGTGGCCGCGCTGCACCGCCACCGGGTGTCGGCCGGCGCGGTCGCGCTGCTGCTGGTGGCCGCGCTCGTCGCCGTGGTCGTCGCGCTGGCCTTCTCCGGCGTCGGCGGCAACTACCTCGACCTCGCGGGCGACCTGTGGAACGACCTCGTCGCCTGGGTCCGCAACCTGTTCTGAGGGGTTCCTCCGTGATCTCGCTGCGCTACCACATCGTGTCCGTCGCCGCGGTGTTCCTGGCCATCGCGCTGGGGGTCGTCCTCGGCTCCACCACGGTGAGCGACCGGCTGCTGTCCGGGCTCAACGACGACAACGACTCGCTCACCGCCCAGGTGGACGACCTGCGCGGACGCACCGCGGAGCAGGAGCGCCGGCTCACCGCGGCGGAGCGGTTCGCCGCGGCGGCCGGGCCGCTCGCGGTGCGCGGCCGGCTGGACCGGCGCACCGTGGCCATCGTGAGCACGGCGGACGCCGACCCGGCGGACCGCGACGCGATCGCCGCCCTGGTCGCCGCGTCCGGCGCCGGCGTGGTCGGCGAGGTGCAGCTCACCGACGCGTTCACCGCCTCGGCGCGCGCCGACCAGCTCCGTGAGCTGGTGACCCGGCTGCCGGCCGGCGTGCAGCTCCCCACGGACGGCGACCCGGGCACCCTGGCCGGAGGGCTGCTCGGCGCGCTGCTGCTGCTCGACCCGGCGGACAACAAGCCGCAGGCCTCCGCCGAGGAGAGCGCGGCGGCCCTGGGCGGCCTGGCTGACGGCGGGTTCCTGCGGGTCGGCGCGGACCTGCGGCCGGCGCAGCTCGCGATCGTGCTGACCGGTGGCGCGGCGAGCGGCGACGGGGCGGGGGACCGGGCCGCGATGGTGGCGCGCTTCGCCGCGCAGCTCGACCGCTCCGGCGCCGGCACCGTGCTCGTCGGGCGCAGCGCGTCGGCGAGTGGCACCGGGCCGGTGGGCGTGGCCAGGGCGGACACCGCGGTGACCTCGATCCTGTCCACGGTGGACGGCACCGAGACGGCGGCCGGGCGGATCGCCACCGTGCTGGCGCTCGGCGAGCAGCTGGAGGGCGCCGCCGGCCGCTACGGCACCGCCGCGAACGCCGAGTCCGTCGCCCCGGGCGCCGCCGCCGGCTGACGGCGCCCGGACGGCTGAAGGCGCCTTTCGGTCACAACGCGGGACATCGCCGTCGGCCGCGGGAGAGGCGAGTCGGCGATCGAGGTCCGGCCGCGGGTGTTACGGTGAGGCTCCGTGCAGACCAGGACCACCAAGCACGTCTTCGTCACCGGCGGCGTCGCCTCCTCCCTCGGCAAGGGCCTGACCGCGTCGTCCCTCGGCCAGTTGCTGACCGCCCGCGGACTGCGGGTCACCATGCAGAAGCTCGACCCCTATCTCAACGTCGACCCCGGCACCATGAACCCCTTCCAGCACGGCGAGGTGTTCGTCACCGAGGACGGCGCGGAGACCGACCTGGACATCGGCCACTACGAGCGGTTCCTGGATCGTGACCTGTCGGGCATCGCGAACGTCACGACCGGCCAGATCTACTCCGAGGTGATCGCCAAGGAGCGCCGCGGCGAGTACCTGGGCGACACCGTGCAGGTCATCCCGCACATCACCGACGAGATCAAGGCGCGCATCCGCGCGATGGCCGACCCCGACCAGCACGGCCGCGCTCCCGACGTGGTCATCACCGAGGTCGGCGGCACCGTGGGTGACATCGAGTCGCTGCCGTTCCTGGAGGCCTGCCGCCAGGTGCGGCACGACACCGGCCGCGACAACTGCTTCTTCCTGCACGTCTCGCTGGTGCCGTACCTGGCGCCGTCGGGCGAGCTGAAGACCAAACCGACCCAGCACTCGGTGGCGCAGCTGCGCAGCATCGGTATCCAGCCGGACGCCCTGGTGCTCCGCTGCGACCGGGACATTCCGGACAAGGTCAAGGAGAAGCTCTCGCTCTACTGCGACGTGGACCGGGAGGCGGTCACCGCCGCCCCGGACGCGCCGAGCATCTACGACATCCCGAAGGTGCTGCACCGGGAGGGTCTGGACGCGTACGTGGTGCGCCGCCTGGGCCTCTCCTTCCGGGACGTGGACTGGGCCAGCTGGGACGACCTGCTGGACCGGGTGCACCAGCCCCGGCACACCGTCACCGTCGCCCTGGTCGGCAAGTACGTCGACCTGCCCGATGCGTACCTGTCGGTCAGCGAGGCGATCCGGGCCGCCGGTTTCGGTCACCGGGCCC
>DASWTI010000017.1:0-3510 GCA_036402215.1 Pseudonocardiaceae bacterium
CTGCTGCTGGCCGACGCCACCGGCACGGTCCGCGCCACCCTCACCTGACGCCGCCCCGTCCCGTCCCGCCTCGTTCCGCGCCATCGCGGCCCGCCGGGACGGTGCCACTACGGCCGCCGGGGCCGCCGCCACCGCTCGGCCGGCCCCGCCCACTCCCCGCCTCGCCGTGACCCCGTTGCGTGACCCGTTGCGTGACCTCGGCCCGGGTGCACCGCCCGGACGTGCGCGGACGGGGTGCGGGAGGATGCCGGCCATGGTGTTTCGTTCCGGGTTCGCCTGCTTCGTGGGCCGGCCCAACGCGGGCAAGTCGACGCTGACCAACGCGTTGGTGGGGACCAAGGTCGCCATCACCTCCAGCCGCCCGCAGACCACGCGGCACGCGATCCGGGGGGTGGTGCACCGCGAGGACGGCCAGCTGGTGATCGTCGACACCCCGGGGCTGCACCGGCCGCGGACCCTGCTCGGCCAGCGGCTCAACGACCTGGTGCGCGACACGCTGGCCGAGGTGGACGTCATCGGCTTCTGCGTGCCGGCCGGCGAGGACATCGGCGCGGGGGACCGCTACATCGCCGGTGAGCTGGCCCGCCTGGCGAAGAACACCCCGGTGTTCGGCGTGGTCACCAAGACCGACACGGTGCCCCCGGAGCGGGTCGCGGCGCAGCTCGTGGCGCTCGGCGAGCTGGGCATCGCCGGTGGCACCGAGTTCGCCGAGCTGGTGCCGGTCAGCGCGGTCGACGGCTTCCAGGTGGAGCTGGTGGCGGAGCTGCTGCTCGCCCGGCTGCCCGAGGGACCGCCGCTCTACCCGGACGGAGCATTGACGGACGAGCCGGAGCTCACCCTGGTGGCGGAGCTGATCCGCGAGGCGGCCCTCGAAGGCGTGCGTGACGAGCTGCCGCACTCGCTGGCGGTGGTGGTCGAGGAGATGATCCCGCGCGAGGGCCGGGACGACCTGGTGGACGTGCACGCCAACGTCTACGTGGAGCGGCCCAGCCAGAAGGCCATCGTCATCGGCCGAGGTGGCGACCGGCTGCGCGCCGTCGGCACCCGCGCGCGGGGCCAGATCGAGCGGCTGCTCGGCACCAAGGTTTATCTCGATCTTCACGTGAAGGTCGCCAAGGACTGGCAGCGCGACCCCCGTCAGCTCCGCCGGCTGGGGTTCTGAATACCGGCAGGATCACGTATTGGGCGATTCGTGGGTCCGATTGGCCCATCTGCCGGTACGGTTTCGGCCGTTCGTGACGGGGCGTGACCGAGGGACCGGAGTGCGCCCCAATCCCTCCACAGGGCAAGGAGAACCACCGAAGTGACTGCTCCCCAGTACGGCCAGCCCGCCCCCGGCCCCCCGCCGGACAACAACCTGGTCTGGGCGATCCTCAGCACCGTCTTCTGCTGCCTGCCGCTCGGCGTGGTGGCCATCATCAAGTCGACCCAGGTCAGCGGCCTCTGGGCGCAGGGCCAGTTCGACGCGGCCCGCAAGGCCGCCGATGACGCCAAGAAGTTCTCGATGTGGGCGGCCATCGCCGGCGTCGTGGTCATCGTGCTGTACGTGATCCTGATCGTCGTGATCGGCGTCGGCGCCGGTAGCTGAGCACACCTGCGCCCGTGGGCCGGGACGGCGCCCCAGCCGTCCCGGCCCACGTGCCGTCCACCACCTGATCGGGAGAGCCAGTGACACCTCCGCACGGGGAGTCGTACGACCCCAAGAACCAGGGCCAGTACGGCGGCCAGCCCTACGGGCAGCCGTACGGCCAGTACCCGCAGCAGCCCGGCTACGGACCGGCCCCGGCGTACGGGGCGTCCGGCTACGGCGGCTACGGCATGGCGCCCGGCCCGCCCCCCGAGAACCACCTGGTCTGGGCCATCCTGTCCACGGTGCTGTGCTGCCTGCCGCTGGGCATCGTGTCGATCATCAAGTCCACCCAGGTCAACTCGCTGTGGGCGCAGGGCCAGTACGACCAGGCCCGCAAGTCCGCGGACGACGCCAAGAAGTGGGCCATGTGGAGCGCGATCGTCTCGGTCGTCGCCACCGTCATCATCGTGATCGTCTACGTCGTGTTCTTCGCGCTGCTCGCGGCGAACGTGGAGACCGGCTGACCGGTGTCCCACTACCCCGACCCCATCCCGTACGAGCAGTACGGCCCGTACGGCTACGGCGGGTACGGGGCCGGCGGGTACGGCCAGCCGTACCCCCGGCCTCCGCAGCCGCCCAGCAACCTGGCCTGGGCGATCGCCACCACCGTGCTCTGCTGCTGGCCGCTGTCGATCGTGGCGATCATCGCCGCCACCAAGGTGGAACGCGCCTGGCTGCTCGGCGATTACGCCGAGGCCCGGCGGCAGAGCGACCGCGCGCGCAACTGGTCGATCGCCTCCGCGGCGGTGGTCGTGGTGCTGTACGGGGCGGTCGTCGCCCTCGGCCTGGCCGGTGTCTTCGACGAGGGCTCGCGGTGAGCGGCGTACGGTGGTCGGCGTGCTGACCACCGCCCCGGCCACGAGGACCGCGCCGGTCACCGGCGTGCGCGCCCTGTGGGCCCCGGCCGCGGTGGCCGCGGGCGCGGCGCTGAGCTGCGCGGTCATCTGGTGGGGCGACCCCACCACCCCCGGCGGCCCGCTGCCGGTGTGTCCCACCAAGCTGCTGCTCGGCATCGACTGCCCGGGCTGCGGCTCGCTGCGGATGATCTACAGCCTGTTGCACGCCGACCTCGGCGCGGCGCTGCGCTTCAACGCCGTCGCGCTGGTCACGCTGCCGCTGCTGGCCTGGGCCTGGGTCACCTGGACCCGCGGCCGCTGGCGCGGGCGGCGCGTCGAGTCCTGGCAGCACCGCCGCTGGGCGCCGATGATCGCGCTGGTGATCACCGTGGCCTGGTGGGTCGTGCGCAACATCCCCGTGGAGCCGTTCACCCACCTGCGGGTATAGGGATGCCACGATGTACCGGTGAGCCTCTACCGCGACACCGGCGTGGTGCTGCGGGTGCACAAGCTCGGTGAGGCCGACCGGATCGTCACCCTGCTCACCCGGCGCCACGGGAAGGTGCGCGCCGTCGCCAAGGGCGTGCGCCGCACCACCTCGCGCTTCGGCGCCCGGCTGGAGCCGTTCGGGCACGTGGACGCCCAGTTCTACGCGGGCCGCAGCCTGGACATCGTGACCCAGGTGCAGACCGTCGACGCGTTCGGCATCGGCCTGGTGGACGACTACACCCGCTACACCGCGGCGTGCGCCGTGCTGGAGACCGCCGACCGGCTGACCCCCGAGGAGGGGGAGCCGGCCCTGCGGCTGTACCTCATGGTGGTCGGCGCGCTGCGCGCGCTGTCCGCCCGGGACCGCGACTCCGGGCTGGTGCTCGACGCCTTCCTGCTGCGCGCCATGGCGCACGCCGGCTGGGCCCCCGCGATCCGGGAGTGCGCCCGGTGCAACGCCCCCGGGCCGCACGGCGCGTTCAACGTGCCGGCCGGGGGAGCGGTGTGCGCGCGCTGCCGGCCCGGCGGCTCGGCCAGCCCGGCGGCGGACACCTT
>DASWTI010000018.1:0-7012 GCA_036402215.1 Pseudonocardiaceae bacterium
GGCCGCGCCGGTGCGGCGGCGCGCGGTGTCGAAGCGGGTGACCGGCACGAACCCGGGCTCCCCGGCCAGGGCGCGGCGCAGCAGCACGTCGCGGCCGCGGCCGAACGCGCTCAGCACCGACAGGCCGGTGAGCACGACCCGTGCCGGCTCAGCCACCGGTGGCCGGTCCCGCCCCGGCGAGCGCGCCGCGCAGCACCCGCACCGCGTCGGTCACCGTGGTCATCTCGGCGAACTCGTCGTCGCTCAGGTCGAGCACCAGGCCGTGCCGCTGCTCCACCTGCGCCACCAGCCAGGTGACCTCCAGCGAGCCCAGTTCCTCGCCCACCTGGCCCGCGCCGCGATCGCCGTACCCGGCGAGCATGGCGAGCACGTCGGCCCGCTCCAGCGTCGCGGACGGCGCCGGACCGGCGGTCATACCGCGGTGTCCGCCGCCTCGCGGACGGCGTCGCCGCCGCGCTCGGCGCTGATCCGCTCGGCGAGCGTCGCGGTGAACTCGTCCAGGGTCATCAGCGCGAGCGACTCCATGTCGTCCTCGCCGAAGCGGATGCCGTACTTGTCCTCCAGCTGGACCGCGAGGTCGGCCAGGGCCAGCGACTCCAGGTCCAGGCCGGCCGGCCCCAGGTCGGTGTCCCCCGTCACGCCGCTCACGTCGTAGTTCATGGCGCGCAGCGCCTCCACCGTGAACTCGCGCAGCTCGTCTCTCATCGGGTGTCCTCTCGGGGGTCGGCGGTACGGGCAAGGGGGCGCAGCGCGGCCGGATCGCGGACGATCTTGCCGGTGGCGGTGCGCGGCAGCTGGGGGACGACGTGCATCCGGCGCGGGCGCTTGAACGGCGCCAGCTCGCGGGCCAGGGCGGCCCGCACGGCGTCCGCGGTGCCGCCGTCGGCGAGCGCGAGGTAGGCCTCGATGTCGCCGTCGTGCAGCACCACGACCTCGGCGACCTCCGGCATCCCGGCGAGCGCCTGCTCGACCTCGGTGAGGTCGACCTTGAGGCCGCCGATCGACACCTGGGAGTCGAGGCGTCCGAGGATGGTGACGGTGCCGTCCGGGCCGACGGTCGCCGCGTCGCGGGTGCGCAGCCAGCCGTCGGCGAACCGGGTGGGGTCGCTGAGCCCGAGGTACGGCGAGGCGGCCATCCCCAGCAGCAGCTCGCCGCGGTCGGCGCGCACCCGGGTGCCGGCGGTGGGCACCACGGACGGCCACGCGGTGCCGTCCAGGTCGGTGGCGATGACCCCGTACTCGGTCATCCCGTACATGGTGCCGAGCGGCACGCCGAAGCGGGCCGTGAAGCGCGGCGGCACGGCGGGGCGGACCAGTTCCCCGGCGACCACCATGCGGCGCAGCGCGGCCGGCGTGGGGGTGTCGTCGGCCGCGCCGAGCAGCAGCTCCGCGTGGAACGGCACGCCCAGCACGGTGGCCGGCTCCGGGCGCCCGGCGACCGCGCCCAGGATGCCGTCGGCGGTCAGCCGCTCCGGGAAGTGCAGCACCACGCCGGCGTGCAGCGCGTGCAGCAGGCCGCCGACCAGGCCGAGGACGTGCACGATCGAGGCGAGCAGCACCACGCGCTCGCCGCGCGCCGGGTAGCCGTCGAGCACCGCGTAGCGGCCGAGCTCGGCGATCAGGTCGGCGGCGGTGCGGGCGATGACCTTGGAGGCGCCCGTGGAGCCGGAGCTGAACTGCACCAGGGAGTGCGCGGTGGCGGCCGGGCGGCCGTCCTCGCGGGCCACGACCTCGGTGGTCACCTCGGCGTACCCGCGCAGCCGGTGGCCGACGGTCTCCGTGGCGCGCACCAGGAACTGCGCGCCCACCCGGTCCAGCGCGCGGTCCACCTCATGCTGCGTCAGCCGGTGGTCGAGCAGGCTCACCTGCGCGCCGGCGCGCCAGCCGGCCAGGAGCAGCGCCACGTAGCCCAGCGAGGGCGGCAGCCGCAGCGCGAGCGTGCCCCCGGCCGTCAGGCCGGCCTCGGTGAGCCGGTGCTGCTGCTCGGCGACCAGCGCACGCAGCTCGCCCCGGGTGACCTCGCGGCCGAGCACCAGGCAGACGTCCCCGTCCGCCCCGCCCAGCAACACCTCGTCCACCCACCCGGCGGGCGTCGGTTCGGTCCCGGCGACCGGCCCCGTCGCGGCGATCTCGGCCGGTTCGCCGTCAGGCCCGGCGGGCGGTGGGGGTGCCGCTCCGGTGAGGGCCGGGTCCCCGGCGGCAATTGCGCCCTGCATCAGGCCTCCCCAGCGGCATTGCGCGTGCATTCCGTATTTCCCGGGCCACTTTTCATCGCGGTCCGTAGTCCCGACCTTCGTCTGGCCATTGACGCCATTAGTAGGGTGGCGGCCGGTCGCGGCGCGTGCGCAGTTGTGTCACCCTGCGTCATTTTCCTGGTCAACCACCCCGCCATACCTGACAGGAATGGTCCGAACGGAGGAGGAACGGCGGTGGCGTCACCCGACGAGACCCGCCGGTTCGGCCTCGCGGCGCGGCGCGCGCGGCTGACCGGAGCATCCGGATGCATTATCTCCGCTGGTCCGCGCGACGACGGCCGGGCACAGCGACTCGCTCCGGGCGCCTGGGCAACCACGTCGTGCAGCCTCTCTCGAGTCGCCTCAACCGGCCTGCCACTGTCGGGGGCGGCAGGCCCGGCGCGTGTACGGAATCGAATACGAATAAATCGGGGAGCGCTTCGATGTCACGCGTTAGGGGAGACTTACACACCGCGCAGGGGCGGTCAAGACCCCAAGATGACAGACCGTGCGGACTACTTGGCCCCCACTATTTGTCAATACGCTGTTAGCGTGGCGCCTTTGGCGCAACCCACGGACCGCTGCCGTCCGGGCACGCACCGTGACCGGTCAGAGGGCCTCCCATGCGGCCACCAGGGCGAACGTCAGGAACACGACGCCGGAGACGCGTTGCAGCAGGCGCCGGGGCAGGCGGTCGCCGAGCCGGCCACCCACCAGGACGGCGACCGTGGCGATGAGCGCGAGGGCCAGCCAGGCACCCAGGCCCACCGAGAGCGGGGCCCCGTAGCGCGCGGTGAGCGCCGCCGTGGCGAGCTGCGAGGCGTCACCGAACTCAGCGGCGAAGAGCACGCCGAACGAGATGCCGGCGGCGCGCATGGCAGGCACCGCGCGGCCACCCACGGCGTCCCCGTCCTCGTCCGACGACGGGGGGTCGGCGCGGAAGCTCTCCCGCAGCAGCACCGCGGCGCCGGCCGCGAACAGCACCGCCACCACGCCGGCCACGACGCGCTCCGGCAGCAGCGTGAGCACGCTGCCGAACGCGACCGCCAGCACGCACTGCACGGCGAACGCCGCGCACACGCCGAGCAGCACGGGCCCGGGGCGGTACCGGGTGGCCAGCAGCATGGTGGCGACGAGGGTCTTGTCCGGCAGCTCCACGGGCAGCACCAGGGCGAACGCGACGCCCAGGACGCTCAGCGAGATCACCAGGTCCTCCGGGAGACGGCCGTGGCGATCATAGCCGGTGGCAGGACAGCCGGGCGGGAACGCGCGTGACGGCGGGGCGGCCGGGCTGGCCGCGGGTGGCGGCCCGTGGCGGACCACCACCCGCGGGCGTACGTCACACCAGGTGGCCCTGGCCCAGCGTGATCACGCGGTCGCCGAGCGGCTGCACCTCACGGGAGTTGCCGTCCGGGAACAGCCCCTGGAAGCGGGCGATCGTCCGGTCCCGCACGCGCTTCGGGGTGCGCAGCACGTGCCACCGCACGCCCGTGGTGAACGGGTCGGTGGTGAGCGAGCCCTGGTAGCGGTAGGTGTGCAGGTCGATCGGCAGCGAGGCACGCAGGTTCACGCCGGCCAGGTGGAGGTGCCCGCCGCACTCGGCCGGGAGCGTGTGCAGCACCCGGTCCTGCGGCGTGAGGAGCCCGCCACCGCGCAGGAACAGGCCCAGCACCAGCAGGTTGCCGGCCGCGTCGGCGTGCACGAAGTGCTGCTCCAGCGGGAACGTGTGCCCGTTCACGGTGTGCTCGGACGGCGTGTGGAAGTGGAACTGCAGCAGGTCGTAGCGCACGCCGTCGTAGTGCACCCACGCGGCACCGCCCGGCACCTCGGCCTCGACGGTCTCCTCGTGGTCCCGGATGCCGCAGCCGGCGTTGCCGTCCTTGTTGACGTAGTGCAGGTCGAGGTCGACGCTCGCCGGGTAGTGCACGAACAACCGGGGCTGCCCCGGCGGCGCCACCACGTCGGCGGTCACGATGTCGACGGGCGTCTGGTCCCCGGCCAGCGCCGAGGGGGCGGCCGGACCGGCCAGGGCGGTCAGCCTGGGCAGCACGAGGACGCTCGCCGCGGCGGCGGGTACACCGAGGAGCACGGATCTTCTCGATGGCACGGTCGGTCACCTTCCGAGGTTCGACACGAAGGGATGGGAACGGCACGTCACCGTCGATCACAGGACGCCCGCAGGACTTCTAGCACGGAGATCGGGACCCCCTCAATCAGCCGTGCGGATGGCCCCGAGCTGCGCGCGGCAGCGTTCGCCGAGGCCGCTGACCTCGGTGGTCCACGGCGGGCCGTGCTCGCGGAACCGTTGCGGCGTCAGGAAGGAACGCACCAGCACGCCCGGCAGGCCGCGCCGCGAGGCGGCCTGGGTGCCGTCGTCGACGTAACCGAGCTTGCGGGACACCGCGATCGAGGCGTGGTTGTCCCGGAACGCCGAGGACCGCGCGCCGAGGGCGCCGAGGTGGTCGAAGGCCAGGTGCAGCACCGCGGCCCGCATCTCGGTGCCGATTCCCTTGCCCTGGAAACGAAGCCCGACCCAGGAGCCGCTGGACACCTGACGCAGCACCGGGAACTCGCGGGCGCGCAGGCCCTGGGTGCCCACCACCTCCCCGTCCAGCCGCACCACGAAGTTCACCAGCCAGTCGTCGGGCCGCAGGTCCGCCCTGGCCCGCCAGTAGAACCGCAGGCTGCGCACGCCGAGCTCCTCCGGCGGGGCGTCGGTCCACGGGTCCAGGAACGGCATGGTGGCCGGGTCGTGCACGCCGCGGTGCGACTCGGCGATGAGCTCGCGCAGGCCGTCGTCGTCGTCCGGCCGCAACTCCAGCCGCGGCGTGCGAAGCACCAGGCGGCCGAGCGGCCACGGGTCAGGGAACTCCTCGTCCGGCGGACGGGACAGGTGGTCGTCGGGACGGTGGTGGCGGTCGTCGTCGGCCGGCGCCTGCATGGGCCGATCGTGGGGCAGCACGGGAGGTGCGCGCCACCACTCGGCGGGTGAGGTACCCGCCCGTCCGGGCGACGTCGCGCTCCGGCGGGCGGGCACCTCCGTTGCGTCACATGGGGTAGCCGGCGATGGTGGCGCGCGCGGTGACCCAGCGGGTCTCGGTGAACGCCTCGATGTTGGCCTCGGCGCCGCCGAACCGGGAGCCGGTGCCGGAGGCCATGATCCCGCCGAACGGCGCGAGCGCCTCGTCGTTCACCGTCTGGTCGTTGATGTGCACGATGCCCGTGGGGATGCGGTCGGCGAGCTCCAGGCCGCGCAGCACGTCGGTGGTGAGGATGCCCAGCGACAGCCCGTACTCGCTGTCCGCGGCCAGCTTCACGGCCTCGTCGGGCGAGGAGAAGCGGGCGACCGGGGCCACCGGGCCGAACACCTCGTGGTCGTAGGCCGGCACCGACGGCGCCGCGTCGGCGAGCACGGTCGGCCGGTAGAACAGCCCGTCGTAGGTGCCGCCCGCGGCCAGCCGCGCGCCGGCCTCGACGCTCGCGGTGACCAGGCCGTGCACCTTGTCCCGCTGCCGCTCGTCGATGATCGGGCCGAGGACCACGTCGTCCAGCGTCGGATTGCCCACCGGCAGCTGGTCGGCCTTGGCGGCCAGCCGCTCCACGTAGTCGTCGTACAGGGACTCGTGCACCAGGTGCCGGCCGGAGGCCATGCACACCTGGCCCTGGTGGAAGAACGTGCCCCAGGCGCCGGCGCTCGCTGCGGCGTCGACGTCGGCGTCCTCCAGCACGATGAGCGCGGAGTTGCCGCCGAGCTCCAGGTGCACCCGGGTGAGGTGCCGGCCGGCCAGCTCGCCGATCGCCCGGCCGGCCGCGCTGGAGCCGGTGAACGAGATCACGCGGACGTGCGGGTCGGCGATCACCGCGCGGCCGGTGTCGGCGTCGCCGGGCAGGACCTGCAGCACGCCGGGCGGCAGGCCGGCCGCCTCGAACACCGCGGCGAGCGCGGCGCCGCCGCAGACCGCGGTGCGGGGGTCCGGCTTGAGGAGCACCGCGTTGCCCAGCGCGAGCGCCGGGGCCACGGAGCGGATGCTGAGGATGAGCGGGGCGTTGAACGGCGAGATCACGCCGACCACACCGACCGGGACGCGGCGGGCCATGCTGAGGCGCGGCTGCTCGCTGGGGATGATCGTGCCGGTGGCGCGGGACGGCAGCGCGGCCGCCTCGTGGCAGTCCTGCACCGCGTAGTGCAGCTCGAACTGGGCCTTCGGCCGGACGCTGCCGGACTCCCGGACGATCCAGCCGGCCAGTTCGTCGGCGTGCTCCTCGACGAGGGCGGCGGCGCGGCGCAGCACGGCGGCGCGCTCCTGGAACGGGGTGCGCGCCCAGGCGCGCTGGGCCTCGGCGGCGGCGGCCGCGGCGGCGGTGACGTCGTCGGCGGAGGCCAGGCCGATGCGTCCCAGTTCGTCACCGGTGGCCACCTCGCGCACGACGCGCTCGCCCCCGGTCGGCACGGTCCACTCGCCGGTGAAGATGCGGCCGTGCCAGCGCTCGTCGGTGAGAATCCCCATGGTGTTCCATCTCTTTTCGTACGGGTGTACTTCACGGCAGCCTGTCATCATGCCGTAGCGAGATGAGCACTCGGAGTCAGCTCCCCCACCTGGCCCAGCGGCGCTCAGTTATTCGGCAACTGGTCGTCTAGACATCTTGTGAGAAAGCGACGGACGCGCTGTGCTGTGCTGGTGACTGCGCTCCCGGTGCCCCGCGTCCTCGCCGCGCTGACCACCGCCGCGGCCCTGCTGCTCTCCCTGGCCGGCCCAGCCGCCGCGGGACCGCCGGGT
>DASWTI010000019.1:0-8055 GCA_036402215.1 Pseudonocardiaceae bacterium
TGAGGTCGGCGAACGCCGACCTCACATACCTGTCGGTCTGCGAGACCACGCTGACCACGGCGGAGCTGGCGGACGAGGCCATCCATGTGACCTCGGCGTTGCAGCTCGCCGGCTACCGCGGCGTGGTCGGCACCCTGTGGGCGACACCCGACGCCGTGGCGCAGCGCGCCGCCCGGCTGTTCTACGCCTACCACGCCGCGAGGGGCAGCGGTTCGGATCCGGCGCACGCCGTCCGGCTGATGTCCCTGGAGCTGCGCAGACGCTACCCAGATCATCCGAGCGCGTGGGCCGCCTACCACCATGTCGGGGTGTGACGCCGGGGCCAGAACTGCCAATAACCTGACAGTTCTGTCAAAATACGCGCCTTGCAAGTGGCTCGTGGCCGCCCCTACAGTTTTCCTCGTCACCACATAATCTATTCGGACAGGCGGGCCTTCCCGGCCGTTTCCGAGAGGGGATAAACAATGCGGAGAATCAGGAAGATCGGGCTCGCGGCGGCGGCCGGCGTGATGGCGCTGATCGCAAGTGCACCAATCGCCTCGGCGAACTCAGTGAACTATGGCCCGAGCTGGATCGGATCCAACTCCGGCGGCGCCAACGTGCGTTCCTGCGCGCACATGAACTGTGGCTCCTACGGTTACCTGGGGAACGGCACCGGCGTCACCATGCTGTGCTGGACCGATAACCAGTGGGTCTACCCGCCCTACTCCGACTACGGCTCGAACCGCTGGTTCAAGATCGCCACGCCGGTGGGCGTCGGCTTCACCCACTCGTCCCTGGTCGAGAACCAGACGTCGGTCGGTGTGTGCTGAACGGCTCTCGAAGCTGAGCCTGCGGCAGATGCGGCGCCCGACGCGATCACGACGGGTGCCGCATCTGCGGTAGCGTCCTTCCCCCGAGGCCGCGATCTGTGAGGGAGGAACCCGTGGTCGCCGTGGTCGCCGTCGAGTTGCTGGACGGAACCTGGCTGGGGGTGGACGTCCGTGGTGCGGACCGAGCCGTGGACGCCGAGCTGCGGACTTGGGCCCTCGTCCCGAACCGGCAGGAGAACCCGCGGTCCAGGTCGGAGGCGTCCTGGGATGACGTGCTCGACTGCGGCCCGCTGCTGACCGCGCTCCGGCAGCGGGTGCTGCCGTCAGCAGCCTGGCGGGTGTTCCCCTCCACCGCTCGGCACCTGACGGCCCGGTGGGGAACCCAGGCCGGCCCCCTCGACGCTGCCGAGGTGAGCGCCCGGGTCCGCCAGGCGGTCGGCGCCGCCGCCGTGGATCGGCCGGTGGCCGCCGCGCCGGAGTGCACGCTGCCACACCAGTTGGAGGACGGCTCGTGGCTGGTTCACGTGGATGGAACCGTCGAGGCGACCTGCGCCCGTGATGGATCGTTCGTAGTGATGCGGCGGTGTCACGACCAGCCGTCGGCGACCGCGGCACGCGCCGCTCGGTGAGCCGCTCCGGCTCAGCTGCCCAACATGGTGAAGGCGGCCCAGTCGGCCGGACGGCCGCCATCGGCGATGGTCGAGAGTTGCGCCTCCCGGAGAGCCTCGACCGGCGGACGACCCTCCTGCAGTTCCTCCTTGACCCGGCGCATCAACCGCGCGGTGGGTCTGTCGACGACTGACCAGAGTGACGACATCACACCGACGACGCCGGCGGCATGGACGGCGCTGGCCAGGGCCAAGCCCTCGTCCGCGTGAGTCACCGTGGTACGCCCGGTGCCGCAGCCGGACAGCACGGCCAGCCGGGTCCGCAGCGGGCCGGCGTCCAGGATGGCATCGGCGAACAGCGGCTCATCCCCTGCCAGGACGAAGTGATGTGCCAGCGGATCGCTGGCCGGTGCCGCGGCGTGAGTCGCAATATGCACCACGCTGGCCTCTCTCAGCGCGGCGAGCAGCGCGGCCGGCGTCGCGGCGGTTCCATGCCGGCGCCGCTCGGGCGAGGCGAAGAACGCCGACTCGCGCAGCGCGGCCGGCAGTCGCGGCAGGCGGGTGGGCAACGGGTCGGCAACCGAAACGGCATCTCCGAGGTCGAGGGGACGCAGCGGACCCGCTGCCTGCGACCATGCGGCGGAATGCCGGTTGAGCGCCAACGTGAACGGATGCCGGAACACCAACGGCCGGCCCGACATCTCGCCCAGGCCGAGAGGGAGCAGAGCCAGTCCCCCACCCGCGGCGCAGACCAGGGGCTCGCCCGCCCGGAGCACCGGCTCCAGCGCGGTGGTGATGGTGCGGCTGATCTGCCCGGCTACCGCGGCGACCACGGCGTCCAACGACGTTCGTCCCAGCAGAGCGGCCACCGACAGTCGATGGGCGAGTCGTTCCACCAGGTGCGGGGTGAGCTCGGGGAGCCCGGCGGCGACCGGCGGCCCGGTCGGTCGTGCGATCACAGCGGCGCCGCCGACCGGCGTGCACCATATCGCCAGGTAGGTCGAGTCCGGCGGTGGTGCGGCGGGGACATGTCCGGTGAGCAGAACGGCTCGGGTCGCCTCGAATGCGGCCAGCGCCCCATCGATGTCACCCCGCAGCCAGCGGGCGTGCGCCCACAGTGCACCCAGGCCAGTCAGGTCACGATGCCAGGACAGATCCGCTCGGCGGCCCTCCCCGGTCCCGACGAGCCGATCCCGGGCCGCCGTGGCTCCGGCTGCGGCCCGCTCGACCAGGTCGCCGCCGCCCGCATCACCAGCCGCGACCAGGCGCACACCGTGGTCGGCGAGCAGCTGAGCTGCGCTGATTGCCACCGCAGGCCGGGCGTCCACCCCTGACTCCAGCGCGGCCAGCAGGTGTCGCACCTCTGATGTGCGGTCGCCCACCATGCCTCGGCTGATCCCCCTACGCAGGTGAGCAGCCGGGGTGCCCGGCTCGACGGCGGCATCCAACTCGGCCATTCGGTCCAGATCGCCCCGGTCGTCCGTGTGCTGCCAACGCTCACGCATGATGTTGACGAGGGTTGCGATCGCCGTTCGCCTCGTCTCGTCGTGCCGGACGATGGTCAGGGCCCGCCTTGCGATGGCTTCGGCTTCGTCCAGCCGCCGCACGGTGTGCCGCGTCGCCGCCTGACGCAGTAGGACGGCTGCGAGGTTGACCAGCCGGCCGGCCGACTCCGGGTCGGTGTCGTCACCGGCCGCGACCGCCTCGGCCAGGTACGTGGCGGCGAGTTCAAGGTCGGTTTCCTCTCCCAGCCGGTCGTAGATGTCGAGCAGGACGATTCCGGCGTTGTTGAGCACGGCGGCCCGGTCGTGGTGGCCGGCGGGGAGCCGGGAGATGCCACGCTTGTGCAACGCGGCAGCCCCGTGGAGATCGGACACCCTTCCGCCGAGCAGGTATCGGCTGTGGAGGAAGGTCCCCACATTGGCCGCGAACCCGCTCAGTTCCACCTCGTGGCTGGCGTCGCTGTCCAGGCTGCGGGTTCCGTACGTGATGGCCCGTTCCAGGTCGGTCACATCCTGATCCCGCCGGTAGCGATCCGCGAGCGCCAGGGCGAGCGAGGCCAGCCGACCGGCCAGCGCGGGAGCGGCCGATGGTGTCGCCGCCACGGCGGCCTCGTGGCAGGAGACGGCCTCATCGACGAGGGCAGACCGGTTGAGCGCCCGCGCGGCCGCGCGGAACAGCAGTCCGGAGTTGGCCAGCGCAACGGGATGCAGCGGGTGTCCGGAGGTGAACGCCGCAGCCAGCGTCCGGGCATGCGGTAGCGCGGCAGCCAGTTCTTCCGTATCACCGAAACGTTCGTACGAGGCGACCACGGCGTTGATGAAGTTGTTCAGCGCCAAGGGCCTTGACGGATGATGCTGCGGAAACAGGGCGTACGCCCGCCGGCTGGTCGTGGCGGCCCGTTCCAGATCCGTCCTGCTGCCCGTCATCTCGTAGCGGTCGAGCAGCGCACCACCCAGGTTCGACAGCCGAGCGGGCAGGTCCGGGTGTCCGTCCGGCAAACACGCTACCGCCCGGTCCAGCAACTCGACCATGCGCCGGGTATCGGTTCGTGGATGGCCACGCTGCGCGGCGAGCATGAGGGCCGCGCCCAGCAGGTTCTCCGGCTCGCCACGCTGGGCACCGGGGAACTCCCGGAGCACGGCCTCGCCGTGGTCGAGGGCGTCGTCCAGGGTCACCCCGCCGAAGCCGCGCTCGACGGCGTCGACATACGCACCCAACAGGATGATCATTCGCGTGGACCTCCCGGGCGCGGAGGCGTCGGTCTCCGCGAGCGCGTCGCGGAGCAGCGCGACGGCACGGCGATGGTCGTCCACCGTGCCGTCGAGGTCGCAGCGCTCGAGCAAGGCGGCCGCGAGATTCGCCAGCCGGGACGGCGTCCGTCCCGCCTCCACCGCGGTCGTCAGCCACCCGATTGCCCGCTCGAGGTCCGGCCGGAGCAGGGACAGCTTGCTGACCACCAGATACGCGCCGCCCCGGACCGCGGCATGACGCGCGGCATCACCGGTACCACGTGACACCGAGTCGGCTGCGGCCCGCAGCATCGCAGCCATCGACGGGTCGGCAGCCGCGTACACGGCGGCGGTGAGTTGTTCCAGTTCGTCAATGTCCATCGGCGTCCATCGGCGGGCACGATCCGCCGATTCATCCGCTCAGCGGGAGGGTTTCCCCTTTCCCAGGGAGTGCACCAAGCGGTTGACCTGCTCCCGTACCGGTTTCGGCGGGGGATCCTGCTGCTTGTCCCCCACTGTGCCGACTCGTATCGGGCTGGACAGTTCAAGATCAACAGTGGCAACGCGCAACGCGGCCCAGTCGTTGGTGTCGACAGCCACGACCATCGCGTCAACCATGACGGCGATGCCGGCCCACCGTGCCGACGTTGTTCGCCATTCGAGGACATCGCCCAGTACTTCGAGCGCACCATCGCGGGTTTCCTCGTCCAGATTCGGTAGATCTTCAGCCGCGCGCATGGCGCGAACTATAACCAGCGGAACCCCGGTTGCGGCCACCTCAGGTAACCTCGGCTTCTCTCGACCGAAGGGTGGAGGTGGGCCTGGGGATGGCCGCGGTAATCACCGAGCAGGAGCTAGTGGTGCACCTGTTCGCAGCCACGGACGGACCGGCCGCCGACCTCACCCGTAGGCAGATCATGCGAATCTGGCAGCGATGCCGCGATCGGGGAATGGATGTGCCGACCGGGCTGCCGGGCGTGCCCAACGAGCCGCCCGACGAGCTGCCGGCCAGGTCAGCCGTGATCGCCGCATGCCGCAGCCGCGACGGCGGCCTGCAGGCGGTCGTGCGCAAGGAGCACGACGTGCTCAACCTGTCGATTCTCCTGCGTCCTCGCGGAGCGGTCGGGTGGCGGGCCCAGGATCGGCTGTTGGACGACGTCCTCGGCGCCGAGGCGCACTCCCTGATCGGCCTGGCCCGGCTCTACCTGGGGAAGACCGACCAGGTCCCGTCACAGCCACACGACAGCCTGCGCCTCCTACTGCCCCGGGGGCTGGAGGGCGGGTCGTGGCGCCGCCACCGCATCGCGGACGGCCTGACGGTGTGGGAGCGGTCGCAGTGCGAGGACGACCGCGTCGAACGACGACTGCTGGTGCTCACCACGCCGAATCTCGACCGGCAACTGAGCACGTGGACGTGGACCCATGACGGGCGGCCCGACCTCCCCGCCTTGGCCCGTTATCTGATGCACACCGCGAAGGTCCGCTACCAGTTGCGGGTCCACGCCGAGTTCGGGCCGATCGGTGATCTGTGCCAGGACCTCGATGACGGCGCCGCCCGGTTACGACATGCTGTCGACCACGGAGGCCCGGACCCTCATCGAGAGGTGGTCCGGCTGCGGGCCGGGCTGACACTGGCGACAGAGACAACCACCGCGTTGGAGGCGATGCGGCGGACGGTCGAGATCGCCGCCGAGAACGCGGCTCACGTGCTCGCGGCCCCCGCGTCCAGCCCCGCTGACGACCTGGTGGGTGACGATTCGGCGGTGGCTACCTGGTTCGTCAAGCACCTCGGCAACGATCTGGGCTACCTGAACACCTCCCGGGCCGGGGCACGTCGCATGATCGAATTGGCCGACGGCATCCGGCCACAGGACGGTGGCGGCGACGGTCGGCCGACGCTCGGGATCGTTACGGCGCTGCCCGAGGAGTACACGGCGATGGCGACGCTCCTCGACGACCATCGGCGGACGGCGGTGGGCGATGATCGGGCCACCTATCTGCTCGGCACGCTGCCGAGCAGCGACGAGCAGCAGGCGCACCGCGTCGTACTTACCTTGCTGGGCGACACCGGCACTCACGCGGCCGCCGGCGGTTGCGTCAACCTGATCCGCAGTTTCAACTCGGTCAATTGCGTGGTGATGGTCGGAATCGCGGCCGGCGTACCGAACATTCGGCGTCCGCGCCACCACGTCCGGCTGGGCGACATCGTGGTCTCCGACTGGAGCGTCGCCGACTACGACCACGTCATCGATACGCCGGCCGGGCCGATCGAACGACAGGCGCACCCCAGACCGTCGCCCTGGCTGGTTCACGCCGTTCTGCTGCTCGAGGCCGAGGAGCTCAGGGGCAGGCGCCCGTGGGAGGACCTGATCGCCCTGGGGCAGTCCCGGCTGGCAGATTTCGAGCGCCCACCGGCCGCCACGGACCTTGTGTACACCAGCGACCGGGCGACCAGGGCGGTCGCACATCCCGACCCGAAGATCAGCGGACACCGACCTGGCCGGCCCAAGGTCCATCGTGGGCGGGTCGGCAGCGGTGACCGCTCCCTGCGCAGCATCCGCAAGCGAGATGAGCTGGCCACCAGACATGACCTGCGGGCGATCGAAATGGAGGGAACCGGCGTAGCCAAAGCCGGCTTTTCCAGCGGCCTGGAGTGGCTGGTGATACGTGGCATCAGCGATTACGGGGATCGGCGGACCACGACAACATGGCGAAAGTACGCGGCCTTGGCCGCCGCCGCCTACACCAGGGCCCTGCTGGCGACGTGTTCACCGGTCGGCACCCGGGGAGGCCACACCCGCGCTGTCCAGGCGCCCCAGGAAAGTAGCTGAGAACCGTCTCCGGTGTGCATCAGAGATGCTTTTCGGGTGAAGCAGGCGTAGGAGAGGTCATCGCACTGCGAACGACGGCGGAGTCGGTGCCGCCGGCTGCCCAGGGCGTTGCAGCTCGCGACGGAGCAGTAGCTGTTCGTCTCGAGCCCGGGTCTCGCCGGGCGGAGCTCGTGGTGGAAGGACCGGCCGGACACCACCAGGCGGCAAACCGGCGGTGATCGTCAGATCGACCTCGTGCCGGAATCCTCGCCGGCTGACACCGACCCTCGCGATGTGGGCCGACCGCTGGTCACTGCCCGAGATCTGCGCCCAGCTCGGCGCCAGCAAGTGTCATCCGTCCGCACTCCCCCTGCAGAACGGCAGGTCGAACACTCCAGCCCGTGATCTCGGCGCCAGGCCCGGCAGAGGCAGCGGTGCGGGGCGAGGAGGGCGAGGCGGCCGCTCGTAGTGATCGCCCGTCCGAGAAAATCTGTGGTCACGGGGGTAGACATTCTGCGGCGAGCATGTGTAGTGTCTGAGGTGTCAGAGAGAGAAAACGTCCATCAGGCGCAGGAGATGACGCAACTACCTGCGAGGTGAGGCAAGCGGCCGCCGGACGGATCGGTGGCCGGACGATGGGGTCGCAGCACGACGTTCGACAGCGACCGCAACCCATCAGGTGTGCACGACACGGGCGGTGCAGGTGCGCCCGTGAGCAAGTGAGCAAGTGAGCAAGTGAGCAAGTGAGCAAGTGAAGACGGTCCGCCCCGCCGGACCGATCGGCTGAGTTCGGCGGGCGGCCGGCGACGACCGGTGCTAGCTGGAACTGGTAGTGCAAGGGGTTCCGGCAATGGTCGTCGCAGGCAAGGTAGGTGGAAGTACCCGAGAGACAGGGAGGGTGCGTCATTGGGTCACCCGTGACGGCGTCATCGCACGGGTGAGTGCCGCAGCTCCATTGGATTGGAAGGTGGTCCTCGGTTACGCATTCGCAGTCCCCGCAGGCTCTGCCTTTCGGGCAGGCGCGGGCTTGAGAGACCGGCCTGACGGTCGGTGGACAGTGATGACCCATACCCCTGGGGCCCGGTGCCGTACG
>DASWTI010000020.1:0-20327 GCA_036402215.1 Pseudonocardiaceae bacterium
CACCGTCGGCACGGCGACCGACGCCAACGCGATGCTGCGGATCCTGTTCAGCCGGCTCGGCGATCCCTACGTCGGCCCGCCGACGGCGTACTCCTTCAACGTCCCGACCCGCAAGGCCAGCGGGATGATGACCACCGAGAAGGGCGGTCGCACCGAGCGGCGGATCGCCAAGCAGGAGGTCTACCTCGGCGGCATGTGTCCCCGCTGCGAGGGCATGGGCACGGTCAACGACATCGACCTGACCGCGCTGTACGATGAGGACAAGGCGCTGTCGGAGGGTGCGCTCACGGTGCCGGGCTACTCGATGGACGGGTGGTACGGCCGGCTCTTCGAGGGGGTCGGGCTCCCGATGGACAAGCCGATCGAGACGTTCACGGCCAAGCAGCTCGACACGATGCTCTTCGCCGAGCCGACCAAGATCAAGGTCGAGGGCGTCAATCTCACCTTCGAGGGGATGATCCCCAAGATCCAGAAGTCGATGCTGTCGAAGGACAAGGAGTCGATGCAGCCGCACGTGCGCGCCTTCGTCGAGCGGGTGGTGACGTTCACGACGTGTCCCGACTGCGGCGGCACGCGGCTCAACGAGGCGGCGCGCTCGTCCAAGATCGACGGGCTCAACATCGCCGACGCCTGCGCGATGCAGATCAGCGACCTGGCCGGCTGGGTGAAGGGGCTGGACGAGCCGTCGGTCGCGCCGCTGCTCGAGGCGCTGGGGGAGAACCTCGACTCGTTCGTGGAGATCGGCCTCGGCTACCTCTCGCTCGACCGGCCGTCGGGCACGCTGTCGGGCGGCGAGGCGCAGCGCACCAAGATGATCCGACACCTCGGCTCCTCGCTCACCGACGTCACCTACGTCTTCGACGAGCCGACCATCGGGCTGCACCCCCACGACATCGAGCGGATGAACACCCTGCTGCTCCAGCTGCGGGACAAGGGCAACACCGTGCTCGTCGTCGAGCACAAGCCGGAGGTCATCGCCATCGCCGACCACGTCGTGGACCTCGGCCCCGGCGCCGGCTCCGGCGGCGGCACGGTCTGCTTCGAGGGCACCGTGGAGGGGCTGCGCCGCACCGACACCGCCACCGGCCGGCACCTGGACGACCGGGCGGCGCTGAAGAAGTCGGTGCGGCCGGCCACCGGCGCGTTGGAGGTGCGCGGCGCGTCCACCCACAACCTGCGGGGCGTGGACGTGGACATCCCGCTCGGCGTGCTCTGCGTCATCACCGGTGTGGCCGGCTCCGGCAAGAGCTCGCTCATCTACGGCTCGGTCGCCGGCCGTGAGGGCGTCGTGGTGATCGACCAGGGCGCCATCCGCGGTTCCCGGCGGAGCAACCCGGCCACCTACACCGGGCTGCTCGACCCGATCCGCAAGGCGTTCGCCAAGGCCAACGGCGTCAAGCCGGCCCTGTTCAGCTCCAACTCCGAGGGCGCCTGCCCCACCTGCAACGGCGCCGGTGTCATCTACACCGACCTGGGCATCATGGCCACCGTCGAGTCCCCGTGCGAGGAGTGCGAGGGCAAGCGGTTCCAGGCCGCCGTGCTGGAGTACACCTTCGGCGGCAAGGACATCGCCGAGGTGCTCGCGATGTCCGTCGGCGAGGCCGAGCGGTTCTTCGCCGCCGGCGACGCCCGCACCCCCGCCGCCCACAAGATCCTGGAGCGCCTCGCCGACGTCGGGCTCGGCTACCTGACCCTGGGCCAGCCGCTCACCACCCTGTCCGGCGGCGAGCGGCAGCGGCTCAAGCTCGCCGCCCAGATGGCCGAGAAGGGCGAGGTCTACATCCTCGACGAACCCACCACCGGCCTGCACCTCGCCGACGTCGAGCAGTTGCTCGGCCTGCTGGACCGCCTCGTCGACTCCGGCCGGTCCGTCATCGTCATCGAGCACCACCAGGCCGTCATGGCCCACGCCGACTGGATCATCGACCTCGGCCCCGGCGCCGGCCACGACGGCGGCCGCATCGTCTTCGAAGGCGCCCCCGCCGACCTCGTCGCCACCCGCTCCACCCTCACCGGCGAGCACCTGGCGGCCTACGTCGGCTGACGCCTCGCATCCGGGTGACCCTCCTGGCGTGGCGGGTCACCCTGGTCGCCGGCGCCGGCCGAAGCCCGTCCTGCCGCGCGGCTTGTACGTCGCCAGGACGGTGGCCACCAGCAGCACCACGAGAGCCGCGCCCGAGTGCAGCAGCGGTGAGAACCCCAGCCCCCGCACGTCGCTGCCGGGCGCCGCCGCCACGTCGGCGAGCACGCCCACGGTCCGCGTGTACAGCAGCAGGACGACGGTGGCGACGACGGTGAGCAGGAGCTTGACCAGCACCCAGTAGTGCCGGAACAGACCCCAGGTCGTGCCCAGCGCCTGGATCACCCCGGTGAGCAGCGAGGCGAAGGCCAGCGGCACCAGCACCGCCCAGGTGAGTGGTTCCATCACCAGGTATGCGGCGCGCGCCGTCCGGTCCTGGCCGGTCAGCCCCACCACGGCCAGCGCCACGAAGACGCCGACCGCGCCGAGCCAGCCTACGGAACAACAGACGTGGACGGTCAGCGCGAACGTGCGGACCGCCGGCCGCATCGTCATCCGCGGCCGCCCCACACGCCCACCAGGCCGGCCGGCGCCGGGTCCCCCATCGAGCCGTGCCGGCCCGGGCCGTGGTTCCCGCCGATGAGCGCCACCACGACGAGCAGCAGGAGCGCGACGCCGAGGACGATCGCGAAGACCTTCACCCAGCGCGGCGTGCGGGCAGGCGCCTCGTCCGGCTCGCCGCCGGACCGCGTGCCGGGCTCCGGCCGTTCCGCCATGACGGGCCTCACTTCCCTCGGGGGTTTTCGAGACACACTGTCGCACAGGCGCCGCAGTGTCGTGGATCGGGCGCCCCCGTAAGGTGGCGACGTGCCGAAGGTGTGGACCGAGACCATCGAGACGCACCGCGCCGCCGTCCGCCACGCGATCCTGGACGCCGCGTGGGCACTGGTCACCGCCCACGGCCTCACGGCCGTCACCATGTCGCGGATCGCCGAGCAGGCCGGCATCGGCCGCGCCACCCTCTACAAGTACTTCCCGGACGTCCGCACGATCCTGCTGGCGTGGCACGAACAGCAGGTCGCGGGCCACCTCGAACAGCTCACCGCGCTCCGCGACCGGCCCGGCTCCCCCGCCGAGCGGCTGGCCGCCGTACTCGGCGCCTACGCCCGGATGGCCCACCACCGCCGGCACCACGGCCCCGACCTCGCCACCCTGCTCCACCAGGGTCACCAGGCGGCAGGCGCCCACCAGCAACTCCACACCCTGATCCGCGACCTGCTCACCGAGGTGGCGGCGACCGGCGACCTCCGCACGGACGTACCGCCCCACGAACTGGCCACCTACTGCGTGCACGCCCTCGGCGCAGCCACCACCCTGCCCACCCCCGCCGCGGTCCGCCGCCTCGTCACGGTCACCCTCGCCGGCCTGCGCCCCACCCCGACGTAGCCGAGGCCCCCGTTCCACCGAACGGGTGCCCGCCAGGCTCGCCCGGCACCAAGGGCGGCACGGAAACACCGCGAGGGCACGCCATTCAGGCCGACGCGGCCGGGAGGAAACCCAGGAGCGAGGCTCGCTCCGCCGCACCCGCACAATGAGTGCCGAGCAATCCTCCGTGCGCCTGTCCCGGGGTCGTCCGGCGGGATGAATGGCAAGGGGTCGGCGTTCTGTTGGCGGCGAGCGACGAAGCCGAAGGATTGGCTCGCCGCACTCAAGCCTCCGAACGATGTTTCCGGGCCCGGCGAGGGCCCTACCTGCTCGCCGGGGCTCCGCGAGTAGCCGAGAACAGCCGTGGAGGCTTACCGTCGGCGGCTCTCACCGCCACCACCGGCACCGCGAACCGCGGGTCGCACGTCTCGGTCCACGCCACGTAATTGCACCCCTGGACCGGTTGCCGAAACAAGACCACAGCCGGCCAGATATTGGCCGGGTTCGGGCTCTTGCCTGCCCGAACATATCCGCAATCACCTCGGCATATTCGCAACTCGCCCCCCGGTTGCCCGGATGGCTTCATGATCAATCAAACGCCCCTAGGCCAATCAGGGAGTCTTCTTGGTCCGGACGAAGGTATCGCTGTTGCCGCCGTGGACTCGCACGATCGACGCCCATACGTTGACCGCCAGTCGGACGCCGACGTTGCCTCCTCGCCGTTGGCCTGATCCATTGGGTGATGCCATGCGGTGGGCGAAGTCTGGGTTTGTCATGTGGCTGGTGGCCGCGCTCGTGTTCGGGTTCCTCCCGGCACACGTCGCAGCAATGGCGGCCGCGGCCGAACCGGCCGAGCTGTCGGTCCCGTACGGGTCGGGCGGATGGCGGTACAAGGTGGTCGGCCACGGGGCCGAGCCCGGGTTCGAGCAGCCGGCGTACGCCGACGTGGGCTGGGCCACCGGCACGATGCCCTTCGGGAACGCCGGGTGCGCGGGTACGCCGCCGCCCGTCACCTCGTGGCCGCTCGACACGGACCTGCTCGTCCGCCGTGCCCTGGAGCTGAACCCGGCAACCCTCGACGGCGACCTGTCCCTCAAGGTGGCCATCGACAACGACGTGGACGTGTTCTTCAACGGCGTCCTGATCGCCTCGAACGACTTCGAGGGCTGCGGGCAGGAGAAGGCACGGTTCGACATCCCGCGGGCCCTGGCCGTCAACGGGACGAACACGCTGGCGGTGCGCGCCATCGACCGCGGCGCCGTCAACTACCTGGACCTGGAGCTGACCGTGCCGGGCGGCGAGCCCGAGGAGCCGCCGGTGCAGCCGCACGACCCGGTCGCGAACGCCGGCGCGGACCGGACCGTGGCCGAGGGCTCGGTCGTCACGCTCGACGGGTCCGGCTCGCAGGCCGGACTCAAGCCGGTGCTGGCGGCCTCGGAGCGGGCCGGGGCGCTGCCCGGCGGCACGTCGATGGGCGTGCGGATCGAGGGGCTGGACCCCGACGCCCCCGTAGGCGAGCTGCGCCTGAGCGGCCAGGTGAACGTCGGTCAGGGGCCCGCCGTGACCAACACCAGCATCGCCTACGTGGTGGACGTGTCCGGCAGCACCAACGACATCGTCAACTGCGGTGGGGATGCGAACGGCGACCGCCGTTCGGGCACGGTGCTGGACTGCGAGGTCGCCGCCGTCATCGCGCTGCACCAGAGGGTGGTGGCCTCGGGCACCGTCGCCAAGGTCGGGCTGATCTCCTTCAACTCGGGGGCATCGGCGCGTGACCTCGACCCGACGTCGGGTTCGGCCACGCTGATCGCGCCCGACGCGGACCGGGACGGCAACGGAGTCCTCGACCTCATCCAGGTCGTGCGGACCCTGAGGCAGGGCGGCGGCACCGCGTTCGCGCCACCCACCAGAGCGGCGTGTCAGCTGCTGGCGACCTCCGGCTCCAGGAACCTCGTGGCCGCGTTCATGTCGGACGGCGAGGCGAACGACGTCCTGCCCACCCTGCCCTGCAACCCGCCGGTCACCTTCCAGACCTTCGCCGTCGGCGCCGGGAGCAGCTGCACGTTCGGCTCCGCCGGTCGCGGGCTCGATGACATCGCGCTCAGGACCGGCGGCACCTGCCGCAACGTGCCCAATGTGGAGGACCTGCCCGACATCCTTCCCGGCGTCATCGCCTCGCGACTGACGAGGGTGACCTACACAGTCGACGACGCCGGCCCGGTCGACATTTCGGCCGACCTCGGCCTCCCGCGCGAGGGCCCGGTGGCGGTCCCGCTCGCCGTCCGGCTGCCGAGCCTCGCCCTGGGCACCCACCGGATCTGCGTCACCGTCACGGGCACGGATTCCGGTGGCGAGTCCGGCCTCACGACCTGTTCGGACCTGGTGATGGTCACCGGCGAGCTGAGTTATCAGTGGCGGGTGGTCTCGGCCGACGGCCCGCCCGTGGTGCTGACGGCCGGAACCGGCCAGCGGCCCTCGTTCGTGGCCACCGACGACGGCACCTACGTCTTCGAGCTCGAGGTCACCGACGGACTGAACGGGACGGCGACCGACCAGGTGAGCGTCACCGTGGAGAACGCCGCGCCGGCCATGACGATCGAGCCCGGCGAGGCGTACGCCGGCGGGGTCACCCAGGTCAACGGCACCTTCACCGACCCCGGCTGGGTCGACACCCACACCGCGACGCTGGACTGGGGCGACGGCACCACCCAGCAGGTGCCCGTCTCGGTGCAGGGCTCGGGCTGGGGAACCTTCTTCGGCTCGCACGTCTACCGGGCCGCGGCCACCTACCAGCTGAGGGTCACGCTGACCGACGACGACGGCGGCGAGGTGACGCAGTCCGTCGGACAGCTGCTGGTGCGGACCCCGGTCGCGGTCTGGGCCAACTCCACCGCGGCCAGGTCGCTGAGCTGGGGCGGTGCCGAGGGCGCCATCCAGGGCCGGGTGCACACCAACGGCGAGCTGCGGTTCGTGGGCGCGCCCAAGACGGTCATCGGCGGCACGACGTACGCCGGCAGCATCTCCGCGGACACGACCAGGAACAGCTTCGACCCGGCGCCGGCGCAGACGCCCGTCCAGCAGCTCCCGGTGACCTTCGACCTCGCCGACCACCGCCCCGGCGGCCCGGTCGCCGCCGAGATCGGGCCTGCGTACCACGACATGACCGTGGCCTGCGCCGGAGGGACCTGGCACGAGGTCCAGGCCGCGCTCCCGGACGGCGTCTACTACGCGCCCTGCCCGATCCAGCTCAACGGCTCCGACATCGGCGGCCGGGTGACCCTGGTGTCGGAGAGCACGATCAAGATCAGCGGCTCGCGCCCGGCGTTCGAGCCGTACCTCGACGGGCTGCTGCTGCTCGCCGGTTCGTCGGCCACGAAGGCGATCGACGTCGCGACCTCGTCGTCGAAGTTCCTCGGGGTGATCTTCGCCGGCACCGGCCAGATCAGCATCTCCGGCGCGGGCAACCGCTTCTACTGCGGCATCCTGGGCGACCGCATCGAGATCACCGGTGGTGGCACCAACGTCCGCGGCGCGGTCTGCGGCCGGCCCGACTCCACCGTCTCCGGCCCGGTGCTCGTCCCGGACCTGACCGCCGGGATCACCGTGGACCGGGACCGGGTACTGCCCTCGCAGACCCTGGGCTACGACCTCACGGTCACCAACGACGGCGCCACCCTGGTCGCGCCGGCCCTCGTCGGCCTGGAGAACGTCGACACCATGGCCGAGACCGTGGACGGCTACGACTTCGCCCTGGAGCGGCTCGACGCGGAGACCGGGCAGTGGGAGCCGCTGGCCACCACGGGCGACGACGGCTTCCGCGTCGACCTGCGTCCCAACCCGTTCCCCGGCGTGACGTACCCGGCCGACGGCGGCGTGGGCGGTACCACGGTCGCCCCGGGCGGGTGGGCGACCTGGGGTCTGCAGGCCGTGCTCGACCTGACCCCCGACGAGGTCGTCGCGCTGCTGGACCCCGCCGAGACCGCGGGAATTCGCACCAGGGTCGACTTCCAGGTGTCGCCCGGCGGCGCCCAGGCCCGCCGGCTCTACACCTACGGCAGCGACTTCATCGAGGCGTTGCGCGCGCTGTCGGGCGACGTCGCCGACGCGAGCGCGACCTTCCTGGTCCCGTCCGGCGACGCCGAGGTCATCGGCCCCGATGCGGAAGCCGGGCTGGGCGCGGTCGCGCCCGGCCGGTCCGTCACCGTGCGCCGGGGCTTCGACGTGCCCGTCGTGGCGCCGCGCGGCGCCGGGGAGACCGACGCCGGGTACCTGAGCCGGCTGAAGATCCTCGACGGTACCGCGCTGACCGGCGGCCTGTTCGTGCTCGCCTCGGGCGGCGTCGGCCGGCTGGTGGCACCGCTCACCACAGTGACCTCGCACCGGTCACTCCCGGTCGTGAAGGTCACCACGAGCGGCCCGACCGTGGTCACCGCGGACACCTCGGCCGACTACACCCTCGAACTCGCGAACGTCGGCTCGGGCGCGGCCGGTGACCTGGTCGTGGAAGCCGCGGCTGCCGGCACGGACCTGCCGGTGACCGCGGCACCCACCGCGCTGGCCGCGGGCGAGCTGGCCACGGCCGGCACGACGTACCGCGCCCATGCCACCCCGGCCGGAGGCACCATCCCGGTGCGCGGGACCGCCACCTGGACCGACAGCGCCGGCAACACCTACGGCGAGAGCGGGTCCACCCTCGAGATCACCGAGCAGACCCCGGCCAGGCTGCGGGCGACCCTCGCCGACATGCTGGTCCAGGACGCCGGGTCCGACGGCGCCACCTCGCCCGGCGACACGCTCCGCTACACCCTGATCGTCCGCAACACCGGTGACGCCACGATGTCCGGGGTCACCGCCGAGGTGCGCCTCGACGCGAACACCGCCTACGTCGACGGGTCAGGTGTGGTCCAGAACGGCACCGTGACGCATCTGGGCGGCGTCGTCTCGATCACCCTTCCCGACGTACTCGGCAACACCGCGCGCACGGCAACCATCGACGTCACGATCGATGACCCGTTCCCACTCGGTCTGGGTGAGGTTTCGGCACAGGGCACGGTACGGGCCGACGGCCAGGCCGACGCGCTGACCGACGACGTCACGATCCCGGGCCCGGCCGACCCGACCGCCACACCGGTGATCCGGTCGTTCGCAGCCCTCTCCGCACTGCTCTCGGGCCGGCTGGTCATCGACGCCGACGGCAACGGCACCGTCACCGCGGGCGACACGATCGCCTATCAACTGGAGATCAACTCGGTCGGCACGCAGACGGTCACGGGGATCAACCTCGACGTGGCGACGCCACAGGGCACCACGCTCGTGGCCGGTTCGGTCGAGACCACCCAGGGCGCCGTCGCGCCGGGCGAGCACGTCGCCATCGACCTCGGCCAGATGGGACCGCTCTCGCAGAACGTCGTCCAGTTCCGGCTCCAGGTGGACAATCCCCTGGCCGCCGGGATCACCGCGATCAGCACCCAGGCCCGCCTGGTCGCCGACCAGCTCACGCCCCAGCTCAGCGACGACCCCGTGACCGCCGAGGTCGGGGACCCGACCGTGTTCCTCGTCGGGAGGCTCGGCGGCGGCCCGGGGGGCGGCGAGGGCGGCAACGGTCCGGTCATCGGCGAGGTATCCCCCGCCGAGGGCACCATCGCGACCGAACCGGTGCACGTCACGGCCACGCTCACGCCGCCCGACGGCCAGACCCTCGACGCATGGGTCGTCGACCGTCGACGTGCGGACGACACCACCGTCACCGTCCTGGCATCGGGCACCGGCAGTTCCGTCGACGCCCTGCTCGACCCGACCGTGATGCCCAACGGCACCTACGTCGTCACCATCCGCGGGACGACCTCCGTCGGCGGTCTGTCCACCACCGAGATCACGGTCGTCGTCGACGGCCAGATGAAGCTCGGCCGCTACACCACGACGTACGACGACCTGAGCTTCGACGCGGGAGCCATCCCGGTGCAGGTGCTCCGCACCTACGACAGCTTCGACAAGTCGACCGGCGACTTCGGCGTGGGCTGGTCCCTGGACATCGCCGACTTCCAGGTCTCGAGCAACGGACCGCTCGGTGACGCCGGCTGGACGATGCAGGCCTGCGGCGGGGGACTCATCTTCGTCCCGCTGTGCTTCACCACGAGTGGTCCGCACTTCGTCACGGTCACCTGGCCGGACGGTCACAACGAGATCTTCGACCTCACGCCCGCTCAGGGCTCCACGTTCTTCCCCGGCCTGACCACGGCGAAGTTCACGGGCCGCGCCGGGACGACGTCGAAGCTCCAGTCGGCCGACAACAGCCTGTTCTTCTCCAACGGCAACCTCAACGGCGGCCCCTTCGGGATCAACGGCGTCTACAACCCGAAGGACTTCGTCCTCACCGACCGCTTCGGCACGTCGTACAACCTCCGGGTCGGCGTGGGGCTGACGTCCATGACGGACCGGCGCGGCAACACCGTCACCGTCGACCAGCAGGGGATCCACTCCTCGACCGGCCCCGACGTGCTCTTCCACCGCGACGGCCTCGGCCGGATCACGCGGATCGAGGACCCCGACGGCGCCGAGATCCGTTACGGGTACGACGCCGCCGGCGACCTGATCTCCGTCACCGACCGCGACGGCCGGGTCCTGGAGCTGACCTACGTCGGCAACCACTACCTCCGGTCGACGAACGCGCAGGGCAAGCCGCCGCTCCGCACGCTGCACTACGCCGGTGACGGCCGTCTCGAGTCCATCACCGACGGCGCCGGGAACACCGTCCAGGTCGACGCCGATCCCACCGCCAGGACCGAGACGGTGACCGGCCCCGACCCGCGGCTCACGACGATCACCACGTTCGACGACGACGGCAACGTCGCCAGGCAGGACCAGGTGTTCGACGGCCGGCGGATCACGAACTCCTACGCCTACAACAACCTGCGGCTCCCGACCGTGACGACCGACGGGCTCGGGCACCGGTCGGTGGCGGACTACGACGCCAAGGGCAACCTGACCAGGCTGGTCGACCGCGACGGGGTCGGGACCGACGTCGCCTACAACGACAAGGGTTCGCCGACCGAGTACCGCGTCGACGGCGTGCTGAAGCAGACCTTCACCTACGACCCTCAGTACGGTGACCTGCTGCGCGTCGACTACCCGGACACCGGGCTCTTCGCCAGCTTCCGGTACGACAGCCAGGGCCGTGTCGTCTCGACGACCGACGCCGGTGGACAGACCTACACGACGGCGTACGACGCCAACGGCCACCCGGACCACCAGGACGGGCCCGAGGGCCGCACGGACGCGACGTACAGCGCGGCGGGCAAGCTGATCTCCGTCACCGACCCGACCGGCGACACGACGGAATACGGCTATGACGGCGCGGGCAGGCTCACCTCGGTCGAGGACGGCCGGGGCAGGACCTGGACCTACACGTACGACGAGTACGGGCAGCTCTGGACCGAGACGGACCCGCTGGGCAAGACCACGCGCTACACCTACGACGCGGCGGGCCGGGCCAGGACCGCGCAGGACCGCAACGGGATCGTCACCACGCTCCAGTACGGGCCGGACAGTCAGGTCACCCGGCGCAGCTCCACCGACGGCAGCTACACCGCCTACACCTACGACGCGCTCGGGCGCCTCGCGTCGGCCGAGAACGCCACCGCGCGACTGACCTACACCTGGGACGACGCGTCCCGGCCGGTGACCGAGACGCTCGTCCGGGGTGGCGGCCTGCCCGACGTCACCTTGACCCGGGGCTGGACCGACGGTGGCGAACTGGCGTCGATCGAGGACCCACAGGGCAGGACCACCTACACCTACGACGGGCAGGGCCGGCTCGGTGGGATCGCCGACACCGTCGCGGGCGGGTTCGGGCTCAGCTACGACAACCTCGACCGGCTCACCGAGCTGAGCCGTCCGAACGGGGCGACCACCACCTGGACCTACCGTGGTGACCGCATCGCCTCTCAGGTGAGCAAGGTCGACGGCAACCCGATCGACTCGGTCGCCGTCGAGTACGACGCGACCGGCTTCCCACGCACGGTGACGGATGCGGCCGGGGTGCACACCTACACCCACGACGGCCTGGGCAGGCTGACGGCCGCGGACCACCCGGCCGATTCGGGGCTGGCGGACGAGTCCTACAGCTACGACCGCGCGGGCAACCGATCGGCGTGGGCGGGCAACCCGGCGCCGAGCGTGACCTACGACGACGGGAACCGGCTGCTCAGCGACGGCACCTGGACCTACGACTACGACGACGAGGGACGCCTGGTCTCCCGGTCGAACCGTGCGACCGGTGCCACGACGACGTTCGCGTGGAACTCGCAGGGCGATCTCACCAGCGCGCGGCGGCCGGACGGTTCCGTCGTCGGGTACGGCTACGACCCCCTGGGCCGACGCATCGAGACCACCGACGCGAACACCACCTGGCGCACGGTCTTCGCCGGCGAGAACCCGCTGCTGCGGTCCGGAGGCGGCGATCAGGACCGCTTCGTCCACGGCCTCGGCCCGGACGGGATCCTCTCCGAGACCGAGAACGGCCGGACGTCGTACCCGATCGGCGACGCGGCGGGCACCGTCCGGGCGCTGACGGACGGCGCCGGGCAGGTCACGGACAGGTTCACCTACGACTCGTTCGGAAACCCGGCGTCGGGGTCGGACGTGGGGTCGCCGCACGGCTTCCACGGGTTCGAGCAGGACCCGATCGGGATGTACGACGCCCGGGCGCGGACCTACGACCCGAGCACCGGCCGGTTCATCTCGGAGGATCCGCTGCCGGCGGTGAATCTGTACCCCTACGCGCTGAACAGCCCGTTGACGGTGAACGACCCATCGGGCATGGCCGCCCTGGTCGAGTACAAGGGCACCACACAACAGGCCTCCCGCAACGCGCAGACGTTCTGCGCACAGGGCGCCTGGACCGCCAGCCTGCTGATGGACGTGGCGACCGAGGTTGCGGTGAGCGTCGCTCTCTCGCCGCTGGCCGGACAGAGCGGGCTCTATGCCTTCTGGGATGCCGACGCCAATAAAGCCTACGTCGGTCGCTCGGTCGACCTGCTGCGACGTATCAACGAGCACCTCTCTGGCAAGACTGGCAAGAAGGTCGATCTGAGCAAGGGGATCAAGTTCTTCGTCGGCATCCCCGAAGACGTCCTGGCCAGCGCCGAGCAGTTGGCAATCGAGAGGTGCAACGGCGGGAAAGCCATCGGCAAGGCGAACCAGCTTGCGAATAAGATCAACGCCATCAACAAGACACGTCGGGACGAGCTGTCCAAGCTGAAGACGATACTTGACGCGTGGCCCGGATATTGACATTGGCAACTGCTTGGGCTGCCTGCCCGTGCGGGGAGGCACGCTCGACGGCTCGTGGTGGCCGCGGCAATGGCGGCGGCCTGGAGTTTGCTGCCCACGTTGCGGGAGGTCGCGGTGGACAACCTCCCCGCCGAGGACCTCACCGCGGTCGGATCGGCGGGCCTGGAGTCGTTGAAGGTGCGGCGCGGTCCTCGCCTGACCTCGCTCCGGGGCGCCGACCGGCTCACCTCGCTGCGGGTCCTCCAACTCGACTCGCTGAGGAACCTGAAGTCGCTCGACGGACTCGAGGTCCTCTCCGTTCTCGAGGTGCTGCATCTCGAGGCGCTGCCGCACGTGACCCGGTTGGACCACGTCGCTCAGCTGCCCCGGCTGAGGTACCTCGATCTCATCGACCTCAAGAACGTCGAGTCGCTCGCGCCGCTCGCCGGCCACCCGACCCTCGCGTACGTTATGTTCCCGCCGACCAGCGACATGGACCCCGAACCGCTCCGCTCCATCCCGAATCTGAAGATGGTGATGGCGGGGTGCCCGCGGCGGTGGAAGGCGAGCCTTGCCGGCCTTCCTGTGCGCGAGGACTTCGGGGATGACGACCCGGTCTTCGTCGAGTGGGCACGCCTCAATCCGAGATGAGAGGACCCCGATGGGAGCCTGGGGAGCCGACCCGTTCGACAACGACGAGGCAGCCGACTGGCGCTATCTCTTGCTCGACGGCGGTGGTCCCGAGGTGGTGGCGACGGCGCTGGCGGATCCGTGCGATGACGCCGGTGCCGCCGCCCGCGCCGTCGCGGCTGCTGCCGTGGTCGGCGCGAGCGTCGGCGTCGGCATCACCGTTCCCCGCGACATGACCGACTGGCTGGACCGGCAGGAGACGTCGGCTCTCGCCGCGCTGGCACCGGACGCCGCCGCAGCCCTGGACCGCGTCCTGGCCGGCTCCGAGCTCAGGGAGCTCTGGGACGAGAGCGGCGTGGACGACTGGCACACGGCGGTCCAGCGACTTCACGACGACCTGGCCGCAGCCATCGGTGGTTGAGGCGCGAGCGCGAGGCCGTCGAATCACCGGTGGCGCGGAGTTCGTCGAGGCGTGCCAGGTGGTCGGCCGGCGGCGCGGGAGACCTCGGACCAGCTCGGGGCCGGCGGCGGAGCTTGAGCACCCGGCACGCCACGTCGCCTTCGGCCGTCCTCGGGCCGCCCGGCGCGGCTGGGGTGCCGAAGGCGGCGCCGCGCTCAGCCGGCGCGGGCGACCGTGATGAGCTCCTCCGTCGTCCCGGTCACCGGGCCGCCCGCCCAGTCGCCATGACGCGCCTCGACGGTGAACCCGGCCTCGGTGAGGAACGCGTCCAACGCCCGTTCGTCCAGGAAGCGCAGCGCGCCGCGTTCCGCCAGCGGCGCCGGCCACCAGCGGCCGGTGAACGTCTCGCTCAGGTCCACCACGTCGCCGTCGACCGAGTGCACCGTGTACGAGACGACGGCCGGCTCGCCGTCGTCGTTGCGCACCTCGAACGACGAGCCGTGCCAGTCCTCCCACGCCCGGGTCCGCGGGTCGCGGGTGTCGAACGCGAACCGCCCGCCCGGCACCAGCGCCGCGCGGACGGCGCGCAGCGAGGCCCGCACGTCGTCGTCGGTGACGAGCACCTGGAAGGCGTGGCCGGTCATCACCGCCAGGTCGAACTCCCGGTCCCAGCGTGCCGACGCGGCGTCCCCGAGCACCCACTCGACGTCCTCGCGCACCCGGGCGCGCCCCAGCATCGCCGGGTCCGGGTCCAGCCCGGTCAGCCGCCCGGTGTGCCCGTCCTCCCGCGCCCGGCACAGCAGGGTGCCGGTGCCGCAGCCGACGTCCAGCACCCGTTCGGCGCCCATCACCAGCCGCAGGTGGAAGTCGTCGCCCGGGCCCCACGGGTTCATCACGTCGTACCAGTCCGCGGAGCGCTCCCAGTTGGCCATCGGCGGCATGGTCGCCCGGTGGCCGTCGCGCCCGCAACGCGGTTACGGCTTGCGCGCGGTGATCTGCGCGTACCGCACCTGCCGCGTCCGGCCGAGCCGCTCGGTCAGGTCGGCCGACTCCAGCAGGCCGGCGACCTGCTCCTCGGTGAGGCCCGGCTCGGCCGCGGCCCGGCGCATGGCGTCGGCGATGTGCAGGCTGCCCCGTCGCACGTTGTCCGAGATGTCCTCGAACGCGACCACCCGCAGCCCGGCGTCGGTCATGTGCCGGCGGTACTCGTCGGCGTCCGGGAACGGCGGCAGCTCGAACACCCGGCGGGCCGCCGCGATGGTCGCCGCCTCCTCGTCGGTGAGCTCGCCGTCCTGGTAGAAGTCCGAGGTCACCAGCGTGCCGCCCGGCCGCAGCGTGCGCGCCAGCTCGGCGAACGCCTTGGCCCGGTCGGACATGTAGACGATCACCTCGATGGAGAACGCCGCGTCGAAGCTCTCGTCCGCGTACGGCAGGGCCATGCCGTCGCCGAGCTCGAAGCTCGCCCGCCCCGGCCCTTCGCCCGCCTCGGGCCGCTCCTGGCCGAGCCGCACCTGGTACGGGCTGTTGGTGATGCCGGTGACGTGCACGTTGTTGAGCCGGGCGATCCGCACGGTGGAGTGGCCGCTGCCGCAGCCGACGTCCAGCACCGCCATGCCCGGCCGCAACTCCAGCCGCCGCGCCACCATGTCGGTCAGCCGGTCGGTCGCCTGCTCCGGCGTCGCCGGGTCGTCGGCGTCGTCCCAGTAGCCCTGGTGGATGTTGCTGCCCAGCGCCTCGGCCAGCAGATCGGTGTTCTCGTCGTACATCGCCGCGATGTCCGACTCGCTGGGGACGTGGTCCTCGGTCATGGCGGGCGCCCTCCGGTCGGGTCCGGCGCGGCCGCCCTGCCGGCCGCGTCCGCTGACCCGCAACGACACCCCACGGCACCGGACCCCCACTCGCGCCGTGATCGACCACCGGCGCCCGATCCGTCACGGGTCACGGCCCGGGCGGTGGGGGACACGGCGGGAGCTGCGGCGCCGGGCGGGGCCGCGCGGACGCGTCGTCCGAGCCCTCGCCGCCGTCGGATCGGGCCGAGGTACCGCCGGATGGCGGATCCGCTGCTCGGTGATGTGTTGCACGATCAGCGCACCTGGCGGGAGGCGAGCAGCCCGCCGAGCGCGAGGAGGCCCCGATGCGAACCAGGATCATGGTCACCGTGGTCGGCGCCCTGTCCGCGCTGCTCATGCTGGTCACGGCCACCCCGGCGTCGGCCGCGAGCTTCAACTTCCAGACCGCCTGGAACGGCAACGGCGCCGCCATGATCGACGGCCACATCAACTACTTCGGCCCCGCCGCCGCCGACATCCAGGCCTCCATCAAGGACGCCTGCCCGGCCGACGGCTACGGCGCCTACGCCCAGCTCGCCGTCACCAGCATCTACGGCACCACCGGCTACTCGCCCTGGATCTGGTACCAGAACCAGGGTTGCAGCGGCACCGCGGTGTCCGCGTGGGAGCCGTTCTACTGGCACAACCCCATTCAGTACATCCGCGTCCACCTCTGCGAGATCGATGTCCGCAACGGCAATTGGTACCGGGGCGACTGCGCCTACAGCGGCATCAAGGACAACCCCTACACGTAGGCACCGTTGTCACGTGCCGTACGAAGGTGAGCGCCCGGCGGCGGCCACCCGTTCGTCGCCGGTGCCGTCGCCCGGATGGGCCTGACGCGGAAACCGTTGCGACCCAACACTTCTGGTGACGAGTCCGCACCACCGAGAGGCGGTTCGCACCAATGTCGGTCTTCCGTAGGGCAATGGTCATGGCGTCCGCGATCGTGGCCACGGGTGTGCTGATCACGCCGCACGCGTCGGCCGAGCCGACCATTACGACGTTGCGATGTGCCTACACTGGCGGAGGGGTCCAATGCTTCCTCGACGACTACCAGGCGACGGCGCCGTTCACCATTCGTTGGTATGTCAACGGGGTGTACAAGTCGCAGTTCGACGACACGGACGCGGCAGCGGGGCCGTGTGTGGGTACCGGGGCGACCATGCTGGTGGTGCTGACCGATCCGACCGGCTCGACGTCCGCGCTCAAGGGAGTGCGCTGCTCCGGGCCGCCCGACCCGGTCCGCGCCATCGGCTGACGGCACCCCGATGGCCGCCCGGGTGCCCGGGTGCCTCGACGAAGCCGGACCGGCGAAGGTCGTGATCGGGACAGCGGATCGTCGCGAGCCGTTCGGTCGTGGGGCGGGACGCCGCTCGGCCTGACTTGGGGCGGTGAAGGATGTAACTCGGGCGGGTGGCATTGACCACACTCCGCATCGGCGCCACGGTCGCCGTGACCGTTCGCGGTCAGGCAGTGACTCGATCGGAGGTATGAGGGGAATGAGAAGGACTCTGCCCGTGTTCGCCGCCGTGGCGCCGCTGGCGCTCGGCCTCGGCGTGCTCGCGGCTCCGGCGCAGGCCGCCCCGCTGGTGGAGGTCTCGGCCGTCACCGGCCAGGTGGTACCCGGCCAGTACATCGTGACGCTCAAGCCCGGCATCGCCGCGCAGGGCGTCGCGGGGACCGCCGGCATCACGGCACGGCACACCTACGGCGCGGCGCTCAACGGTTTCAGCGCAACGCTCGACGCCGCACAGCTCAAGCGGCTCCAGGCCGACCCGTCGGTCGCCGCCATCGAGCCCAACCAGGTGGCGCGCACGCTCACCACGCAGTCCCCCGTGCCGTCGTGGGGCCTGGACCGCGTCGACCAGCGGGCCCTGCCGCTCGACAACCGGTACACCTACACGGCCACCGGCGCCGGCGTCACCGCGTACATCATCGACACCGGCATCCTGCCGGGGCACCCGGACTTCGGCAGCCGCGCCGCGGTCGGCTACGACGCCCTCGGCGGTGACGGCGTCGACTGCAACGGCCACGGCACGCACGTGGCCGGCACCATCGGCGGCACCGCACACGGCATCGCCAAGGGTGTCGCGCTGCGCGGCGTGCGCGTCCTCGGCTGCACCGGCAGCGGCACCTACGCCGACGTCATCGAGGGCATCGACTGGGTGGCGGCGAACTCGCCCGGCCCGTCGGTGGCCAACATGTCGCTCGGCGGCGGTTTCAGCGCCGCGGTGAACACCGCCACCGCGAACCTGTCGGACTCCGGCGTCCTGGTCGCCGTCGCCGCAGGCAACTCCGGCTCGGACGCGTGCACCTTCTCGCCGGCCAGCACCCCGCAGGCGGTGACCACCGCGGCGTCCGACCGCAACGACGCCTCGTCCTCGTTCACCAACCACGGCTCGTGCGTCGACCTGTACGCGCCCGGCGTGCAGATCACGTCGGCCTACCTGAACAACGGCACCGCCACGCTGAGCGGCACCTCGATGGCCGCCCCGCACGTCGCCGGCGTGGCCGCCCTCTACAAGTCGGTCAATGGGGAGACCGGCAGCAACCGGGTGCGCAACTGGCTGGTCAACGGCGCCACCCCGGACGTCCTGACCGGTGTCCCGGCGAACACGCCGAACCTGCTGCTCTTCAAGCGCCGCATCTGACGCGGCCGTACCCGCACATACGCACGGCCGGCCCGGGCTCTCCCGGACCGGCCGTGTGCCGTGTCTCCCGCGCGGTACCCGTCAGGCGCGCGGAATCTGCGACGTCGGCGCCTGGGTCGTGGACACCCCGTTCGCGTTCACCGCGACGTGGTTCGCCCCGTCGGGCCGTCCGTCGTGCTCCAGCTTCCCCCGCGTCGCCGCCACCACGTCGGTGACCTTCTCCCGCGCCACGCCCGCCGCGCTCTGCACCGCCGGGTGCTCGGTGATCCGGTGATAGGTCCTGACGAGCTGGTCGTACCGCTCACGACCGGCGCGGGCGCCGAGCACGTAGCCCACCGCCGCCCCGAGCACGAAGCGCATCATGCTGTCCTCCACGTGGTCGTCCCGGCAGGTGGGTACCCATCCTGCCCCACCCCTGAAACCCCCGCGCGGCGGTGCGCTAAGGTTGTGCCCGTCCGGGCGACGAGCCCGGCTGAACGATCCTCCGTAGCTCAATTGGCAGAGCATTCGGCTGTTAACCGAAGGGTTGTTGGTTCGAGTCCAACCGGAGGAGCTGGCCCGTCCCGCGGGCACCCACCGAGCCCCGGGGCCACTCCTCCCGGGGCAGTAGCTCAGCTGGTCAGAGCAGCGGACTCATAATCCGTCAGGTCGTGGGTTCGAGCCCCACCTGCCCCACGTTTCCGCAGATCAGAGCGTTGTGCGTTCGTAGCGACCGGGACCACTATTTCCCGCTCCACGACGCGGCACCGTGATCCGGGCCAGTGCGTCCGCCGCCTTCGAGCCGTGCACGCGCCGCCCCCGGTGCACGTCCTGCGTCGCGGACACAGTCGAGTGCCGGTCCGCTCGCTGGCGGCGCCCGCCCGGGACCGGTCGTCAGGTGGACCGGCGGCCTCTCGGGGCCTTCGGGGGCGCCGGGGCCTTCCGGTCGGCCGGCGCCCGGCGGGGCTTCCGGGTGGCCGGGGTCTTCGGGGGCAGGGAGCGGGCGTGCGCGAGGCCGTGGCCCACCCAGCGGCGCAGGTCCTCGTCGGTGGCGCAGCCGGGCGGGTCGACGAGCACCCAGGCCCGCATGACGCGGCCGGTCAGGTCGAACACCCGGGTGTCCGGCTCCGCGAGCAGCCGGTCGTGCGCGTCGGCGCCGACCCGCACCATCAGGGCGTCCCGGTGCACGCCGACGGCGAGGTGGCCGTCCACCATCATGGCCAGGCCGCCGAACATGTGCCGCTCGTCCACCCCGGGCTCGCCGGCCAGCACCTCCCGCAGCCGCTCGGCGAGGCCCTCGTCGTATGCCATGGGGGCATGGTGGCAGCAGGGACGGTCAACCGGCCACGCGCGGTGCGGGGAGGGGGCCGGCCCGCACCGGCCGGGTGGCGTGCCGGGGCGCGGCCAGGCGGATCACCAGGTCGGTGCCGACGTCGAGCGGAGTCACCACGCCAGGTGAGTTCGGGTGCTCTCGAAGGCCACCCGGTTGGTCAGCAGCGCACGGTGCGTCCGCCGCCGAGGGGCTCGTGATCGATGTCGTAGCCGAAGCTGCGCGGGCCGGCGGCCAGCAGGCCGATGAGGCCGTGCCACCGGCGGTCGGCCTCGATCACCAGGACGCGGATCCGTTGGTCCGGGCTCAGCCGCGCGGTGTGCACGGGGCGCCAGGAGTCGGCGTCCACCAGGCAGATGAGGTCCGGCACGGTGGCCCGCACGACGCCGTCCTCGGCGGCCACCAGGTTGCCGTCCTGGAAGTCCACCCACAGCGTGCGCGGCGCCGGGCCGTCGCCCTGCACGGTGACGGTGCCGCGCGGCGGGCCGGAGCCGCCGGTGCGGGCCACGTGCACCACCCGCCCGGTGAGCAGCGGTCGGACGTCCAGCGCCGCGAGCAGGTCGGCAACGTCATCGGTCCCGCCGGCATCGTCGGCGTGGTCGGCGTGGTCGGGCTCCGCGGCCTCGGTCGCGGTGACGTCGGTGCCCGGCGGGGACCCGGTAGGTGCCTCGCCGGCGGGGCGGAGGACGGCGCCGAGGTCGAGGCAGCGGCCCACGGAACGCGGGACCACGGTGCGCGCGCAGTCCGCGCCGGTCATCGGGTAGGCGCCGACGACGGCGACCCCGGGCAT
>DASWTI010000021.1:0-13789 GCA_036402215.1 Pseudonocardiaceae bacterium
GCCCAGGCCAGCGACGGCGGCGGCTCGATCCGCATCCCGGCCTCGGTGTGCGGGCTGGTCGGCATGAAGCCCAGCCGCGGCCGGGTGGCAGCCGGCCCGGCCGGCGGCGACACCACCATGTTGTCCGTGCTCGGCCCGGTGGCCCGCACGGTGGCCGACGCGGCGGCCATGCTCGACGCGATGGCCGTGCCGCAGCCGGGCGAGCCGTTCTTCGCCCTGCCGCTGCCCGAGGGTGACTCCTTCGAGGCGCACGCACGCCGCGAGCCCGGCGTGCTGCGCATCGGCCGCTACGTCCGGCCGCTGGTGCCGGACGCCGTCGTCGAGCCGGAGTGCCACGAGGCGTGGGAGCGGGCCGCCGAGCTGCTGGAGTCGCTCGGTCACCACGTCGAGGACGTGCCGCCGCCGGTCGGGCACGGCATCGTGTCGGTGTTCGAGGTGGTCTGGGCGGTGGCCGCGCACTCGTTCCCGGTGGAGAGCGGGCGGGAGGACCGCCTGGTGCCGCTCACCCGCTGGTGGCGGGCCCGCGGCGCCGAGGTGAGCGGCCCCGGTTTCCTGCGCGCCATGCAGAACCTGCAGCAGGTGGCCCGCTCGGCCGTGCTGGCGCATGCCGCCTACGACGTGGTGCTCACGCCCACCGTGGCGCAGCCGCCGAGGCCGGTCGGCTGGTTCACCGAGCCCGGCGGCCCGGCCGAGGACTTCGAGCGGCAGAAGCGGTTCACGCCGTTCACCGCCGTCTACAACGTCACCGGTCAGCCGGCGCTCACGCTGCCGCTGCACTGGACCGACGCCGGCCTGCCGATCGGCGTGCAGCTCGTCGGCCGCCCCGGCGACGAGGCCACGTTGTTCGAGCTGGGCGCCCAGCTGGAGGCGGCCCGCCCGTGGGCCCACCGCTACCCGGCCGTGATCTGACCGGTCGCCGGACCGGGCGTGACCGCGGGGCCGGCGTGACTGAAGGCGCCTTTCAGTCAGGTCCGCGGGGTGGGCTACGGTACGCCTCGTGAGCGTCCTGCAGACGATCGGCGTGTTCCTGCTGATCCCCCTGGCGCTGTACGGCGTGATCACGCTGTTCGCGCTGTGGCCGAGGATCGCCCGGGGCCCGCGCTACCGCCCCGGCCAGGAGTGGACCCACGAGCCGGTGTGGTGGGTGGGCCACCCGGCGGGCGTCGGCCACCACGTGACCGTGCCCGCGGAGCCGACCGGTTCGACCGCGCGTGGAGGTGCCCGTGGCAACTGGTGAGACGTCCCTGGCCCGCCGCGTCATCGACGCGGACCTGCCGGTCGGCACCGTCGTGATGCCGCACGGCCGTATCTCCGCGGCCAAGGAGGCCACCCCGGCCGGCCGCGGCCCGTTCACCCCGGTGCAGCTCGCCCAGCTCGACGAGGCACTCACCCTGACCTCGCGCAGCAGCGGCCTGCCGTTCACCGTCTACCTCGGCCCGATCGACGAGCCGACGCGCGAGGGTGCGGAGCGCCTGCACGCGGCCACGCCCGATCCCTCGCACGCCGTGCTCATCGCGGTCTCGCCCGGCCAGCGCGTGGTCGAGGTGGTCACCGGCGAGGAGTCGCACCGGCGGCTGCCGAACAACGCCTGCCGGCTCGCCGTGATGGCCATGGTCGCCTCGTTCAAGGAGGGTGACCTCGCCGGCGGCCTGGTGTCCGGCCTGCGCATGCTCGCCGACCAGGCCGGCGAGGAACACTGACCCGCGCCACCCCGCGCCACCCCGCGCAGCCGCCACTCGGCCCCACCGGCCGCCGGCCTCAGCCGTGTGGGGCAAGCGGTGGCCGTGTGGCGGTGCACCCGGGGCGGCGGCGTGGGCGCCGGGTCACACCACGTCGAAGGGGACCGGCCAGCGGCGCATGCGGAACGGCAGCACGGTGAGCCAGTCGCCGCGGCGCAGGACCAGGTGCTCGGCGCCCAGCACGCCGGCCAGCTCCAGCGCGCCCGCCGAGGCCGTCGGCGCGTGCACCACGCCCTCCAGCTCGGCGAACGCCACCACGGCCGGCTGCTCCTCGATCCGGTAGCGCGCGCCCTCGGTGATCGCCCGGGTGTCCTTGAGCGTCACGAAGCCCGGGCCGCGCCGGTAGTAGCAGCGGCCGTAGCGGAACTCCAGGCGCCACTGCTCGCCGCCGCCGCGCCGGGGCGGCTGCAGGTGCGACACCAGGTCCGGCGCGAACGGCAGGTGGCTGCCGGTCGTCCAGTCCACCCGCAGCTCCACCGAGATCGCCTCGCGCAGCAGGTGCACGAACCGCACGTCGAACTCGTCGGACTCGCCGAGGCGCACCGGGCCGGGCAGGGTGAGCGTCTCGTGCCCGGCCGCGGCCAGTGCCGCCGGGTCCACGCCGGTGATCGCCTCGACGGTGAGCGGCCCGGGCAGCACCGCCACCCGCGGGTCGGCGAGCGCCGGGGCGCTCACGTCGCGATCCTGACCGGCACGCCGGTGGTGGCCACCGCGATGTACCTCCCGTTCTCGGTGAAGACCAGGCCGTGCGCCAGCAGCTCGGCCAGCCAGTCGTCGAGCTTGGCTCGCTCCAGCGGGATGCCGGCCGCGGCCAGCCGGCTGCACACCGCGGCGGGGGAGCGGCCGTACTCCAGCTCGTCGTAGGCGGCGAGCAGCAGCGGGTCGTCGATCACGTGCTCGCGCTCCGGCCAGCCGCTGCGCCGGTCCTCGATGCGCAGGCTCCCGTCGTCCAGGGCGACCCGCACCAGGGTGGACTCGTGGTGGCGCTTCTTCCACTCCGACACCGCGGCCTCCAGGGCCCTGGCCACGTCGTGCTCGACGCCCGCGTAGTCGGCGTCGAACAGGTACACCAGGTCCCGCAGCTCGGCCTCCGGCAGGTCGTACACGTGCTGGTAGATGCGGGCCGGCTCACGGCGGTGGAAGCCCAGCTCCGGCTTGTCGAAGTTCGGGCTGAAGCGCTCCAGCAGGATCGGCGTGGCGTCGGTCGGCGGCTGCAGGTGCACCAGCGCCGGCAGCTGCCCGATCACCGGCAGGTAGTCCTCGCCGGTCTCGCCGGGGAAGCCGTACAGGAAGTTCCACGTGCAGGTCAGGTGCGCGGACTCGCAGTCCCGCAGCGTCCGCACGTTGTGCACCGCGTGCACGCCTTTGTCCATCAGCTTGAGCACGCGGCTGCTGAGCGACTCGATGCCCGGCTGCACGTGGGCGACGCCGGCCCGGCGCAGCGCGGAGATCTGCGACGGCGTGAGGTTGGACTTCACCTCGTAGTGCATCCGCAGGTCCCAGCCGAGCTCGGCGACGCGCGGCAGCACCTCCACGAAGTACCGGTTGTCGATGATGTTGTCGACCATGATGATGTCGAGCGTCCGGTGCCGCTCCACGAGCGTGGTCAGCTCCTCCAGCATCCGGTCCGCGGCCTTGCTGCGGAACTGGATGAGCGAGCCGTTGAGGCCGCAGAACGTGCACTGGTGCGCCTCGCCCCACCAGCAGCCCCTGGCCGACTCCAGCACCAGCTTGGGGTCCACGTGCGCCTCGACCGGCGAGGACTCGATGAGCGCGAACCAGTCGTCGTAGTCCGGCGTCGGGATCCGCCCGGGCGGCAGCGGCGGCCGGTGGTCCGGGTTGGCCACGCACTCGCCGTCGGCGCGCCGCCAGCACACGCCGGGCACGGCGGACGGCTCCTCGCCGCGCTCCAGGGCGTCCAGCAGCGCGGGGAACACCTGCTCACCCTCGCCGCGCACCACGAAGTCGACGAACGGGTAGTTGCGGTGCAGCGCCGCGCCCATCGGGCCGTCGCAGTTGCCGCCGCCGAACACCACGATCACCTCGGGCGCGTACCGCTTGATCCGGGCGGCCACCGCCAGGCTCGGCACGTTCTGCATGAACGTCGTGCTGAACCCGACGAGCTGCGGCTCGTGCTCCAGGATCTCCCGGGTGGCCAGCTCGACGAACGCCTCGGCGTGCGGCCGCATGTCCATGGCCCTGCCGTGGTCCACGGTGAAGTCGTCCAGGTACGCGGCGAGCTGGGCCTCGCCGAAGTCGCCCTCGTGCAGCACGCCGGTGAACACCCAGTCGCCGATGCCGTGGAAGATGCCGTTCTCCGCGACGTGCACGTAGTCGGCGGGGGTGATGTCACCGCCGGTGGCCGCCATCAGGTACTCGGCCCAGCGGAGGTTGCCGTGGTAGGTCACCGGGACCGCGCGGCCGGCCTCGCGACAGGCGGACCGCAGCAGGCCGAGCGGCAGGGACGGCGAGTCGAGGCCCTGCCACGGCATCGCGGTGAGCAGGACTCGGAGCTCGGACATGGCTGCTCCTGCATCGGGGGGTGGCTTCGGGACGGAGGTGGGAACGGTGGTGGGGGACGCCGGGGGCGTCCCCCACCGGTGGGTCACTTGGCCTCGACCCGCTTCGACTTGCCGACGTTCGGTGGGGCCAGGTAACGGCAGCTCGCCATGGTGGCGGCGCTGAGCGGCACCTTCTTGACGGTCATCCCGGGTTCACCTCCTCTCGTGGTCCGTAGGGGGTTGCTCCGGTTCTTCCGGTGTTGCGGCCACCCGCATGCCGGCGCCCCGCAGCCGCGCCCGGTGGCGGCCGACGAACCAGCGTTCGAGCTGCTCCGCCGGTCGGCCGAGCAGCGCGCCCAGGCCCTCGGAGACGCCGCGCAGGTTGGCCAGCTCCAGGCAGCGGCGCTCCCACTCGGCGCCGTGCGCGTCCCACTCCTCGCGGGTCGCCGGGTCGGCGTAGGAGCGGCGCAGGTAGTCCAGGCCGATGGCCACGTGCCGCACCTCGTCGGAGCGCACGTGCCGGTAGATGGTGCCCAGCGGGTCGTCGGTGAACACCTGTTGCAGCACCACGAACTCGTCGGCGGCCAGCCCCTCCAGGAGCGTGTGCAGCAGGCACTTCTCCAGATAGGCGGCCTCGTTCAGCCTGCCGTGCAGGTCGTCCAGGTAGCCGCTCGCGTGCACCTCGGCGAGCGCGCCGTCGCCGCGGGCCAGCGCGTACGTGAGGAACGCGTCGGCGTGCCGCGCCTCGTCGGCCACCGCGGTGGCCAGGCCCATCCGCAGCGCGAAGTCCTCGGTCTCGGCGGCCAGCTCGGCGGCGGCCACCAGCCCGGCCTGCTCGGCGTAGTAGCCGGTGGACGCCAGGTGCCAGGCGGTCTCGGCCACCGAGTCGTCCAGCGCGGTGCGGTCCCGGCCGATGATCTCGGTGGCCGACCAGGGTTCGCGGCGCTGCGCGCGCCGGAACAGCTGGTAGCCGGCGTCGTCCAGGTGGTCGAGCTCGGGTCGCAGCAGTGTCATGGCACGGACCTCCCCGCGGGTTCGCCCAGCAGCGCCAGCGCGTGCCGCTCGATGGCCTCCGGGCCCGGGAACACCTCCCGTTGCAGCGCCGGGCTGAACGGGGCCGGCACGGCCGCCGCGTTGAGCTGGGCGATCCGGCCGGGCGCCACGGCGCCGCCGGTGACCAGCCGCGCCACGATCTCCGAGGCCACCGAGCACGGCGCGGGCGCCTCGTCCACCACGAGCGCCGTGCCGGTGGCGCCCACCGCGGCGGCGATGCCGGCCACGTCCAGCGGGGCCACGGTGCGCACGTCCACCACGGCGGCCTCGACGCCCTGCCCGGCGAGCCGCTCGGCGGCGGCCAGCGAGTGCCGCACGGCGAGGCCGACCGCGACGATCGTCAGGTGCCGGCCGTCCCGCACCAGGTTCGCCCGGCCGAACGGCAGCCCGGGCACCGTGTCACCGGGCCAGGACCGGGCCGCGGCGAACAACGCCGGCGACTCCATGATCACCACCGGGTCCGGGTACCGCAGCGCGGTGGACAGCAGCCCGGCGGCCTCGTCGGCGGTCGACGGCACGGCCACCACCAGCCCGGGGATCTGCGCGAGCATGGCGTACGGCACGTGCTCGTGCTGCGCGCCGAGCGACTCGCCGCCGCGCGTCATGGCCCGGATGGTGAGCGGCACGCCGTACTGGCCGCCGGTCATGTAGCGCAGCTTGGTGGCCTGGTTGACCAGCGGGTCCATGGCGGTGAACAGGAACGCCGCGCGCGCCAGGTCCACCAGCGGCCGCAGGCCCACCGCGGCCAGCCCGACCGCGAAGTCCAGCGTGGCGTTCTCCGAGATCGGCATGGTGCGCACCCGCTCCGGGCCGAACTCCTCGACGAACACCGGCGGCTGCCAGGTGCACATCCAGACCAGGTCCGGGTCCCGGCGCAGCGCCTCCACCGTGGCGACGTAGATGCCGAGCACGTCACCACCCGCCCGTCGGCCAGGGCCGCGCGGTCAGGTGCTCGGTGGCCTCGGCCGGGTGCGGCTCCGGCTCGGCGAGCGCCGCGGTGGCGGCCCGGCGCCGCTCGGCGCGCACCCGCTCCCGCCCGGCCCGCAGCCGCGCGGCCGGCATCCCGCGGGCCAGCAGCGAGCGCTCCAGGCGCTCGATCGGGTCACGCTCGCGCCACAGTGCCACCTCGGCCGGCGGGCGGTACTCGGCCGGCGGCAACTCGCCCCACTGGCAGTGGAAGTCCCGCAGGTACGTGGTGGCCTCGACGAACCGCGGCCCGTCGCCGTCGCGCACCGCGGGCAGCAGCCGGCCCGCCACGTCGTCCACCGCCGTCACGTCGTTGCCGTCCACGGTCTCGGCCGGTACCCCCAGCCCGGCGGCCACCGCGGCCGGCGGCACCGTGGAGACCAGCCGGCTCGGGGTGCGGTCCTGGTAGGCGTTGTTCTCGCACACCAGCAGCAGCGGCAGCCGCTGGTGGGCCGCGATGCGCAGCGTCTCCAGCACCACGCCGGCCCCGGTGGCCCCGTCGCCGAGGAACACGATCGCCGCGGCGCGCCGTCCGCGAATGCGGAGCCCGGCCGCCATCCCGGCCGCGATACCGACATTGGCACCGACGATCGAATTGCCGCCGAAGAAGTTCCGCGACCGCTGCGCCAGGTGCATCGAACCGCCTTTGCCGCGGTTGACACCGGTGGCCCGGCCGAGCAGTTCGGCGAACATCTCGAACGGATCCAGCCCGGTGGCCAATGCGTGCCCGTGGCAGCGGTAGTAGCTCACCACCTGGTCGTCCCGGCCCACGTGGCGGGCCACGCCGGCGGCGATCGCCTCGTGCCCCGTGTACGGGTGCAGGGCCCCCACGATGTCGCCGCGGCTGGTCAGCTCGAGGGCGATCTCCTCGAAGAACCTGATGCGCAGCATCGTGTCCAGCAGCGCGAGGTCGTGGTCGACGGTCCGGCCGGGTGCGCGGCGGGAGGTGGCCCCCGTTCCCCGGGCGGCATCGACAGCGGTCAACGGTCACCTTCCACGAGCGATTTCGGGAATGGGAAATCGATCGCGCGCCGAACCCGCTCGCGCAATCACCCAATGGTGATCGTCGGGGTGCCGGCCATTGTGGCGCCCCGAACCCGTATCGACGGTAGCGTATTGCCCGGCGGTCACCCCGAGGCCATAAGGGTGAATATCGTCAAACGATCAATCACGCACTGGAGTCACGCGGTGATCGAATTGCCGGGCTCAGGAGCGGTCGAAGTCCCTGGCTGCGAGCGCGCGCACGATGCCGGCCCGGCCCTCGGCCACCAGCCGGCGCAGGGCCGGCGGGTGGTCCCCGGCGAGCCAGGAGTCCGAGGCGTCCACCGTGCCCTGGTGCACCGCCCACGAGGGGAACAGGCCCTGCGCCACGGACTGCGCCCGCTCCCCGGTGCGGCGCGACCACACGTCGGCCACGTCGGCGAAGTAGCGCTCGGTGAACGGCTCCAGCAGGGCCCGCTGCGCCGGGTGGGCGAAACCGCCGATGATCGCGCCGTTGACCGCGTTGGTCAGCTCGTCCTCGTGCACGGCCTGCCGCCAGGCGCGCTCCTTGGCCTCCGCGGTCGGCAGCATGGCGCGGGCCCGCTCGGCGTTGCGCTGGCCGGCGGCGGTCGGGTCGCGCTCCACCTCCGCCGCGATCTCCGCCTCGCCCGCGGCGCCGTGCGCGGTCAGCGCGTACAGCAGCCGCCAGCGCAGGTCGGTGTCCACGTCGAGGCCGTCCAGCGGGGCCTCGCCGGTGAGCCAGCCGCGCAGCACGGCCACCGTGTCGTCGTCCAGCACCGAGCCGGCGAGCGCGTTGACGAACGCGAGCTGATGGTCCGAGCCGGCCTCGGCGGCCCGCGCCAGCTCCAGCAGCCGGGTCCGGTAGGCCGGCCAGCCCTCGGCGTCGGCCCAGGCCGGGTCGGCGTACGAGGAGAGCGAGGTCTGCGCCTGCAGCAGCAGCCGCTGCACCACGCCGACCTCGGTCTCGGCGTCCACGCCGGACACCACGATGGACACGAAGTCGCGGGCCTTCAGCTCGGCCTCGCGGGTCATCTCCCAGGCCGCGGACCAGCACAGCGTGCGCGGCAGCGGGTCGTCGATCTCGCCGATCCGGTCGATCAGCGTGGTCAGCGAGGCCGGGTCCAGGCGCATCGTGCAGTACGTCAGGTCGTCGTCGTTGACCAGCACCAGCTTCCCGCGGGGCACGCCGACCAGCTCCGGCACCTCGGTGCGGGCGCCGGTGACGTCCAGCTCCACGCGGTGCCGGCGGACCAGCCGCCCGGTCTCCGGGTCGTCGTCGTACACGCCGATCGCCAGCCGGTGGTCGCGCAGCTCGCCGGCCCCGGGACGGGCGCCGCCCTGCAGCACCTCGAACACGGTGAACCGGCCCTCGTCGTCCACCTCGAACCGCGGCCGCAGCACGTTCAGGCCGGTGGTCTGCAACCACTGCGCGGCCCACAGCGTCAGGTTGCGGCCGGAGGCGTCCTCCAGCGCGCCGAGCAGGTCGGCGAGCGTGGCGTTGCCCCAGGCGTGCTTGTCGAAGTACAGCTTGAGCCCGGCCAGGAAGTTGTCCAGGCCCACGTAGGCGACGAGCTGCTTGAGCACCGACGCGCCCTTGGCGTACGTGATGCCGTCGAAGTTGACCTCGACGTCGCGCAGGTCGTTGATCTCGCAGGCGATCGGGTGCGTGGACGGCAGCTGGTCCTGCCGGTACGCCCAGGACTTCTCCACGTTGGCGAACGTGGTCCAGGCGTGCACGTACTCGGTGGCCCCGGCCTGCGCGAGCACCGAGGCCCAGGTGGCGAACGACTCGTTGAGCCACAGGTCGTCCCACCAGCGCATGGTGACCAGGTCGCCGAACCACATGTGCGCCATCTCGTGCAGCACGGTCTCGGCGCGCCGCTCGTACAGGTAGCGGGTGACCCTGCTGCGGAAGACGAAGTCCTCCAGGAACGTCACGCAGCCCGCGTTCTCCATGGCGCCGGCGTTGAACTCCGGCACGAAGCACTGGTCGTACTTGCCGAACGGGTAGCGCACCCCGAAGGCCTGGTGGAAGAAGTCGAAGCCCTGCTTGGTCTCGGTGAACAGCCGGTCGGCGTCCAGGTGGCGGGCCAGCGAGGCGCGGCAGTACAGGCCGAGCGGGATGCCGTCGTGGCTGTCCCGCCACTCGGCGTACGGGCCGGCCACCAGCGCCACGATGTACGTGCTCATGATCTCGGTGCGGGTGAACGTGTGCCGCACGGCGCCGCCCGGGGCGTCCTCGACGCGGGCCACGGCGCTGTTGCCGATGACCTTCCAGTCGGCCGGCGCGGTGACCGAGAGCAGGTAGCGCGCCTTGAGGTCCGGCTGGTCGAAGCAGGCGAACATGCGCTTGGCGTCCGCCGTCTCGAACTGCGTGTACAGGTACACGCCGCCGTCCAGCGGGTCCACGAACCGGTGCAGGCCCTCGCCGGTGATCGTGTAGCGGCAGTCGGCCACCACAACCAGCTCGTTCTCCGCGGCCAGGTCCGGCAGCGCGATGCCGGTCTCCTCGGCGTACCCCGAGACGTCCAGCTCGGCGCCGTTCAGGGTCGCCGAGCGCACCTGCCCGGCCACCAGGTCGATCCAGGTGTCCGCCCCCGGCTCCGAGCACGTGAAGCGCACCGTGGTCACCGACTCGAACGTGGTGTCGCCGGGCTTGCCGCCGCCGTCGGTCAGGTCGAGCAGGATGGTGTAGTCGTCGACGGACAGCAGCGCGGCACGCTGCCGTGCCTGCTCGCCGGTCAGGTTGGGCGCGGCCACCGGTTCACCTCTGGTCGGGGACGGACGGACTCCCCGCATCCAATCACGGAAGCCTGGCACCGCGCCCGTACCGGGGGACGGCGGGAACAAACGGGACCGCCGGCACGGTTGACGCGGAGGACGACAGGCGATTCGAAGGGACCACCACATGAGCACCGCCGCCACTGCCCGCGTCGACTTCTGGTTCGACCCGGTCTGCCCCTGGGCCTGGCAGACCTCCCGGTGGATCCTCGAGGTCGAGCAGGTCCGGCAGATCGAGCTGCACTTTCACGTGATGTCGCTCGCCGTGCTGAACGAGGGCCGTGACGTGCCCGAGGAGTACCGGGCCATGCTGGACGCCGCGTGGGGACCGGTCCGGGTGGCGGTCGCCGCCGCCGCGGCCAAGGGCGACGAGGTGCTGCGTGACCTGTACACCGCCATGGGCACCCGCATCCACCACGAGGGGCGCGGCGACGACCTCGGCGCGGTGATCCGGGAGGCGCTGGCCGAGGTGGGCCTGCCGGCCGAGCTGGCCGACGCCGCCACCTCCACCGAGTACGACGAGGCGCTGCGCACGTCGCACCACGAGGGCATGGACCCGGTCGGCATGGACGTCGGCACCCCGACCATCCACATCGACGGCGTGGCCTTCTTCGGTCCGGTGATCTCCAAGGTGCCCACCGGCGAGGAGGCCGGCCAGGTGTTCGACGGCGCGCGGCTGCTCGCCTCGTACCCGCACTTCTTCGAGCTCAAGCGCACCCGCACCGAGGGCCCGATCTTCAGCGCCTGACGGCGCGCCGGTCGTTGCCGCCGCACGCGAAGGGGCCCCGCCACGATCGTCCGTGGCGGGGCCCCTCCGGGTAACGGGTGTTCCTAGTGGGCGAGCTTGTTGGTGCCGGTGCGCACCTTCTGGGTCGCCGTGCTCAGCTGCTTGCTGTAGCGGCCCTTGGTGCGCTTGTCCACGAAGGCGGCGGCCCGGTTGGCGGCCTTGGTCACCTTGTCCGGGTTCGCCCGTACGTAGCGGCGGGCCGCCTCGGCGGCACCGGCGAGCATCGTCAGCTTGCGCAGCAGCGGCATCGCGATCGTCCTTCCGTCGTGTTCCTGCCGTCCGGGTACCACGCCGTGGCCGCGCTCAACCATCACGCTGCGTCAGGTCTGGATGGACTTGACCTCGCAGAACTCCTCCAGGCCGTAGCGGCCCAGCTCACGGCCGTTGCCCGAGCCGCGGTAGCCGCCGAACGGGGCGAGCGGGTTGAACGCGCCGCCGTTGACGTCCACCTGGCCGGTGCGCAGCCGCCGCGCCACCGCCACCGCGCGGTCGCCGTCGGCGGAGAACACCGCGCCGGCCAGCCCGTACGGGGTCCCGTTGGCGATCGAGACCGCCTCGTCCTCGTCGGCGTAGGGCAGCACGGCGAGCACCGGCCCGAAGATCTCCTCCTGGGCGATCGTCGAGTCCGGCCGCACGCCGGCGAACACCGTGGGCCGCACGTAGCAGCCGCGCGCCAGGCCGTCCGGGGGCTCCGCGCCGCCGGTGGCGAGCGTGGCGCCCTCCTCGATCCCGGCGCGGATGTACCCGGTGACGCGGTCGCGCTGGGCCGGCGAGGACATCGGGCCGATCCGGGTGGCCGGGTCGGCCGGGTCGCCCACCCCGTACCGCGCCGCCGCGGCCACCGCCAGCTCCACCGCCTCGTCGTGCCGCGTGGCCGGCACCAGCATCCGGGACAGCGCCGTGCAGGTCTGGCCGCCGTTGATGAAGCAGTTAGCCATGGTGATCTTCACCGCGGTGCCCAGCTCGGCGTCGTCCAGCAGCACGCTCGCCGACTTGCCGCCGAGCTCCAGCGTGACGCGCTTGACGGTCTCCGCGGCGAGCGCCGAGACCCGCCGGCCGGCGCGCGTCGAGCCGGTGACCGAGACCATGTCCACGTCGGGGTGGCCGACGAGCGCCTCCCCGGCCACCTGGCCGGTTCCGTGCACCACGTTGAGCACGCCGGCCGGCAGCCCGGCGGAACGCGCCACCTCGGCCAGCAGGTTCGCCGTCAGCGGCGCGACCTCGCTGGGCTTGAGCACCACCGTGCAGCCCGCCAGCAGCGCCGGCGCCACCTTGGCCATCACCTGGTGCAGCGGGTAGTTCCACGGCGTGATCGCGGCGACCACGCCGGCCGGCTCGCGCAGCACCAGCGAGTTGCCGATGCGCTCCGACCAGGCGAAGCCGCCGCCGTCCACCAGGTCCAGCAGGCCGCGCGTGGTGGCCACCGGCAGGTTCGCCTGCACCTTGGTGGCGAACGTGATCGGCGAGCCCATCTCGGCGGTGATCGTCGCGGCGATCTCCGCGCCCCGCTCCGCCAGCCCGTCGGCGATCCGCCGCAGCACCGCCACCCGCTCCTCGACGGCGGTCGCCGACCAGGCGCCGAACGCCGCGCGGGCCGCGGCCACCGCGGCGTCCACCTCCGCCGGGCCGCCGGCCGGCACCGAGGCGATCTCCTCCTCGGTGGCCGGGTTCACCACGGCGATCCGCTCGCCGCCGTCCACCTCCTCGCCGCCGATCACGTGCCCGGTCCGTCCCACCGTGGGCGCCGCCATCCCTACCTCCCGCGTCCGCTCGACCTACGCCACCGACCCTAGGCCGCGCTCAACGCCGGCGGTGAATGGACCATTCGCACGCACCAACGGGGCAAATGGTCCATTCACCCACGGCGCTCACGGCGGCGTGGGCGTGGTGTGGCGCGGGGCGGGCCGGCCGGTGGCGTGGGGGGTGGGGTTCAGGTCATCGGCGGGCGGGCCAGGGCGACGCGGGTCACGTCCGGTGGGTACGGGGAGTCCGCGAGGTCCACGGACGCACCGGTGGCGGCGCGGCGGCACAGGGCGGCCACCGCGGCCAGCTCGGCGCGCTGCGCCCGGACGAACGCGGCGTCCACCGGGTCGCCGTGCCCGGGCACCACCACCGCCGGGTCGAGCGCGAGCAGCACGTCCAGCGTGGCCGGCCAGTCGAGCGGGTAGGCGTCCTCGAACGCCGGGGGAGCGCCGTGCTCCACCAGGTCCCCGGCGAACAGCACACGCTCGGCGGGCAGCCACACCACCAGGTCGTGATCGGTGTGGCCACGGCCGGGGTGCAGCAGCACCACCTCGCGGCCGCCCACGTCGAGCACCACGCGGTCGTCCACCGGACGGTCCGGCAGGTCGAGGGGGGCGGCGCGCAGGGCTTCGGCCGTCGGCGTGCCGGCGTAGTGCGCGACCCACGCCGCGCGCTGCGCCTCGCCGGTCGCCGCCAGGTCGGCCACGCACCGCCGCTGCGCCCACACCGGCGCCGGCCGGAACGCCGACGTGCCGAAGCAGTGGTCGAAGTGCGCGTGGGTGATCGCCACCTGCCAGGGCGCCGCCGTCCGGGCCCGCACCGCCGCGGCCAGCTCCGCCCCCTGCACGGCGTCGCCCCGGGTGTCCACCACCAGCGCGGCACCGTCGCCCGCCACCAGCCCCACCGTCAGGTCCAGCTCGGCGTACCGGCGGGCGGCCACGCCGTCGGCGACGTCCACCCAGCGGCTCACGCCCGGAACTCGCCGCCGCTGAGCAGCGGCGCCACGGCGCTCGCCCGGTAGTCGGCGGCCAGGTCCACGTCGCGGCCGTAGCCCCAGGAGCACAGCTCGCGCGCGGACGAGCAGTCGGCGAGCGCCGTGTCCAGCCCGCGCCCCAGGGCGGAGGTGAAGACGTCGGCCGCGGCCCAGGCCTCCGGGGACAGCGACGGTTCGGCGGGCGCGGCGCCCGGGGCCAGGCGGGGCACCAGCGCGGCCACCA
>DASWTI010000022.1:0-8334 GCA_036402215.1 Pseudonocardiaceae bacterium
AGCACCGCGGCCGTCGGCGGGCGGCCGGTCGCGTCCTCCTCGGTGCGCCAGGCGTGCGCCACCGCCCCGGCCATCCAGGCCAGCTCGGCGCGCACGTCGGGCAGCAGCGCCACCCGCACGTCGGACGGCGCGTCCTCGTCGGCCGGCCGCAGCCCGGGCACCGGCGTGGCGCCGTCCCGGATCGGCTCGGACACCGCGTTGGCCAGGTCCAGCACCCGCGGCGGATTGCGGAAGCTGGTGCGCAGCGGGTAGATCGGCGCCGGGCGGCCGTCCTCACGGGGGAAGTCGGTGGCGAACCGCGGCAGGTTGGCCGCCGAGGCGCCGCGCCAGCCGTAGATGGACTGGCAGGGGTCGCCGACCGCGGTCACCGGCATGCCCTCGTGGGCGAAGAGCGCGCGCAGCAGCACGCGCTGCGCGTGCCCGGTGTCCTGGTACTCGTCGAGCAGCACCACGCCGTAACGCTCGCGCTCGGCCTCGCCCACCTCCGGGTGACGCACGGCGAGCGTGGCGGCCAGGGCGAGCTGGTCGCCGAAATCCAGGACGCCGTCGGCGCGCTTGCGGCGCACGTAGGCGTCCACGATCGGCAGCATGGCCACGCGGTCGCGCTGCGCCTTGAGCCGTCGTTGCAGGTCCTGGCTGAGGGCGGCGCGCTGGCCCTTGCCGCGCGGCGCGTTCTCCACGGTGGCGCGGAACGCCTCGGCGTGCGCGGCCAGCGCCTCGGGGTCCACCAGGTGCTCGGCGAGCTGACCGGCCACGGCGAGGACGTAGCCGGTGACGGTCGCCGGCACGTTGTCCAGGTCGAGGTCGTCCTCCCAGGTGGACACCACGCGGTGCGCGAGCTGCCAGGCGCCGGTCTCGGTGAGCAGCCGGGCGCCCGGCTCGGTGGGCAGCCGCAGCCCGTGCTCGCCGACGAGCCGGCCGGCGTAGGCGTGGTAGGTGAGGATGGTGGGCTCGCCGGCGAGCACGTCGGCGCGGCGGTCCTCGTCGAGGATGCCGGCGGCGGCCAGCCGGCGCAGCCGGGAGCGGACCCGCTCGGCGAGCTCCCGCGCGGCCTTGCGGGTGAACGTGAGGCCCAGCACCCGGTCCGGGGTGACCAGGCCGTTGGCCACCAGCCAGACGACGCGCGCGGCCATGGTCTCGGTCTTGCCGGCTCCGGCGCCGGCCACCACCAGGGCGGGTTCGACGGGGGCCTCGATGACCGCCGCCTGCTCGTCGGTGGGGCGGCGGCCGAACCCGAGCCCCTCCGCGAGGACCCGGGGGCCCAGCACCCGCCCGGCGATCGTCACCCGGCAACGGTAGTACCCGGCACCGACAGCCCTCGCCGTGGCGCGCGGGGGCACGACCGCCCCGGCCACCACGCGTGGGGCAGATGGACCATTCGCACGCCCATTCGGGGCAAGTGGTTCATTGACGCCGCGGGGGGTGAGCTCGGCGAGGGGTGGGGTGTGGCCTACGCGGCAGGGTGCAGGCGGACCGGCAGGCCGCTCACCCCGGACAGGAAGTTCGAGTGGAACCAGCGCGCCGGCCCGGTCACCTCGATGGCGGACACGGTGGCGCGCAGCTCGTCCAGCAGCACGCCGAGCTGCACCCGGGCCAGGTGCGCGCCGATGCAGAAGTGCCGGCCCTGGCCGAACGCCAGGTGGCGGTTGGGGGTGCGCGCCAGGTCGAAGCGGTCGGGGTCGGGAAACACCTCGGGGTCGCGGTTCGCCGCCCCGGTCCAGCCGGTCACCAGGTCGCCCGCGGCGATGCGCGTGCCGTGCAGGTCGACGTCGGTGGTGGCGGCCCGGCCGAGGTGCGTGGTGGCCGTGGTCCAGCGCAGCACCTCGTCCGCCGCGCGGCCGGCGTCCAGGTCGCCGGTACGCAGCGCGGCCCACTGGTCCGGGTGCTCGGCGAGGGCCAGCACGCCGCCGGTCATGGTGAGCCGCGTGGTCTCGTCGCCGCCGAGGATCAGGCTGTAGCAGTTGAGCACGACCTCGGCCTCGGACAGGTCCACGCCGTCCACCTGGGCGGTGGCCAGCAGGCTCACCACGTCGGCGTGCGGGGTGTCGCGGCGCTCGGCGGCCAGGTCGGCGAAGTACAGCAGGATCTCGTTGCGCGCCAGCCAGGCGTCCTCGGGGTCGCCGGAGCCGTCCTCCGAGCCGAGCACCTGCTTGGTGAGCGCCAGCACGGTGGCGCGGTCCGCCTCCGGCACGCCGAGCAGGTCGCAGATGGTGGCCAGCGGGATGTGCGCGGCGATGTCGGCCGCGGCGTCCACCGTCCCCCGCGCGACCGCCTCGGTGAGCAGCCGCCGGGTGGTGCGGCGCACCTGCTCCTCGACGACGCCCAGCGCGCGCGGCGTGAACGCCCGCAGCAGCAGGCGGCGCAGCGCGGCGTGCCGCGGCCCGTCGGTCACCGGCAGCATGGCGCCGGCCGCGCTGTCGCCGCCGGCCAGCAGGGTGTCCAGCACGTTGCCGCGCTCCGAGGTGAACGCCGCGTCGTGGGTGTGCAGGGCGCGCACGTCGGCGTAGCGGGTGAGCACCCAGAACGCCGGGCCGCGAGCGGTCGCGCGGTGCCGGTACACCGGGTGCTCCGCGCGCAGGTGCCGCCAGACCTCGGACAGGTCGTACCCGGCGTGGGTGGCGGGGTCGGTGAGGTCGATCGTGCCGAGGTCCTCGGGGCGGGCGAACGGCCGGGCCGCGAGGGGGATCGAGCCGATGGTCGTCACGCGATTCCCTTCTGGGGGACGGACTCCACGGGGTCGGACGGGGGAACGACGGCGGTCGGGACCGCGGCCGCGGCCGGCGCGGCGGGGTCCGGTCCCGGGTCGGCCGGGTCACCGGCGGGGCCGGTCCAGGAGCTCGGGATGCGGGCCGTCACCGGGACGATGAGCAGGATCGCCACGGCCAGCACGACGAACAGCGTGCGCGGCGAGGTGGCGGCGGCCACCAGACCACCGGCCAGGGCGCCGAGCGGGCGGGCGGCGAGCGCGAGCAACCGGCTGCCGGCGCCGACCCGGCCGATCAGGTGCGGCGGCGTGAGCGCCTGGCGCAGCGACACCGAGACCACGCCGCCGACCGCGGCGATGAAGCCGCAGCCGGCCAGCGCCAGGCCGATCACGTAGGGGTTCGGGGTGAGCGCCGGGGTGCCGAAGCAGAGGCCGAGGGCCACCACCACGGCGGTCAGCACCACCGGCGGGGACAGCCGGCGGCTGATCCGGTCGGCCAGCGTGGCGCCCAGCACGGCACCCGCGGCGGCCGCGGTGATCAGCAGGCTGTAGCCGAACGGGCTGAGCCGCATCGCCGAGGCGTCGCCCACGGCGAACACGATGAACACGGCGAAGAACGCCATGTTGATGCCACCGGCCACCGCGCCGTACACGGCGAGCCGGCGAAGCGCGGTCTGCCGCCAGAGCACGGCGAGGCCCTCGCGGATGTCCCGGCGGACGGTGGTCGTGGTGTCCGGCCGCGGCACCCGGTAGCGCCCGGCGAGGCCGAGCAGCACCACGGCGGCGGCCAGGTACAGCCCGCCCGGCACGGCCAGCCCCACGACGGCGGCGACCGCGAACAGCAGCGCGCCGAGCGGGGCGCCGACGAAGTCGTTGGTCACGGTCTGCGCGCCGTAGATGCGACCGTTGGCCCGGCGCAGCCCGTCGGGCTCCACGACCATCGGCACCATGGCCTGCTGCGCGGTGTCCACGACGGTCTCCGCGGTGCCCACGACGAACGCCGCGGCGAACACCAGCGGCAGGCTCAGCGCGTCGAACGCCGCGGCGGCCGCCAGCGCGAGCACCGCGCCGCCGCGCAGCACCTCGGCGCCCACCACGAGCCGCCGCCGGTCGAACCGGTCGACGAGCACGCCGACGAACAGCCCGAACGCGAGCCCGGCCGCGGTCTGCGCCACCCGCACGCCGGCGACCAGCGCCGGGTCCGTGGTCAGGGTGAGCGCGATGAGCGGCAGCACCATGAGGTAGAGGCCGTCCCCGAGGCCGGACAGCGTGGTGGCCGTCCACAACCGGCGGAATCCGTGGGGGGACGCGGTGGCCGCGCTCGTGGCCGCGCTCGTGGACAATTCGGACCTCCTGGTGCGCGGCCGCCGCCGAACCGGAACGGCCGTACGACGACGGGCCGGGCGATGGTGCTCGATTCTATCGACGCGCGCTCACTCGATTCGGTGAACTGCCTTACCGGTCCGTGACGGCCGCCGGATCGGCAGTTCCCGGCCCCGCCGACCCGGGTTCTGCCGGTGAAAGTACCGCCGGATCTGCCTGGTCGTGGACAGGTCACGCGCGCTTACCTGGATTCCGGCGACACCGATCGGGGACGGTCGATGGGCATTTCGCCGGGCGCGGAACGGGGAAACGAGACGTGGCGGTTCGGGTTCTGTTGTGCGATCGGAACGCTTTCTCCCGGGTGGGTCTGAGAACCGTGCTGAACGGTTATCCGACGATCCGGGTGGTCGGCGAGGTGGCGGACGGCGCCGACGCGATGGCGGCCGCGCTGCGGCTGCGCCCGGAGGTCGTGCTCGCCGACGTGGGCCTGCCGCCGGACGGCGGCGTGGAGCTGACCCGCCGGCTGCTGGAGCGCGCCTCACACGTCCGGGGGCTGCCCGGCGGGACCGGCACGCGCGGTGACTGGCGGCCCGCCGTGATCCTGATGACGCCCCTCATGGACGGCGCGATCGTGGATTCGTTGCGGGCCGGGGTGTCGGCCATTCTGGTGAAGGACTGCCCGGCCGAGGAGTTCGTCCGCGCGATCGAGGTCGTGGTGGCCGGCGGCGGATTCCTGGCCCCGCCGGTGGTGCGTCACCTGGTCGACCAGTTGTCCGGCGCGGCACCCGCGCAACCCACCGGGACCGGAGCCGACCAGCTCACCCCGCGGGAATGGGAGGTGCTGGCGCTGGTCGCCGAGGGGCTGTCGAACGTGGAGATCGGCCGCCGGTTGTTCGTCGGCGAACCGACGGTGAAGTACCACGTGTCGCAGCTGCTGCGGAAACTCGCGCTGCGGGACCGGTTGCAGCTCGCGGCGTACGCCTACAGGAACGGGCTCGTGACGCGGTGAGCGGAACCGTTCACCGCGCGGCCGACGACCTCCGGACCGCGCGGGCGCTGCGGGTGGACGGGGCGCGGCTGCTGTCCCGGCTGGAGGAGCTGCGGCGGATCGGCGGCACCCCGGACGGCGGCGTGAACCGGGTGGCGTTCACCCCGGAGGACGTGCGCGGCCGCGAGCTGGTGGCCTCGTTCATGGTGGAGGCCGGGCTCGACGTGGAGCTGGACGCGGCCGGCAACCTGATCGGCCGCCGCACCGGACGCCGCGCCGCCGCGCCCACGCTGCTCATGGGCTCGCACCTCGACACGGTGCCCCACGGCGGCGCGCTGGACGGCGCCTACGGCGTGATCGGCGCGGTCGAGGTGCTGCACACGCTCGGCGAGCACGGCGTGGTGCCGTGGCGGCCGATGGCGGTGATCGCCTTCACCAACGAGGAGGGCGGGCTCGGCACCCGGCCGATGTGGGGCTCGCACGCGCTGGCCGGGCACCTCGGCCCGGCGGACCTGCTGGCGTGCGACGACGCCGGCACCCCGGTGTCCCGGCTGCTGGCCGGCGTGGGTGGCGACCCGGCGCGGCTGGCGACGGCGGTCTGGCCGCCGGAACGGCTGTCCGGGTACCTGGAGCTGCACGTCGAACAGGGACCGGTGCTGGAGCACGTGGGTGCCGCCATCGGCGTGGTGCAGGCCGTCACCGGGCGGGTCACCGCGGACGTGACGGTGCGCGGCCAGGCGAACCACGCCGGCACCACGCCGATGCACCTGCGGCAGGACGCGCTGGTCGGGGCCGCCCGGGTGGTGCTGGCGGTGCGCGAGCTGGCCGGTGACGGCGGCCTGGTGCGGGTGGCCACCGTGGGCCGCTGCGCCGTGGAGCCGAACGCCTGGAACGTGGTGCCCGCGCTGGTGCGGTTGCGGGTGGACCTGCGCGACGTGTCGGTCGCGGCCATGCGCGCCGGCCTGGAGCGGCTGCGGGCGGTGGCCGCCGAGGTGGCCGCGGCGACCGGCACGGACATCGAGGTGACCGAGGGCGGCATGGTGCAGCCCGCCGCCTGCGACCCGTTCCTGCAGCGGCTCGTCGCGGCCGCGGCGGAGCGGGTGGGCGCGAGCCACCACGCGCTGCCCAGCGGCGCCGGCCACGACGCGCAGGTGGTCGGCACGGTGACCCGGATGGGCATGATCTTCGTCCCGAGCCGCGGCGGCATCAGCCACGCCGCGGCCGAGTGGACCGAACCGTGGCAGCTGGTGGCCGGCGCCGACGTGCTCCTGCAGACCGCCCTGGACTTCGACCGCGCGCTCGGCTGAGCGCACCCCTTCCCGACGAGAGTGAGAGGCTCCAGTGCAGGTCATCGGCATCAGCGGCATGGACAGCGGCATGGCCTTCAAGCGGCGGGAGCTGCCGGGGCTGGACGAGCGCCGCTACCGCATCGTGCAGGGGCTGGACGCGGCGGCGGCCCTGGTCACCGACGCCGGGGTGGTGGCCGCCGCGGCGGAGGAACGCTTCACCGGCGAGAAGGCCACCGGCGCGTTCCCGGTGCGGGCCATCGAGTTCTGCCTGCGGCAGGGCGGCATCGACCTGGCGGACGTGGACCTCGTGGCGCACGGCTTCGACCACCGGCGCACCGAGGCCGACGAGCTGAGTGAGCTGGCCGGCCGCCGCTTCGACCAGGTGCACTCCCCCGAGGTGACCCGCGCGCTGCTCGCCGAACGCTGGCCGGACGTGGACTGGGCGACGCGGTTCGTCCCGGTGCCGCACCACCTGGCGCACGCGGCGAGCACGTACCACCTGAGCGGCTTCGACGAGGCGCTGGTGCTGGTGGCCGACGGCATGGGCGAGCTGGACAGCATGACGCTCGCGGTCGGCCGCGGCCGGGACCTGGAGGTGCTGCGCACGGTGCCGGCGGCGCACTCGCTGGGCACCCTGTACGGCGCGGTGACGCTCTACCTGGGCTTCGAGTTCGCCATGGACGAGTACAAGGTGATGGGCCTGGCGCCGTACGGCGACCGCGGCCGCTACACCGCGGAGATGCGGCGGCTGGTGGTGCTGCGCGAGGACGGCGGCTACACGGTGCCGGCGATCGCCGCCGCGAACCGCGACTGGCGCGAGCAGGAGACGCTGGACGGCACGCTGCGGCTGCTGACCGAGACGTTCGGCCCGCCCCGGCTGCCCGGCGAGCCCATGACGCAACGGCACATGGACGTCGCGGCGGCGATGCAGGCCACCCTGGAGGCCACCCTGCTGCACGTGCTGCGGGCGGCCCGCGAGGAGACCGGGCTGCGCCGGTTGTGCACGGCCGGTGGGGTGGCGCTCAACTGCACCGCCAACGGGCTGATCTCGCGCAGCCGGCTGTTCGACGGCGTGTTCGTGCAGCCGGCGTCCGGCGACGACGGCTCGGCGCTCGGCGCCGCCCTGTACGCGCACTCGCGGCGCTCGCCGGTGGACGTGCGCGGGCGGCTCGGCATGCCGTACTGGGGCCCGTCGTACTCCGACGAGCGCATCCGCTCGGCGATCACGGCGCGCACGGACTGCACGGCGCGGCCGGTGACGGAGTTCCGGGAGCTGGCCCGCGAGGTGGCCGGGCTGCTGGCCGACGGCAAGGTGGTGGCCTGGTTCCAGGGCCGCATGGAGTTCGGCCCGCGTGCCCTGGGCAACCGCAGCATCCTGGCCGACCCGCGGGACCCGGGCATGCGCGACCACCTGAACGCCGTGGTGAAGCAGCGCGAGGACTTCCGGCCGTTCGCGCCGGTGGTGCGCGCCGAGGACGTGCACGAGTACTTCGAGGTCGTCGAGGGCGCCGAGGACCGCTACGCGCACATGCTGTTCGTGGTGCGCACCCGCGCCGAGTACCGGGAGGCGCTGCCCGCGGTGACGCACGTGGACGGCTCGGCGCGCGTGCAGGTGGTGCACCGCGCGGACAACGAGCGGCTGTGGGAGCTGCTCGGCGAGTTCGGCGCGGCGACCGGTATGCCGGTGCTGCTCAACACCTCGTTCAACCTGCGCGGGCAGCCGGTGATCCGGAACCCGGAGATCGCGCTGGACACGTACCTGGGGTCGCGGCTGGACCACCTGGTGCTCGGTGACCACCTGGTGACCAGGGTGGCCGCGCTGGCCGGCGTGCGGTGACCCGGTTCGACGTGGCGCCGGTGGACACGGTGGCGCCCGACCTGCCGCCCCCACCGGTGCCGGGCTACCTGCACGAGCACGCGCCGGTCACGGTCGTACCGGCCGGGCCGGACGGGCCGTCGCCGGGCGGGCGCTCACCGGGCGGGGTGGCGCCGGTCGCCGCCGTGGCCGCGGTGCTGGCCAGGTGGGGCGG
>DASWTI010000023.1:0-3263 GCA_036402215.1 Pseudonocardiaceae bacterium
TGCCCCCGGCGCCGGCGCGCCCGGTCGTCCCGGCGGTCCCGGTGGTGGTGGCGGCGGCCGTGGTGGCCGCGGCGGCACCGCGGGTGCCTTCGGCCGTCCCGGCGGCCCGTCCCGGCGTGGCCGCAAGTCGAAGCGGCAGAAGCGCCAGGAGTTCGACAACATGCAGGCGCCGTCGCTCGGCGGCGTGCGGCTGCCGCGCGGCACCGGCGAGGTCATCCGGCTGCCCCGTGGTGCCTCGCTCACCGACTTCGCCGACAAGATCAATGCCAACCCGGCCTCGCTGGTGCAGGCGCTGTTCCACCTCGGCGAGATGGTCACCGCGACCCAGTCGGTGTCCGACGACGTGCTGGAGCTCCTGGGCCAGGAGATGAACTACCAGGTCCAGGTCGTCAGCCCGGAGGACGAGGACCGCGAGCTGCTCGAGTCCTTCGCCATCAGCTACGGCGAGGACGCCGGCGGCGAGGACGACCTGGTGTTCCGCCCGCCGGTGGTCACCGTCATGGGTCACGTCGACCACGGCAAGACGCGCCTGCTGGACACGATCCGCAAGACCACGGTCCACGAGACCGAGGCCGGTGGCATCACCCAGCACATCGGCGCGTACCAGGTGGCGACCGAGCTGGACGGCAACGAGCGGCTGATCACCTTCATCGACACCCCGGGCCACGAGGCGTTCACCGCCATGCGTGCCCGTGGTGCCAAGTCCACCGACATCGCGGTGCTCGTGGTGGCGGCGGACGACGGCGTCATGCCGCAGACGGTGGAGGCGATCAACCACGCCCAGGCGGCGAACGTGCCGATCGTGGTGGCCGTCAACAAGATCGACAAGCCGGGCGCCAACCCGCAGAAGATCCGCCAGCAGCTCACCGACTACGGGCTGCTCGCCGAGGAGTACGGCGGCGACGCCATGTTCGTCGACATCTCGGCCAAGCAGGGCATCAACATCGACGGCCTGCTGGAGGCGATCCTGCTGACCGCGGACGCCTCGCTGGACCTGCGGGCGAACCCGGACATGGAGGCGCAGGGCGTCGCGATCGAGGCGCACCTGGACCGCGGCCGCGGTCCCGTGGCCACCGTGCTGGTGCAGCGCGGCACGCTGCGGGTCGGCGACTCGGTCGTCGCCGGCGACGCCTACGGCCGCGTCCGGCGGATGCTGGACGAGTTCGGCGACGACGTCGAGGAGGCCTACCCGTCGCGGCCGGTCCAGGTCATCGGCTTCACGTCGGTGCCGGGCGCCGGCGACACGTTCCTCGTCGTGGACGAGGACCGGGTGGCCCGCCAGATCGCCGACCGCCGCCGGGCCCGTGAGCGCAACGCCGAGCTGGCGTCCCGCCGCAAGCGGATCAGCCTGGAGGACCTGGACAAGGCCCTGCAGGAGACCAACCAGCTCAACCTGATCATCAAGGGCGACAACTCCGGAACCGTCGAGGCCCTGGAGGACGCGCTCATGAAGATCGACGTGGGCGAGGAGGTCGAGCTGCGGGTCATCCACCGCGGCGTCGGCTCGATCACCGAGGGCGACATCAACCTCGCCATCGCGGACAACGTCATCGTGCTCGGCTTCAACGTGCGGGCCGAGGGCAAGGCCACCGAGCTGGCCAACCGCGAGGGCATCGACATCCGCTACTACTCGGTGATCTACCAGGCGATCGACGAGATCGAGCAGGCCCTGCGCGGCATGCTCAAGCCGATCTACGAGGAGGTGGAGCTCGGCCGCGCCGAGATCCGCGAGGTGTTCAAGTCCTCGAAGGTGGGCACCATCGCCGGCTGCCTGGTGATGTCCGGCGAGATCCGGCGCAACGCCCGGGCCCGGCTGCTCCGCGACGGCAAGGTCATCGCGGAGAACCTGCCGATCTCCACGCTGCGCCGCTTCAAGGACGACGTGGTCGAGGTGCGCGAGGGCTTCGAGTGCGGTCTCACCCTCGGCAACTACGGCGACCTCAAGGTCGGCGACTCCGTCGAGACCTACGAGATGCGCGAGAAGCCGCGCGACTGATCCGTCACCGACGAGCGCGACGTGGCGCCCCACCCGGGGTGCCACGTCGCGCCGTTGACCCCTGCCGGGAGACATCGTGTACGTAGGCGCGCTGGAGCTGGACCTGCTGCTCGGCGACGTCCACTCGCTCAAGGAGAAGCGCTCCGTGGTGCGGCCCGTGGTGGCCGAGCTGCGCCGGCGCTTCGAGGTGGCGGCCGCCGAGGCCGGGCACCTGGACCTGCACCGCCGCTCGCTGATCGGCGTCTGCGCGGTCGCGGCGGACGTCGCGCACGTGCAGGATCTGCTGACCGCGTGCGAGCGGCTGGTGGCGGCCCGGCCGGAGCTCGAACTGCTCTCCGCCCGCGTCCGGCTGCTCGGCCCGGAGGACTGAGCAGCGGCCCGCGCCGCGGCCCGTCGACGGGGCCGCGGGGAACGACGAACGAACGGAAGTGAGGAGGCGATCGCCGTGGCAGACCCGGCACGCGCCCGCAGGCTGGCCAAGCGGATCGCCCAGATCGTGGCGACCGCGCTGGAGCACGAGGTCAAGGACCCGCGGCTCACCATGGTCACGGTCACCGACACCCGGGTCACCGGGGACCTGCACGACGCCACCGTCTACTACACCGTGCTCGGCGACGACGCCGAGCGCACCGCCGCCGCGGCCGCGCTGAGCAGCGCCACCGGAGTGCTCCGCTCGCTCGTCGGCGCCGGCACCGGTGTCAAGTTCACCCCCACGCTGACGTTCGTGCCGGACACCGTGCCGGACACCGCGCGGCACTTCGACGAGGTGCTGGCCCGGGCCAGGGAGGCGGACGCCGAGGTGGCCCGGCTCGCCGTCGGCGCCACGCCGGCCGGCGACCCCGACCCGTACCGCCAGCCGCGCGAGGACGAGGACGACGACGAGGACGGCGAGGAGCCCGGCCGCCCGGCGTGAGTCGTCGCGGACCGAACTCGATCTCCGCTCTGGACCAGCGAGCCGAACATGAGGGAACCTTGGGAGTTGTGACAACGGTACGCCGCGAGCCCCGCACCGGCCCGGCCGAGCCGCGGGACCCCGGCGCCGGGCAGCCGGGGTACGCCGGCGGCATCGCCGGGCGGGACCTGGAGCTGGCGGCCGCGCTGCTGCGCCAGGCGCACGACGTCACGCTGCTGGCCCACGTGCACCCCGACGCGGACGCCCTCGGCTCGGCGCTCGCGCTGGGCCTCGCGCTGCACCGGCGCGGCACCACCGTGCGGGTGTCGTTCGGCGAGCCGGACAGCACGCCGGAGTCGCTGCGGGACCTGGACG
>DASWTI010000024.1:0-10628 GCA_036402215.1 Pseudonocardiaceae bacterium
GTCGCCGGCGCCGACCACCAGGACGCGCCGCCCGAACAGCCCGTCGGTGCGCCGCGGCCGCCACTGGCCCTCGGCCGCCGCGGCGAGGAACGCCGGGAACTCCCGGTAGACCGCGAGCATCGCGCCGAGCACCCACTCCGCGGTGGCCGCGCTGTGCGCGCCGCGCCCGGTGGCCAGGTGCACGCCGTCCGGCACCCGCCCGAGCCAGGCGTCGGCGCCCACGGTGAGCAGCTGGACGAGCCGCAGCCGCGGCAGCGTCGCCGCGTGCTCGACGAGCGCCGAGTCGGTGAGGAACGGCGCCACCAGCACCTGCGCCCGCTCCCCGCCGTCGGCCTCGGCGGGCCGCGCCGGGTCGTACGGCACCAGGTGGTGGCCGGTGATCGAGGCGGTCGCGAACTCCCGGTGGTCTGCCGGGAACAGCACAGTGAGCTCCACGGACGCCGACGGTACTGCGCGCTCACCCGAGGCTCACGGCACCGTGCCTAGGGTTGGCGGCGATGAGCCCGCGCCGGACCCGACTGCTCGCCGTACCCCTGGCGGGGCTGACGGCGACCGTGCTGCTGGCCGGGTGCGCCGACTTCCCGGACTCGAACCCGCGGGAGTGGCGCGAGAAGCCGGAGCTGGAGGCGGCCGGGCCGCAACCCCGGGTGCCCGGCGACGGCCCGCCCGGCGAGCCGCAGCCGCAGCCCCAGCAGCCCGCGCCGAGTGGCCCGCCCGGCGAGCCGCAGGGCTGCGTGGACCCCGACCCGCAGGTGATCGCGACCTGCCTGACCAGCGTCACCGCGATCGCCGTGCTGCCCGGCGGCACGTCGGCGCTCGTCGCGGAGCGCGGCACCGGCCGCGTCCTGCGGGTGGAGCAGGGCCAGGACCCGGTGGAGATCGCGGTGCTGCCGGCCGACCCCACCGCCGTCGACGGCGGCGTCACCGGCCTGGCGCTCTCGCCCTCGTACGCCGAGGACGAACTGATCTACGCCTACGTCACGACGGTGAGCGACAACCGCGTGGTCCGGATCGCGCCCGGCGGCGACCCGCCGAAGCCCGTGCTCACCGGCATCCCGCGCGGCGAGACCCGCAACGGCGGCGCCCTGGCCGCCGACGGCCGCGGCGCACTGCTGGTCGCCACGGGTGACGCCGGCGACCCGGCCGGCGCCGCCGAGGCGAGCTCCCTGGCGGGGAAGGTGCTGCGCATCGACGGCTTCGGCGCGGCCGCGGCGGACAACCCGGACCCCTCGTCGCGGGTGCTGGCCGGTGGCCTGCAGAACCCCGGCGGTCTGTGCGTCGATCCCGCCGTCGGCACGTCCTGGGTGACGGACCGCACCGACCAGCGCGACGTGCTGCACCGCCTGGACACCGGCGCCCCCGCCGGCCAGCCGCCTGGCGGCCAGCCCGGCACGGGGCCGTGGGGCGGTCCCGGCACCGTGCTCGACTCCCCCGCCTGGACCTGGCCGGACCGCCCGGGCGTGGCTGGCTGCGTCGCCGTCCCCGGCCTGGTCGCCGTCGCCCTGACCACCGGCAAGGCCCTGTTCGCCCTGCGCTCCGGCGCCGACGGCACGTTCACCGGCAAGCCCGAGACGGCCGTCAAGGACGTCTACGGCCGCCTGCACGCCGCGGCCGTCGGCCCCGACGGCCTGCTCTGGATCGGCACGGTCAACAAGGCCGGCGGCACCCCGGTCTCCAGCGACGACCGCGTCATCCGCATCCAGCCGCCCACCGCCGGCGGCGGCGGGATCGACTGACGTGCGGGAGCCCCGGGCGTCCGCCGCAGCTCCCGATCACGTCCGGTGAGGTCAGACCTCGGGGAACCAGAGCTTGATCTCGCGTGCGGCCGACTCCGGGGAGTCCGACCCGTGCACCAGGTTCGACTGCGTCTCCAGCGCGAAGTCGGCCCGGATGGAACCCGGCGCCGCCTTCTCCACCGGGTCGGTGCCGCCGGCCAGCTGACGGAACGCCGCCACCGCGCGCGGCCCCTCGACCACGGCGGCGAGCACCGGGCCGGAGGTGATGAAGTCGAGCAGGTCGCCGAAGAACGGCTTGCCGTCGTGCTCGGCGTAGTGCTGCTCGGCGAGCGCCCGGTCGACGGTGCGCAGGTTCACCGCGACCAGCCGCAGACCCTTGCGCTCGATCCGGCTCAGCACCTCACCCACCAGGCCCCGGGCCACCCCGTCGGGCTTGACCAGGACCAGGGTCCGCTCGCTCACTGCTTCTCTCCTCCGCGCCGATGATGGCTGTTCGGGCGCAGGCTATCCGGCGGTCGTTGCGATCATCGCCCCGGCCCGGGCTGCCGGTGCCGGTGCCGGTGCCGGTGCCGGCACGGTGGCGCGGGCCCACCCCGGAGCTGGAGGCCGCCGGGGTGCGGCGGACCGGTCGCCGGCGCGGCACCGTGGTGGTGGCCGGGGTCGTCAGGAGGAGCCGGCGGACGAGGCCAGGTGCCGGCGCAGGTTGCGCCGCAGGTGCAGCAGGTAGAGCCAGACCAGCCCGAAGATCACGCCGAGCGCGCCGAGCGCCGGCACCAGGGGCCAGCAGGCGATCATGGCGACCTGCAGGCCGAGGGCGACCGGCAGGCCCCACGGCCGGCGCTGCACGAACGCGGCGAGCAGCATGAGGGTGGCGAGCACGCCGACCGCCCAGCCGCCCGGGCCGGACAGCCCGCCACCGAGCCGCGCCACCACCGGCAGCGCCAGCAGCACGGTGATGAACTCCAGGATCAGGGTGGCGGCCATGATCCCGCGCAGCCCCTTCCACGGGTCCCGGCCACGCCCGGGCGTCGCGGCTGCGGCGTCCGGTGGCCCGGCGGAGGCCGGCGCACCGGGGGCCGCGCCGGGTTCGGCAGTGGCGCCGGAACCGGGACCGGCGGCGGGTTCCCGGGCCGTGGGCTCGGAGGGCGGGGTGCTCACCCGGGTTCCTTGCCGAACAGGCCGCGGGCGTCGCCCGCCGTGACCACCGAGCCGGTGATCACCACGGCCGACCCGGCGAGCTGGTCACCGGTGAGCTCCTCGGCGGCCTCGATGGCGGCGTCCACCGCGTCGGCCAGGCGGGACTCCACGTTCACCCGGTCCGCGCCGAACACCTCGACGGCGGCGGCGGCCAGCGCGTCCAGGTCCGCGCTGCGCGGCGAAGAGTTGCGGGTGACCACGACCTCGTCGACCACGGGCTCCAGCTCGCCCAGGATGCCGCGGGCGTCCTTGCCGTCGAGCGTGGCGACCACGGCCACCAGGCGGCGAAACGTGAACTCGTCGCGCAACGCCGTGGCCAGCGCCCGGGCGCCGTGGGGGTTGTGCGCGGCGTCGGTGAACACCGCGGGCGAGGCGCGCAGCCGTTCCAGCCGCCCCGGCGAGCGCACCGCCGCGAAGCCCTCGGCCACCGCCTCCAGGTCGAGCCGGCGCGAGGCCCCGGCGCCGAAGAACGCCTCCACGGTGGCCAGCGCCAGGGCGGCGTTCGCCGCCTGATGAGCGCCGTGCAGCGGCAGGAACACGTCGGGGTAGACGCCGCCGAGGCCCTGCAGCCGGAGCTGCTGCCCGCCGACCGCCACCTCGCGGGCGAGCACGCCGAACTCCATGCCCTCGCGCGCCACCGTGGCGTCCACCTCGGCGCAGCGCTCCAGCAGCACGCGCAGCACCTCGGGCTGCTGGTCGGCGAGCACGGCGATGGAGCCGGGCTTGATGATGCCGGCCTTCTCCCTGGCGATGCCGAGGATGTCCGCCCCCAGGTACTCGACGTGGTCCACGCCGATCGGGGTGATCGCGGCGACCGTGCCGTCCACGACGTTGGTGGCGTCCCAGGTGCCGCCCATGCCGACCTCGACCACGGCGGCCTCGACCGGGGCGTCCGCGAACGCGGCGAACGCCATGGCCGTGAGCACCTCGAACTTGCTCAGCGGCACCGGGTTCGCCGCGTCCACCAGCGGCAGGTACGGGGCGACGTCGCGGTAGGTGTCGACGTAGCGGCCGGGCGCGATGGGCACGCCGTCCAGGCTGATCCGCTCGGTGACGGCCTGCAGGTGCGGGCTGGTGTACCGGCCGGTGCGCAGCCCCAGCCGGTGCAGCAGCGCGTCGACCATGCGGGCGACGCTGGTCTTGCCGTTGGTGCCGGTGACGTGCACGACCGGGTAACCGCGCTGCGGCGAGCCGAGCAGGTCGACGAGCGCGGAGATCCGGTCGAGCGAGGGTTCGAGGGTGGTCTCCGGCCAGCGGGCGTTGAGCTCCCGCTCCACGGCGGCCAGCTCGGCCGCCGTGTCCCGGCCCTCGTCCAGGTCGACGACCAGGTCCTCGTCGTCGTCCTCGGCGCGCCCGGCGGTGTCCACCGGCTCGCCGAACAGGTCGTCCTCGGCGGTGTGGAACGGGTTGAGCGGGTCGAAGCCCCGCCGGCCGCTGTCGGTCATCGCGCCGACGTGGCCAGCGCCCCGAGGCGGGCCTCGATGCGTTCGATGTCCGCCATCGCCACCTCGTGCCGGGCGCGGATCTTGTCGACCACGTCGGCCGGTGCGCGGTCGGTGAACGCCGGGTTCTCCAGCTTGGCCCGGGTGCCGTCGAGTTCCTTGCGGGCGACCGCGAGGTCCTTGTCCAGCCGGGCGCGCTCGGCGGCCACGTCGATGGTGGCCGAGGTGTCCAGCTCGACCAGCAGGCGACCGGCGCTCAGGCCGATCTCCAGGCTCGCGGTCGGCGCGAAGCCCTCGCCGGGCTCGGTGAGCCGGACCAGCGAGCGGACCGCCGCCTCGAATCCGGCCAGCTCGCGGCCGCCCACGCCGCCCAGCCGCGCCGCCACCCGCTGACCGGGGTTGAGGACCTGGTCGGAGCGGAACCGGCGCACCTCGGTGATCACCTTCTGGGCCGCGGCCACCCGGCGCGCGGCCGCGGCGTCCGGCTCCCGGCCCGCGGCGGCGGCCACCGGCCAGTCCGCGACGGTCACCGACTCGCCGCCGGTGAAGGCCGTCCAGAGCGCCTCGGTGACGAACGGCATGAACGGGTGCAGCAGCCGCAGCAGCACGTCGAGCGCGTGCCCGAGCACCGCGCGGGTGACCTCCGGCGCGTCCGAGTTGAGCTGCACCTTGGCCAGCTCCAGGTACCAGTCGCACAGCTCGTCCCAGGCGAAGTGGTAGAGCGCCTCGGCGGCCTTGCCGAACTGGTAGTCCTCCAGCAGGGCGTCCACCTCGGCGGTCACCTCGCGCAGCCGCCCGAGGATCCAGCGGTCGGCGTCGGTGAGCCCCTCGTCCGGCACCCCGGCATGCGGGTCGGCCTCGTTGAGCATGGCGAACTTCGTGGCGTTCCAGAGCTTCGAGCAGAACTTGCGCGAGCCGCCGACCCATTCCTCGCTGAGCGCCTGGTCGCTGCCGGGGTTGGCGCCGCGGGCCAGCGTGAAGCGCAGCGCGTCGGCGCCGTAGCGCTCGATGAGCTCCAGCGGGTCCACGGTGTTGCCGCGCGACTTCGACATCTTCTTGCCGAACTGGTCGCGCACCAGGCCGTGCAGCACCACGGTGCCGAACGGCTGCTCGCCGTCCATCGCGTACAGCCCGAACATCATCATCCTGGCCACCCAGAAGAAGAGGATGTCGTAGCCGGTGACCAGCACGGACGTCGGGTAGAAGCGCGCCAGGTCGGCCGTGCGGGACGGCCAGCCGAGCGTGGAGAACGGCCACAGCGCCGAGGAGAACCAGGTGTCGAGCACGTCCTCGTCCTGGTGCCAGCCGGCACCGGTGGGCGGCGCCTCGTCGGGGCCGACGCAGCGCACCTCGCCGTCCGGGCCGTACCAGACCGGGATGCGGTGGCCCCACCAGAGCTGCCGGGAGATGCACCAGTCGTGCATGTTGTCCACCCAGCCGAACCAGCGCGGCTCCAGCTCGGTCGGGTGGATCGTGACCCGGCCGTCGCGCACCGCGTCGCCGGCCGCCCGCGCCAGCGGCTCCACCTTCACGAACCACTGCTTGCTCAGGCGGGGCTCCACCACCGTGTCGCAGCGCGAGCAGTGCCCGACCGCGTGCCGGTGCGGCCGCTCGGCCACGATGCGGCCCTGGGCGCGCAGTTCCTCCCGCACCGCCTCGCGGGCCGCGAGACGGTCCATGCCGTCGAACCGGGTCCCGGAGCCGGCGATGCGGCCCTCGATGTCCATGATCGACGGCATGTCCAGGCCGTGGCGGCGGCCGATCTCGAAGTCGTTCGGGTCGTGCGCCGGGGTGATCTTCACGGCGCCGGTGCCGAACGTGGGGTCCACGTGCTCGTCGGCCACGATGCGGAGCTCCCGGCCGACGATGGGCAGCGGGATGGTGCGGCCCACCAGGTGCGCGTACCGCTCGTCGTCGGGGTGCACCGCCACGCCGGTGTCGCCGAGCATGGTCTCCACCCGGGTGGTGGCCACCACGATGGCGTCCTCGCCGTCGCCGTAACGGATGGACACCAGCTCGCCGTCGAGCTCCTCGTGGTCCACCTCGATGTCGGACAGCGCCGTACGGCACCGCGGGCACCAGTTGATGATGCGCTCGGCGCGGTAGATGAGGCCGTCGTCGAACAGCCGCTTGAAGATGGTCAGCACCGCGGCGGACAGGCCGTCGTCCAGCGTGAACCGGTCACGCGACCAGTCCACGCTGTCGCCGAGGCGGCGCATCTGCCCCTGGATGGCGCCGCCGGAGCTGCGCTTCCAGTCCCACACCTTGTCCACGAACAGCTCACGGCCGAAGTCGTGGCGCGTCTTGCCGTCCGCGGTGAGCTGCTTCTCCACCACGTTCTGGGTGGCGATGCCGGCGTGGTCCATGCCGGGCAGCCAGAGCGCCTCGTACCCCTGCATCCGGCGCCGGCGCACCAGGATGTCGGCCAGCGTGTGGTCCAGCGCGTGGCCGATGTGCAGGTCACCGGTCACGTTCGGCGGCGGCAGCACGATGCAGAACGGCTCCCGGTCGCTCGTCGCGCGGGCCGTGAAGTACCCCCGGTCGACCCACCGCCGGTACAGCGATACCTCTACCTCGGCCGGGTTCCACTGCGGCTCGAGGGTGGTTCGCTGCGCGGGGCTGGTCGACGTCTCGGTCACACCCTGAAGTCTACGAACGCGCTCGAGCGGGTTTGAACCGGCGCCACCCGCGGGCACCCACCGGGCGGAGGTGATCCGCCATGCCGAACCCGAGCATCAAGGACGAGAAGACGTACCGGGAGCTCCGCAAGCAGGGCGAGTCCAAGGAGAAGTCGGCCCGCATCGCGAACGCCTCGGCCGCCCGCGGCAAGTCCTCCGTGAGCCGCAAGGGCGGCAGGAGCGGCAGCTACGACGACTGGACGGTCGACCGGCTCCGCAAGCGCGCCGCCGAGATCGGCATCGCCGGCCGCTCCTCCATGAACAAGTCCGAGCTGGTGAAGGCGCTGCGCGACCACTGATCCACACTCGGGGGCATGGAGTCGTTGCGGCTGCCGTCGCCGTGCGTGGTGGTGCTGGTGGGGGCGGGGGCGTCCGGGAAGACGACGTGGGCGCACGCCCAGTTCCCCGCCGGCACGGTGGTGTCGAGTGACCGGTTGCGGGCGCTGGTGGGGGCCGGCGAGGACGACGTGACCGCGAGTGCCGACGCGTTCGCGCTGCTGGACGAGGTGGTCCGGCGGCGGCTGGCGCGAGGGCTGACGACCGTCATCGACACGCTGGGGCTGGACGCCGGACGGCGCGCGGGGTGGCTGGCGCTGGCGCGCGAGCACGGGCTGCCGTGCGTGGCGGTGGCGTTCGAGACACCGGCCGCGGAGTGCCGGGCACGGAACCGGGCGCGGGACCGGCGAATCCCGGCCGACGTGCTCACCGGCCAGCTCAAGGCGTTCGCGGCGACGCGGCCCGTGCTGGACGGCGAGGGCTTCGACCAGGTGCTGACGCCGCGGCCGGTGCGGGTGGTGCCGGCGGTGTTCGCCGCGGCGGATGCGGCGGCGGCGCGGCAGGCCGAGCGGCCGGCGGGGCTGCGGTTCGGGCTGCACCTGGGGCGGTTCGGCGGTGGGCGGGAGCGGCTCGGGCCGGCGCTGCGGGACGTGGCGCGCGCCGCCGAGGACGCGGGCTTCGACGCGATCTACGTGATGGACCACTTCCGGCAGATCCCGCAGCTCGGGCGGGCGTGGGAGGACTTCCCGGAGAGCTGGACGACGCTGGCGCACCTGGCGGCGTGCACGTCGCGGGTGCGGCTGGGCACGCTGGTCACCGGCGTGACGTACCGCAACGTGGCGCACCTGGGCAAGATCGTGGCGACGCTGGACGTGCTGAGCGGCGGGCGCGCGGTGTGCGGGCTGGGGCTGGGCTGGTTCGCGGCGGAGCACACCGCGTACGGGTGGCCGTTCCCGCCGGTCAGGGAGCGGTACGCGCTGCTGGAGGACGCGCTGCGGCTGCTGCCGCTGGTGTGGGGGCCGGGGGCGCCGGCCTTCCGGGGCGCGGTGCTCGACGTGCCGGAGGCGGCCTGCTACCCACGGCCGTTGCAGGAGCACGTGCCGATCGTGCTGGGCGGTGGCGGGGAACGGCGCACGCTGCGGCTGGCCGCCCGGTACGCCGACGCGGCGAACGTGTTCGGCGACCTGGCTACGGTGGCGCGCAAGCGTGAGGTGCTGCGGGCGCACTGCGCGGACGTCGGCCGCGACCCGGCCGAGGTGGCGCTGACCCACCTGTCCACGGTGCTGGTGGGCACGACGGACGCCGAGGTGGCGAGGGCGGTGGAACGGCTACGGCCGCGGCGGACCGACGCCGCCCGGTACGCGGCGTCGGTGCACGCCGGGACCACGGCGGACCACGTCGGCCGGTTCCGGGAGCTGGCCGAGGCCGGGGCCGGCGAGGTGATGGTGCGCCTCGCCGACCTCGACGACCTCACGGACCCGGCGCCGGTGGCGCGGATGGCCCCGGTGATCGCGGCCTTCCGCTGACGCCGGACGCCGGCGCCCATGCTGGGCTGACCCGGCGCCGGTGCGCCGGGTCAGCGCAGCCGGTACGCGCGGAGGATGGTCTGCTCCACGGTGTTGCCGTCGCGGTCCGCGCCGGTGGCCCGCAGCGAGACGTAGCCGGAGCGTGGGTGCCAGACCAGGGCGTCGCGGCCGGCCAACGGCGCCCGGTGCCACGTCACGCCGTCGTCGTAGGACACCTCGACGGCGAGCCGCCGCAGGTCCGTGGACCAGCCGGCCTGCCGCTCGACCCGCACCGGGACGACGGCGAGCCGCCCGCCGCGGGCCGTGCCGGCGTCGTCGACCGGCGGCGAGAAGGCCACCGCGGTGAGCGGCAGCAGTTCGTCGCCGGTGCCGGTCGTGGTGTCCGAGCGGAACGTCCACGCCACCGACACGCGGCTGCTCAGCTCGGACCCCGGCGCCGAGTCCATGGCGACCCGGTAGCCGGCCGGGCCGGGCGGCACCTCCAGCAGCGTCGGCCCGAACGAGTCGGTGTCCAGCAGCGTCTCGCCGTCACGCGTGACGGTGGTGCGCCGCGTCCCGGACAGCTGGAAGCCGTAGTGCCGCTCCCGGTCGCTCAGCGTCGGCGGGTCGATGAACAGCTGGTCGCCGAAGCGGCCGAGCCAGAGTCCGGACGACGGCGCGCCGGGGCCGTGCACCGGCAGGTTCCACCGCTCGGTGTGCCGGCTGCCGGCGTCCAGGACGCGGGGCGTGCCGCCGAGCAGGCGCTCCGGGGTTCCGTCCGCCGTGAGCTGGTCGAACGAGCTCATCCACTCGGCGCCACCGAGCAGGAACTCGGTGCGGACCCGCGGTGAATGGACCACTCGCACGGCACCGGCGGGGTGCAGGGGCCATTCACACGCGCCGGCGGGGTGCGGAGGCCATTCACTCCACGGGGCGGACGGGGGACGGGAGGACGACGGCCTGGACGTGGTCGAAGCCGGCGGCTCCGGCGAGGCGGCCGGCCAGCACGTCGGCCGCGGTGGCGCGCACGGTGTCGCCGGAGGTCGGCTCGAAGATCAGCAGGTCGGCGCCCGAGTGGCCGACCACGAGCACGTAGTGCCGCGGCACCGCGCCGCCCACCAGGACCGGCACCGCGTGCCCCGCGTCCACCGCCCTGAGGACGTCGCGCAGCGCGCCGCTCACGTCGCGCGGGTCGGTGTCGTCCACCGGGCGCCAGCGGTGGCGCACGCCCGGCACGTGGCGGTCCAGCCAGCCCGTGACCCCGGCCGGCAGCGTGCCGAGGCGCCGCGGCCACCACCTGGTGGTCTCCCGGTGCACCCGCCGCTGCTCGGCGGACAGCCGCCGGTCGAACTCCTCCCGGTCGCGCGCGTCGTACGGCGGCTCCAGCCCGCGGGTCAGGGCCAGCGCGTACACCGGATCGGCCTCGGCCCGCGCCACGATCGCCGACGTGGTGCCGCAGGTGAACGGGTCGAACTGGTCGACCTCCACCCCGAACCGGTCCTGCTGTCCCGGGCCGCCCCGGTCCAGCAGCGTCAGGTGATGGTGCAGCCACCCGGCATCCCGGCCCCGCACCGCCGCCGCGAACTCCCGCAGCGTGCCGGCCCCGTGCCCGGCCCCGATCGCCTTCACCAGGTACGCCCGCTCCGTCACCGACCCGGCCGCGGTCACCAGGCGCCGCAACTCCTCCGCGTCGCCGTCCGGCTCCGCGCGCCTGCCTGCCGCGGGCCCGGCGGCCACCACACCGTCGTGGTGCTCGGCCGCGGCCCCGTCCCCCGGCTCCCCACCGGCCGGGCC
>DASWTI010000025.1:0-7921 GCA_036402215.1 Pseudonocardiaceae bacterium
TCCGCCACTACCTCCGCGGCGGGACCACCCCCGCGCGTGCGGGGACGACTGCCCGGCCGCGTCCTCGTACGTGGCGAGCCGCGGACCACCCCCGCGCGTGCGGGGACGACGGCTCACGTTCACCGAGCGCGGCGTCATCCAGAGGACCACCCCCGCGCGTGCGGGGACGACCTGCGCGACGTGGTGTTCGCCGGCGGTGAGCCGGGACCACCCCCGCGCGTGCGGGGACGACACCCAGCAGGACTACGCGGGCAAGCCTCACCTGGGACCACCCCCGCGCGTGCGGGGACGACTCCTGTGGGGCCAGGCGGTCCTGGGGTCCGACGGGACCACCCCCGCGCGTGCGGGGACGACCGGAGAGGACCCGTCCGGGTGGGACTGCTCCGGGGACCACCCCCGCGCGTGCGGGGACGACCGAACATGGCTGGGCCGGCAAGGCCGACGCCTGGGGACCACCCCCGCGCGTGCGGGGACGACGGTGCCCGCCGCAGGTAGCTCCGCGCTCGTTCAGGACCACCCCCGCGCGTGCGGGGACGACGCGGCCCGTGCCGGCCGCCGACCGAGCACGCGCGGACCACCCCCGCGCGTGCGGGGACGACGCTTGCTGACCAGCGAGTTTGTAGGTGGTGAGGCCCGTTTTCATTCAGTATCTCAGCGCGGAGCCCAACAGGGGCTGTTCGGCTCCGCGCGGGCTGCTGGAGCGCCGGCTGTGCCGGGCGTCAGACGGGATGAGTGCGGCGTTGGCGGGCGGCGAGGATGAGGCCGTCGTAGTCGACGGGGTGGTAGCGGTCGGGGCCGGCCGTGCGAACGGTCCAGCGTTGTTCGTTGTCGGCGGGCTCGATCATCATGGCCTGGCCGTCGCCGACGCGGTCGGCGAGAACCGCCCAGAGGCGGTCGCGGACCCGTGCGCTGGGGTTGCCGACGAACACGCCGGCGCTGACCTCGATGAGCCAGCGGGTGAGGTGGCCGCGCAGGCCATCGGGGGCGGCGACGAGGACGACGACTGTCACTGCGGTGTCTCGAGTTCGGGGCCGGTGATGCCGACGAGGGAGTCGACGTCCCAGTGGTCGGCGGTGGTGAAGGCCCAGTTGACCCCACCGGGAACGGCGCCTTCCTGTTCGTCCCAGAGGAGTTGCGCGTCGGCGTCATCGATCGCGGTGTCCGGGTCGAGAAGCAGGTCCTTGATGTCGTGCACGACGCGGGACATGAGCCGGCCGTCGGCGACCTTGTCGCGGAAGGCGGTGCGGACGTCACGTTCGCTGACGTGGCCTCGGGCGGCCAGGTCGAAGGCGAGCGGGATGGTGTATTCGGCCTTGTAGAGGTCGGCGATGTCGAGAACGAACGACACCGCGGAGCCGGTGTGCACGAAGCCCAGTGCCGGGCTCGCGCCGATGCCGACGATGGCGGCGTGGCACAGTCCGTAGAGGCACGAGTGGCCGGCCGACAGCAGCCGGTTGATGTCGTCACCGGCCTCGAACGGCTCCCCGGGCTTGTACCGGCGACTGTGCCAGGGCACGCCGGTTCGATCGGACTGGGCCCGGTAGAGCTTCTTGACCCGGGCGCCTTCCCGGCCGCGGAGTTGCTGCATGGTCAGCTCGTTGACGTCCTCGCCGGGGAATCGCTTGGCGTACATGCGGCGGGCCACGGCAAGGCGCTCCCGGGTGCGGCTGACCAGGTAAGCCTGCCGCATGATCAGCCCGGAGCCACGGCTCGGCCCGAGCCCGGTGGCGTACATGCGGACGCCACGCTCGCCGACCCAGCACATCGCGGTGCCGGAGTCGGCGAGCAGGCGGACGGTGGCGTGCGTGACGCGGGTGCCCGGTCCGATGAGGACGGTGGCCACCATCGCGGCCGGTAGTCGCACGGTGCGTTCCCGGTTGATCAGCACCACGGCGTTCTCGTCGCGGTCCACATGGCAGCGTTCGACGTAGACCGTGGAGAGCCGGTCCTCGACGCGGTGCAGGTCGAGGGGATCGGCGAGCCACCACACGTCAGCCGCCGGTGGGGGCGAGGGTGATCAACCCGCAGCCATACGCACGTGCGGGGCCGACTCCGCCGAGCAGGCTGGAGACGGCAGCGTCGACGTCGGCGATGCGAAGCCTGCCCTCGAAGGTCGCGGTCTCGATGGTGACCGGGCCGCTCGGCTTGCGGAACGCCATGCGGCGACGCGCGGTGAGCAGCACGTCGGGGTGGCCGGCGGTCGTGGCCGGGATCTCGAAGCCCCAGGTGCCGGCCTTGGTGAGGAACCAGTCGAGCTGCTGGGCCGCGGTGCGGTGGGGTACCCGGATGCCGCGTGGCCTGGGGCTGCCCTCCAGGTGCCTGCGCTGGGCAGGGGTGGGCGCCAGGAGGTTCTTGGTCGTCACCGTGGGGTTGGCCCGCAACCGGAAGGCGAACTCGCGGCCCTTCTGCACCCGGTCCAGCAGCGGCTTGTAGGAGCGGACCGTGGCCTGCTCGTCGAGCGAGCTGGGCCAGCCGGCCCGCTCGATGATGTGCTCCCACGACGGGCTGCTCGCGGTGAGCACCAGCAGGCACGCGCGGTGCGGGCCGTCCTCCTCCAGCCGCCAGAGCACGCGCTCGGTGACCGGCTGACGGCTGAGACCGCCGAGGACCGCGGCGTGGGTGACCTGCGGGTTACCGATGAGCTTCTGGGCGCCGGTGCGCAGCGGGTTGAGCCAGATACGGGACAGGAAGGCCATCGTCACCACCCCAGCAACGCGAACGGATCGTGCTCGGTCGTCGGCGCGGGCTCCGCCGCCGGGTCGGTCACGGTCACCCAGCCGTGGCTGACGCTCCTGGTGGCGAACGACCGTCGCAGCGGGTCGAAGGTCGACGGCACGTCGGAACGCAGATCGTCTCCGGCGCGGTCGTCGATCGTGACCGGCAGCCGCACCTCGGCGCGGGTCCCGGCCTGCCACGGGACGGCGGCGAGCACCGTGGTCACCTCTCCCGGCCAGAGCTCGTCGGCCGGCGGGTCCAGCACGAGCGGCTGGGTGGGCACGCACGACCGGCGGCCCAGCGCGAGCGGGAAGGCCGGTCGGCGGAGGGCGTCACGCAGGGCGTGCAGCAACTCGCCGGGGCCGCCGACGGCGGCGACGAACACGGCGTCCTGCAGGTAGAAGCGCGTGGTGACGTGGGTGGCCTTGGCGGGCGACGTCGGCTTCTGCGCACCCTTGCCGGTGACGGCGGCGGACAGCAGTGGACGGCCGCGCAGGTCGCTCACCGTGTGGTAGTCGCGCAGCAGCGTGCCGGGCCGATCGGTGCGGATGCCGAGCGTGAGGCCGATCAGGTCCTCGATCGGATCGGTGCGCCGCCGGCCCTGCGCGGCGGCCAGCAGGCCGACGATGCCGCTCTTGGTGGGCTCGGCGTCGGTGTCGCGGCGGTTGAACCGGCTGTGCGAGCCCCACGACTGCAACGGCCCGGCCAGCCGCAGTACCAGGCAGTGCTCGGTGGTCACGCCAGCCGCTCCCGCGCCGCGTCGGTGACAGCGGTGACCAGATCGGGGAAGGGGAGCGGCGTCCCGAGTACCTCCGCGTCGCCGTCGCCGGCCGGGGTGTAGGTGGACGCGACGAGCAGGGGGTTCAGCCCCCACTGATCGTGGGCACGGCGCAGCTCGGCGACCAGGAGCCGCTGGGACTCGGTGAGGATGCCCTGGCTGGAGCGGACCGGCGTCTCGAACGCGGAGACCAGGTTCACCGGCTGGTCGTCGCGCAGCACGACGCTGACCAGGCTGGGCAGCGTGCGGTGGGCGAAGGTGTTCTCGTGGCCGGTCGGCATGGACCGGCAGAAGGCGTCCACGAACCGGCCGAGGGCCTCGACGGTGGCCTCCGCATCGTCGTCCAGGTTCACCCGTAGCTGGTGCAGCCCGACGGTGGCGAACCGGTACAGCGTTGCGGAGTTGAACTCGACGGTGCCGATCATGCCCGCGCCCGCGTCGTCGCCGCCGGCCCGGTCCTTCTCGTCGTCCACCGCGGTGAAGTAGTCGAACTCGATCTCGACGGCGTGCGTGGAGATCGCGTGCGCCACCTGGGTGGCCGCGTCGACGTTGAGGGCTGCCACGTCGGCCACCATGCGCCCGAACAGGGCGACGTCGATCGGGTGCCCCTTGCCGAGTTCGTCACGCAGCGGCAGCGCCTTGACCGCGGCCGCCAGCGCCTTGTCGTCGGCGGCGACCAGTTCCGTGACCTGTTCCGCCAGCAGCGCGACGAGCCGATCGAGCTGGGCCAGCCCGAAGAACAGCAGGTAGGACGTCTCGTTCGGCCGCTTCTTGTCGAGCGTGACGTCCAAGGCACCCGGCACGACTGCGGCGATCCGCTGGGCCTGGTCCAGATCGATGCCGGTGCGCTCGTACAGGCGCTGCGCCACCAACGCGGGCAGCCGCTTGGTGCGGGTGGCGGCCGGTGCCTGTTCCTTGTCGGTGAAAGCCTTGCGGGTGGCCCGCTTCCACGCCTGGGACGACACCCGGGCCCGCCGAGCGCCGCCGTAGATGGCCTGCTTGGGGCTGCCGGCGTCGTCCCGGTTGAGGTTCGACGGCGGGACCGTCTGCAGGATGTGGATGTCGGCGTAGATCCGGGTGCTCACTGCTGGGCTCCTGTGCTGGTGGACGTGGGGTCGTCGGGTGTGCTGGTGCCGTCACCGGCGGCAGGACGGAGGAAGTACTGGCTGCCCCAGCGGCGGCGGACGGCGCCGACCTGGTCGGCCGACTGCCAGGCCACGAGGTCCTTGAACAGCGCGTCGTAGTCGAGGGGCTGGGGGATGGTGCGGAGCTGGGTGACCAAGCCGCGCAGGTGCAGGGTCAGCTCGGTGAGCGACGTGGCGGTGGCGGCCGCGGAGAACCTGCGGTCCACCGCGTCGTCGCTGAACTTCCCGCTGTCGCGCAACGCCCGCATCGCGGTGCCGAGCCCCGGCCCGGTGCGGTGCATCGGCGCCGCATGCGACTGCTGGTGCACGGCGAACAAGGTCAGGGCCGCGTGCTCGGCGGACAGTTTCTTGCTGACCGTGCCGTCGGTGCGGAGGTGCAGGTAGAACGGCCACATCGCCGGCACGGTGCCGGGCTCACGGCCGAGGCCCCGCCGCAGCGCCGCCAGCTCCGCGCCGGGCGGCCAGATCTTCGACGGCGGCAGGCCCGGCCGGCGCCCGGCCCAGTACGGCTTGCGGGTGGCCTCGGTGTCGTCGTCGGTGTCGGTCATGAGCGGTCTCCGGTGGTCACAGGGGTGGGCCGGCCGAGAACGTCGTTGAGCCGGCGGCGGAAGAACGCCTCCGCGGTGGAGGCGCGGAGCTGCACCTTCTCGTTCAGTTCGCGGCCCAGGAACGCGGTGGGTGGCAGCGCGTCCACCGCCCGGTTCGCGGCGGACAGGGCGAGCCGCCGCGCGGTCGACCGCCACGCCTGCTCGGCGTCGTCAGTGCGGTCCGGTTCCCGTTGCAGGCCGCCGAGCAACCGGCGGACCGGGCCGGTGAACTCGTGCACCAGCGCGTCGCCGAGCCGCGTTCCCTTGTCCCACGGCAGCTTGTCCGCGCCCACGGCCTGCCGCAGGTCGTCGCCGAGCTTGTTCATGGCGACGCGCAACGCCTCTGCCTCGTCCACGATCTGCAACAGCAGGTCATGCACCGCGTTGCCGAGCGGCAGGGCCGCGACCGGCAGCGGGATCAAGTCCACCATGACGTCCTCGACCACCGCCGACTGGTTGCCATAGGCCACCCCGACGGTGAGGACCTGCAGGGCCAGGTCCTCCGGGACCCGCTCCTGCACCCGCAGCGCACCGAGCTGGGTGATCAGCAGGCTGCTCGACTCGCCTGCGCCGTCGCCGGCGGTGTCGGTGGCCAGCAGGCTGGTCAGGCCGCGCCAGGCGGCGCGCCCCGGCTGGTGCCGCAGCGGTCGTTGTGCCGCGGTCTTCGGGTCCCGTCGCCAGGCGGTGTGAGGTTCGACGTGGTGGTCGACGGTGCCGAGCCGATCTCCCGCCGCCAGCACCACGGACCGGACCAGGCCGTCGTCGTCGCGGACGAGCCGGATGCGCCGGGCCTGCCAGGTGAGTAGGTCGAGGAGCCCCTTCGGGCTGCCGCTCGGGTTCCAGGCGGGTGTCGCCGGTGCGTTCGTCCACTGTGGACGGTCGTCGCGTTCGAGGCCCTGCCGGATGATCGGTGTGTTGAGCATCAGGGTCTCGAACAGCGTGGCGCCCATCGGGACGACCACGCCGAGCTGGCCGAGGGGGCCGGTTGGGTTGCCCGTCGTCTTTCCGGCGCTCATCAGCGGGTCATCGACGGCGCCGGACTTGATCGCCGCCGTGTCCCAGCAGTGCGCTGCGAGCAGCGCCCTGGCGGCCTCGGCCGGGGTGAGCGGTGGCCCGGCCTCTGTCCGGGACGTGAACAGCGGGACGTTGTTGCCGGTTGCCACCGCGGGCAGCAGCAGCGACACCGGCTTCGTCTCGTTCTTCTCCGTCCGCAGCCCGGCGACCTGGGCGAACGGCTGAGTGGCGTCGAACAGGTCGAAGTGGTCACGCCACTGCTTCAGGTAGCTCTGGATCCGGCCGGCATCGAAGCGGCCGGCCGTCCAGCGCGCCTCCCACTCCTGCTCCGAGGTCGGTGCGCCCAGCGCATGCAGGACGACGGGCAGCAACACCTGCCGCAGCACGGCCACGGTCTCCAGCGGGGCCTCCAGCCCCAGGCCGTCCATCTCGTGCGCCTGGGTCTCGACCCGGCGCATCTCATCGAGATCCACAACTGGCAGTGCCTGCTACGACGGCGAATGGCCGCGGTCGGCGCCTCCCGGCCAATGCCACTCGGCGGTCCTCACCGCGCCCTCGGAGACTGCCGAGCCGCCCATCAGCTCCTCACCGAACTCGCCTCACACGACACCTCGTCGACCAGCCCGTAACGGCGGACCTCCGAACGCACAGCGCGGACCACGCCCGCGCCTGCGGGGACGAACTGGACTCCCGCGGCCAGCGCTCGCCGAGCTGTGGACCACCCGGCGCGTGCGGGGACGAGGACAGCTGACCGAAGAACATGGCCATGTGGGAGGGGACCACCCCCCCGCGCGTGCGGGGACGAGGTGATCGCGCCCGAGGGCGGGTCCTCGGTGTGGGGGCCACTCCCGCGCGTGCGGGGACGTGCGCATCCAGCCGACGATGGCCGGCTGGTACGAGGGGCCATCCCCGCGCGTGCGGGGACGAGATGCCGTCGCGCGGAGCGACGTAACGACTGAGGGGGCCACCCCCGCGCGTGCGGGGACGAGAGGTCGTGCCCGGTGAACCGACCGACCAGCGCCGGGCCACCCCCGCGCGTGCGGGACGACGCCGAGACCCTCGGCGTTTCCGGCGACCTGAACGGGCCACCCCGCGCGTGCGGGGACGAGCCGCGCACGCCGGTGAAGCACGGGCCCTCGGCGGGACCACCCCCGCACCTGCGGGGACGAGCTCCGCGCCGACTGGTTGGTTTGGCGCCCGCACGGATCACCCCGCGCGTGCGGGGACGAGTTGGCGGACAACATGGAGATCAGCAGGGCGAACGGACCACCCCCGCGCGTGCGGGGACGAGGCCCGTTCCGCTATGGCCCGGTCGATGTCGCGGGGACCACCCCCGCGCGTGCGGGGACGAGCTCACCGTCATCAAGGGCGTCATCGGTGGATTCGGACCACCCCCGCGCGTGCGGGGACGAGGTGATGTCCGGGTAGGCGCCGGTGTGTCGCACCGGACCACCCCCGCGCGTGCCGGGACGAGATAAAGCCCAACTAGGCAAGGCCGTATGGCGGAGGACCACCCCCGCGCGTGCGGGGACGAGGGAGGGCGGCGTCGAACGTCCAGCCGGACGGGAGGACCACCCCCGCGCGTGCGGGGACGAGCCGACCGCGATCGCGTGGCGCGGTCAGGAGGCGGGACCACCCCCGCGCGTGCGGGGACGAGCACACCACGGCCGCCGAGCCGGACG
>DASWTI010000026.1:0-8975 GCA_036402215.1 Pseudonocardiaceae bacterium
ACCGCGCGCAGCGGTCCGCCGCCGCGTCCACCGCCTCCGGGGAACCGGGCGTGGGGTCGAACCCCAGCCCGCGGTACTCAGCCGCCACGCCGGATCGCCCCCGCCGCCGTCTCGTCCACGTCCAGGTAGGTGTCCCGCGCGGCCCGCACCTCGCCGGCGCCCGCCGCCGCGTCCTCACCGGCCTCGCCGAGCCGCCGTACCCAGGCCGACGTCACCGTGTCCAGCGCCGCGCCCACGCCGCCCGGCCCGAGGTCCTCCCCCGCGCCCGAGTCCAGCAGCACGGCCGCCGCCGCGGTCTCGTCGGTCACCGCGTCCAGCCGGCCGGCCACCGCGGCCATCGCCGCCGTGTCCGCGCTGTACGTCCCGCTCACCCCACTGAATCTAGGCCCGCGCCCCCACCCCGGACCACCGCCACTGCACACCCGGTCAACCCCACTACCCGCACGGCACCCCTTTGCTCTGAGTACATGTAGCCCGATCAGGGGGCCACGCCGGCGCGGGGCCACGGGGCGTTGATGTACTCAGAGCAAAGGGTCAGCCGGACGTGGTGGCGGGGGTGGTTATCCAGGTGCCGACGCGGCGGGCGGTGGTGAGGGCGGACCAGGCGACGAGTTCGACGAGGGTGCGGTCGTCGGCGCCGGACTCGCGGCAGGCGGCGACCACGTCGGGGGTGACCTGGAAGGGCGCGAACGCGGTGAGCAGGGCGAGCCGGCCGGCGGCGCGCTCGGGGCCGGGCAGGGGGGCGACGGCCTCCTCCACCCAGGCGCGGCTGGGGCCGCGGAGGGTGCCGTCCCAGGTGGCGAGCGAGGACGTGACCAGGGTGTGCACGGCGGGAGGCACGGCACGGGCACCGGCGGCGTCCATGGCGGCGGCGGCACGGGCGAAGCCCTCGGCGATGGTGGGGTTGGCGGCGGCCCAGCGCAGGTCGGCGGGCAGCGGCGCGGGGGGCAGCAGGTCGAGCGCCTCGCCGGGGCGGGTGGCGACGTCGAGCCGGGTACGGGTGAGGCGGCTGGTCATGCGCATCAGGCGGGCGCGGATGGACGGCGGCACCTGGGTGGGGATGGGCGAGGAGTCCAGGAAGACGTGCACCACGCGGTTGTAGTAGTGGAACGCCACGGCGGTGCCGACCAGCTCGGGCACCTGGGCGGCGGTGAACGGGGTGCCGTACGCCCGCGCGCCGGCCTCGGTGCTGGCCTCGGCGGCCCAGCGCAGCATCGGGTCCTCGTCGCCGGCGCCGAGCACCTGCAGGGTGGCGTCGTGCACAGCCACGCAGTACGGGCAGGAGTTGGCCCGGGACACCGCGGTGGCCACCGCCTCCTTGCCGGCCCGGGACACCGCGCCGGCGGCGACCAGGGTCTCGCGCAGCACGGTCCAGGCGGCGGCGAGCACCTCGGGCGACGGCGAGTGCAGGGCCACCGGCGGGGCCAGCATCCCGAAGTCGCGCTCCACCTGCGCGTACACGGCGGCCACGGCACCGCGGGCCGCGCCGGGTCGCACCGCGGTCACGTGCCGCACGTGCGCGAGCGAGCCGCGCAGGGCCTTCTTCACCAACGTCACGGTCATGCCACACCCCTGTGGTCGTGGACGAAACGAAAGGTTGCCTGACGCAACTCACCGGATACCATGGTCGGATGCTGAGGCGCACGTACGACGACCAGGTGTGCTCCGTGGCCCGGGCGCTGGAGATCGTCGGCGAGCGGTGGACGCTGCTCATCATCCGGGACGCGCTGCTCGGCATCAGCCGCTTCGACGGCTTCCTGACCAGCCTGGGCGTCGCCCGCAACGTGCTCACCGACCGGCTCAACGGGCTGGTGGCCAACGGGCTCATGGAGCGCGTGCCCTACCAGGAACGCCCGCTGCGCCACGGCTACCACCTGACTCCGAAGGGCCGCGAGCTCACCACGGTCATCCTGGCGCTCACCGAGTGGGGCGACCGGCACCTGGCCGGGCCGGACGGCCCGCCGCGGGTCGCCGAGCACCAGGACTGCGGCGGGCGCGTGGTCACCGGGCTGACCTGCCGGGCGTGCGGCCGGGTGGTGGCCCCCGAGGAGGTCACCACCCGGTCCGCCCACGAACCGGTCGGCCGCGCGAGCTGACACCCGGCCGGGGCTGCGCCTGCGCCGCGTACGCTGCCTGCGCCGCCCCGGCCGCCTCAGTCGCCCATGAGCTGCGGCACCTGGAGCATGGTCTCGCGCCGGCTGCTGGTGCCGCCGTCCGGCGTGGGGGCGCCGTAGGTGACGTCCAGGCCGCGGGCCCGCAGCGCGCCGACGATGCCGGGGATGGCCCGCTCGGCCACCGCCGCGATCGTCATCGCCGGGTTCACGGTGAGCGCGCCCGGCACCGAGGAGCCGTCGGTGACGAAGATGCCGGGGTGGTCGCGCAGCTCGTTGCGGTCGTCCAGCGCCGACGTGGCCGGGTCGTCGCCCATCCGGCAGGACGCCAGCGGGTGCACCGTGTACGCGCCGACGACGTCGTTCGTCCACGGGGTCACGGTGGCCAGGCCGTCGCGCTCCAGGATGTCCTTGCACGCGGCGTCGGCGGCGTTCCAGCCGCGCCAGGTGTTCGGCGTCGGGTCGTAGCGCAGCGCACCGCGGCCGAGCATCTGCTGCGAGATCCGGAACGCGTTGCCGGTGGGCGGCGGCGGGCCGAACACGCCCTCGTTGTCGTCCTCGGTCATCTGGAAGATGATCAGCCAGGACTTCCACTGCTCCAGCAGCTTCTTCTTCTCCACGCCGAACCAGGCCGGCTTGTCGGTGACCCCGGGCGCCTGCGCCAGGATCGTGCCGAGGCCGGGCGGGAAGTACAGCTGCTCCAGGGAGAACCGCTCGTACTCCGGCCGGTTGCCGTCCAGGTAGTCCCAGCAGGCCACGGTCGGGCCCTTGCCGATCTGGTTGGCCTCGTAGGCCTGGCCGTTGCCGCGGTCGAGGCCGAGCACCTCGCGCACCTTGTCCTCGTTGAACACCGCGGTGTTCAGCCGCTCGCCGTTGCCGGAGAAGTAGCGGCCGACGCCGTGCGGCATGGTGCCGAGGTACTGCTCGGAGCGCTGCAGGATGACCGGCGTGGCGCCGGCGCCCGCGGCCAGGATCACGATCTTGGCCTGGATGGTGCCGCCGCCGACCGTGACCCGGTAGTCCTCGTCGTCGACCACGTTGTAGTGCACGACGTAACCGCCGTCGTCGGTGCGGGTCAGGTGCTGCACCTCGTGCAGCGGGCGGATCTCCGCGCCGTGCGCGATGGCCGCCGGCAGGTAGTTGAACAGCAGCGAGCGCTTCGCGTCGAAGCGGCAGCCGGCCATCATCCAGTTGCAGTTGGTGCACTTGCCGGTGTCGATGCCCACCGGCACCGGGTTCGCGGTGTGCCCGGCGTGGTTGCAGGCCGCGCCCCACAGGCCGCCCGCGTACGACACGTCGTTCCAGGACTGCTGGCTCACCGGGATGGACTCGGCGACCCGGTCGTACCACGGGTCGAGGGTGTCGCGGTTGATCGCGGCCGGCCACATGCGGCGGCCGATGCTGCCCTTGCGCTCGAACACGAAGCGCGGCGCGCGGGGCAGGGCGGCGAAGTAGACGACGCTGCCGCCGCCCACGCAGTTGCCGCTCAGCACGCTCATGCCGTCGCCGGCCACGAAGTCGAACACCCGGGTGTACGACGAGCCGAGCAGGTAGTCGTGGTCGAAGTCCTTGCCCTCCAGCCAGGGACCGCGCTCCAGCACGGTGACCTTGGCCCCGCCGGCGGCGAGGTGGTAGGCCGCGATGGCGCCGCCGAAGCCGCTGCCGACGATGAGGACGTCGGTGGTCTCGGTGGTGGTCATGCCAGGCTCCCTGTCTCGTTGGTGTCCGGGTGCACGGAGGCCAGCTCACGCCGGTACGAGTAGTCGGGGAAGCGCCACAGGCCGTCGGCGTCGGGCTTCGAGAAGCCCATGGCGAGCAGGCCGGGGTGGCCCTCGGCGATCGCCTCGCCGGTGCTCTTGTGCGCGGCCACGTCGAACGCCATGTTGCTGAACAGCGCGAGCAGCACCCAGCCGTCCTTCTCGGGGTGGCCCGGGGCGGTGATCCGCGCGACCACGGCGTGCCGGTGCTCGTACTCGAGCGCCACGAACGGCGGCACGGTGTCGTCCAGGGTGAGGCCGTGCTCCTCGGCGTACGCCGTGGCGTGCCCGTTGAGCGCCATGGAGAGCGGCAGCAGCCCGGCGGTGACCCCGGTGGCCGGCAGCTCCAGCAGTTCGAGCGCGCCGCACACCACCGCGCCGCCGCCGGTCGCCACGCCCGCGATGGCGCGGTCGCCCGGGAATCGCTTCTCGCCCGGAATGATGGTGTCGGCGAATGCCTCGAGCGTCATCACCCGGATCTGATCTTCGTCTGGAGTACCCGGATTCACGGGGCCTTCCTCCTGTCGTCAGCACGGGAAAACGGCGAATTCCCCTGGACCGGTGCGACCGAGACCGGGTAAATGGCCGATAAGGCAGGTTCACGATCAGTGTCACCGTGGCGTCACACGCGACGCATCTCCTGAGTTGCCGAGCGATTCGAGTGGCACCCGGGCACGACGACAGCGCGGCACGACATTCCGCCGAGCGGGAAATGTCGTGCCGCGCCGGAATTGAATTGTCGATCAGCGCGCCGCGGTGACCGTCATCGGCAGCCCGCCGCGCACCCGTAGCGAGAGCATCGGCTCGGGCACCACGCGGTAACCGGGCACGGTGGTGAGCCGGAGCTCGCGGGCCAGCATCGCGATGACGAAGGTGGCCTCCATCATCCCGAGGTGGTTGCCCACGCAGAACCGCGGCCCGGCGCCGAACGGGATGTAGGCGTACCGCGGCCGGCCGTGCTGTACGTCCGGGTCGAACCGCTCCGGGTCGAAGCGTTCCGGGTCGGTCCAGAACTCCTTGTGCCGGTGCAGCGTGTACGGGCAGATGAGCACGTCGCAGCCCGCCGGCACGTGGTAGCCGCCGATCACGTCGTCCTGCTGGCCCAGCCGGGAGAGCATCCACACCGGCGGGTACAGCCGCATGACCTCCTCCAGGACCATCGCGGTGTACCGCAGCCCGCGCAGGTCCTCGTAGGCCGGCGGCCGGTCGCCGAGGACGCGCACCGCCTCCTCGTGCAGCCGCTCCCCGACCTCCGGGTGCTCGTTGACCAGGTGCAGCGTCCAGCCGATGGTGCTGGCCGTGGTCTCGTGCCCGGCGAGCAGCAGCGTCACCAGCTCGTCCAGCATGCGCTGGCGGCCCACCCGCGGGTCGGCCTCCTGCTCGACCGAGACGATCAGCCGGGACAGCACGTCGTCGCCGGTGACGTCGTCGCCGCGGGCACGCCGGTCGGCGACCAGCGTGTCCACGATCGACTGCAGGTCGCGGCGGGCGCGGCGGAAGCGGAGCTGCTTGGGCAGCGGCACCCAGGTAGGCACCTTGCTCAGCGTCACCGCCTCGAACATCGCCTGGTCCTGCACGGCCTCGAACGAGCGCCCGATGCCCTCGAACGCACCGAGGTCGGAGTCGAGCAGGGTGCGGCCGAGCACGCCCAGGGTCAGCGTGTTCAGCTCCTCCAGCACGTCCACCGGGGTGCCGGTGCCGGCCCGGGTGCGGAGGCGGGCGACCAGGCCGGCCGCCTCCTCCGCGATGACCCCGGCCTGCTGCGCGATGCGCTTGTTCTGGAAGACCGGCTGGATGATCTTGCGTTGCTTGCGCCAGAGCTCGCCCTCGCTGGTCAGCAGCCCGTCCCCGAGGGCCCGCTTGGCCTGCGCCAGGCCGAAACCCTTGTGGTAGTTCGCGCTGTTGTCGGTGAGCACGTGCTTGGCGTGATCGGGATGGTTGAAGAAGTACAGGACCTTCGGGCCGACCACGATGCGCGCGGCGTCGCCGAATTCGTCGGCGGCCGCCCGCATCAGGCCCAGCCGGTCGCTGTTGAGCCGCCGGAGCAGGCTCAGCATGGCCCGCCGGGGCGGCCCGGGCGGAACCCGCCGCGGGCCGGTCGGCGACGGTCTCTCCTGAGCGATCGTCATGACGCCGCCGCCTCACTCGTCACGGGGACGACCCGGCGGAACCTGCCCTGGTGGAACAGCAGGGCCTCCGAGTCCTCCCGCAGTTCCACGGACAACAGCTCGCCCACGAAGATCGTGTGGTCGCCGCCGTCGTAGGTGCGCCACAGCCGGCACTCCATGGTGGCGATCGCGCCCGCGATCATCGGGGCGCCGGTGACCGGCCCGGGGAGCCAGTCCACCGACTCGAACTGGGCGTGGCCGAGCGGTCGCCAGCGATCGGCGAAGTGCCTGGCCACGGCCTCCTGGTCGGCGCCGAGCACCGACACCCCGAACGTCCGCGAGCCGAACAGGCTGCCGTGCATGATCGCGTCGCGGCCGACGCAGATCAGCACGAGCGCCGGGTCCAGCGACACCGAGGTGAAGGAGTTCGCGGTCATGGCGTGCGGGGTGCCGCCACCGACCGTCACCACGGTGACGCCGGTGGCGAACGCCCCGAACGCGCGCCGCAGGAGTTTCTGGTCGGCCACCTGCTCCGGTGGCCGGGGGTCGCCGTTCACGTTGACCTCCTCCTGCGCGCCGGCCGGGTCAGACCCGGGCCGACTGCGGCGACATGTACGGCTGCAGCGCCTCGACGAGGGACTCCGGGACCGGGCTGGGCACGGTCCTGGTGTTGGGGCCGCGCATGCACGCCACCCGCTGCCGGCCCCGCGCGATCAGCGTCTCCACGCCGTCCTCGCCGAGCTTCACGTAGTCGAAGCTGAACTCGATCTGCGTCTGCGTGAGCTCGGCCAGCCGCATCCGGATGGACAGCTCGTCGAACGCGGTGATCTCGGCGAAGAACTCGCAGTCGACCTTGAGCGTGAACAGCTTCAGGTCCTCCTGGACCTCCTTGAGGACCGCGGGCGCCTCCAGCTTGAGGAACATCTCGCGGCACCGGCCCTGCCAGCGCAGGTAGTTCACGTAGTAGACGTTGCCGACCAGGTTGGTCTCCTCGAAACCCACCGTGTGCCGGTACTCGTAGTAGTCCATGGTCATGACCGCCCGTCGGTGAGTACGGCGAGGACGACCGGGTCGGTGGCGTCGCGCAGGGTGGTGACGAGCGTCGCGATCCGCAGCGAGCCGGAGGCGAACACCGTCCACACGTCGCGCCGTTCCGGCGTCAGGGTGAGTGGGGCTCCGGCCGGCACCACGCCGGCCTTCTGCAGGCACTCGATGGCGGACCAGACCCGCGTCGCCGCGGCGTCCAGGCCCTCCCCGAGCTCCTTGGCGACGACTCCGGCCAGCGCGTGGTGCCCGCCGAGGAGGCCCTCCCAGTCGGCGGCGGACCGCTCGACCACGGGCTCCACGTCGCACCCCACGGTCCCGGTGCCGGCCACGACCAGGGTCAGCCCCGGGGCGTGCGACGCCGAGATGGCGCGGTCTCCGTCGACCTCCGGCCGCCCGTCGGGGCGGTACCGGACGGTGACCTTGCGGCCGAGCGCGCGACCGGCGGCGACCGCGGTGTGGGCGCGGCGCTCCTCGACCCCGAGGGCCTCGGTGCCGTGCGGCTCGACGGCCACGTGCACGTCGGCACCGACCAGGTCGCCCAGCGAGCGCTCCAGGTAGGAGCCGAGCAGCGGGGCCACCCACGGCCCGCCGCCGTCCTTCTTGCGCACCGCGTGCAGCCGCAGGCCCTCCCAGCGCTCCACGACGGTGCCCTCGCGGTCGCGGACCGCGATGTCGTAGACGTAGGTGTCGCCGTCGCGGGACCGCTCGGTGGCGCAGAAGCGCACCTCGCCGGCCCTGGCCAGCTCCGCGCCACCCGGGAAGATCCGCTCGATGCCGGCCGGCAGCAGCGTGCCCTCGGGCACGCACACCTGGTTGCCGTGCATGAGCGCGTCCCGCATGCCGGGGTCGCCCAGGATCAGTTCGCCGGGCAGGAAGCCGGCGAACCAGTCGGAGGCGTCGATCGCGGCCACGTCAACGTCCACGTGCCGCGCGGCGGCCCGGTGGAAGCGGCGCAGGCGCTGGAAGCGGCGGCCCTGGAACAGCGTGTCGCCGTACAGGTCCGCTGCCGGGTCCAGCGGCACCGGCGGCAGGCCCTCGCCCACCTGGTCCGGCGGGCCGGCCGGCGCGGCGCCGACGCCGAAGCGCAGCCGGGCGCGGAAGTGCTCGACCGCGAAGTCGGTCTCCGCGCTGCGGATGGACACCGCGAGGGTGTCGTCGTCCTCGGTCACCGTGGCCGCGACCCGCACCGTGGTGCTGCCGGTCGGCGGGATCACGATGGGCCGCAGGAACTCCGCGTCCTCGATCACCGGCACCTCGGAGCGCCCGGTGGCGGCGTTCGCCACCTGCGTCATGGCCTCCATGCCGAACACCGCGGGGAACAGCAGGTTGCCGTCCAGCAGGTGGTCCGCCAGGTAGAGGTCGGTGCCCGCGTTGAGCTCGACCTCGGTGACCAGCTCGACGCCGTGGTAGCGCACCAGCGGCTTCTGCACGAACCGCAGGATGGGCAGCGCCGGCAGCGAGTAGCGCACCGTGTCGATGCCCTCGGTGCGGCCGCTGATCACCACGACGGTGGGCGAGTCCGGGTCGGACACCAGGCGCCGCATGATCTGCACGCCCTGGTCCGGCGAGATCGCCGTGACGCCGTCGCGGTTGAGCGACTCCACCACGTCGAGCCGCTCGCCCATGCCGACGCCGGACCAGACCGACCACTCCATGCACAGCGCCCGGCACTGCGGGTTCCGCTCGCCGAACTCGGTGGTCAGCCGCGCCATCCAGTCGTTGGCGGTGGCGTAGTGCGCCTCGCCGCGCAGGCCGGCCCGGCCGATGATGCTGCCGAACGTGACCAGCAGCTTGAGCCGCTCCGGCTCCACCGCGCCGAGCACCGCGCGCAGCCCGTCGATCTTGGGCGCGAACGTGCGCTCGAACGCCGCGGCGTCCAGGCTGGTGATGCCGCCCGGCTCGTTGCGGCCGGCGCCGTGCCGCACGGCGGTGACCGGGCCGAGTTGGTCGAC
>DASWTI010000027.1:0-3732 GCA_036402215.1 Pseudonocardiaceae bacterium
CGGTCGCGCCGGACGGCCTCGGACCGGGCGACGGCCGCGGCGGCCTCGCGCTCGGCGCGGCGGCGGGCCCGTTCCTTGCTCATCCCAACCCCTCGGTCGACGCGGCCCCTGGGTCAACGCGGCCCTCGGTCAACGCAGCCCCTTGGTCCAGTTGCGCAGCAGCTCGGCGCCGGCGTCGCCGGACTTCTCGGGGTGGAACTGGGTGGCGGACAGCGGCCCGTTCTCCACCGCCGCCACGAAGTCCACGCCGTGATGGGCCCAGGTGACCAGCGGCGGCCGGATGGCGTGCGAGGGCTCCAGCTCCCAGCGGCGGACACCGTAGGAGTGCACGAAGTAGAACCGGGTACCGGCGTCCAGCCCGGCGAACAGCCGCGAGCCCTCGGCGGCCCGCACCGTGTTCCAGCCCATGTGCGGCAGCACCGGCGCGTCCAGGCGCTCCACGGTGCCCGGCCACTCGCCGCAGCCGGCGGTGCGGGTGCCGTGCTCGTCGCCGCGCTCGAACAACACCTGCATGCCCACGCAGATGCCGAGCACCGGACGGCCGCCGGCCAGCCGCTCCCCGATGATCCGGTCGCCGCGCACCGCCCGCAGACCGGCCATGCAGGCCGCGAACGCGCCGACGCCGGGCACGACGAGCCCGTCGCAGTCCAGCGCGGCCCGCCGGTCGCCGGTCACCACGACGTCCGCGCCCACCCGGCGCAGCGCGCGTTCCGCGGAGCGCAGGTTCCCCGATCCGTAGTCGAGGACGACCACCCTGGCCATGGTCAGAGCAGCCAGACGACGCCGGCCACGCCGGACAGGGTGGCCGCGGCGGCGAGGACGGCGGTGGCCTTGCGCGAGGAACGCCAGGCGGTGTACGCGCCGCCGACGAGCATGCCGGACAGGGCCAGCAGCAGGACGCCGACCAGGTCGGACCAGATCACAGAACGCCTTTCGTGGACGGGACGCCGCCGATGCGCGGGTCCGGCTCGACCGCGGCGCGCAACGCCCGCGCGACGGCCTTGTACTGGGCCTCGGTGATGTGGTGCGGATCGCGGCCGTGCACCACGCGCACGTGCAGCGCGAGCCGCGCGTGGAACGCGATCGACTCGAACACGTGCCGGTTCAGCACCGTCGGGTAGTTGCCGCCGACGACGAAGGTGACGAGCGAGTCGGGCTCGCCGGTCTGCACGCAGTAGGGCCGGCCGGACACGTCCACGGCGGCGTGCGCGAGCGCCTCGTCCATCGGGATCCAGGCGTCGCCGAAGCGGCGGATGCCGGCCTTGTCGCCGAGCGCCCGCCGCACGGCCTGGCCGAGCACGATGGCCACGTCCTCCACGGTGTGGTGCGCGTCGATGTGGGTGTCGCCGGTGGCGCGCACCGTCAGGTCGAACGCGGCGTGCGTGCCGAGCGCGGTCAGCATGTGGTCGTAGAACGGCACGCCGGTGTCGGCCTCGACGCGGCCCGTGCCGTCGAGGTCGACCTCGACGAGCACGGTGGACTCCTTGGTCACGCGCTCCACGCGCCCCGTGCGGCTCATGGCACCAACTCCCTGCTCGCGGCCAGGAACGCGTCGTTCTCGGCCGGCAGGCCCATCGTCGCACGGAGGTGACCGGGCACTCCGACGTCCCTGATCAGCACGCCGCGGTCCAGGTAGCCGCGCCAGGCGACGGCCGGCGACGGGAACTCGCCGAACAGCACGAAGTTGGCGTCGCTGTCCACCACGGAGAAGCCCAGGGCGCGCAACGACCGGGTGACCCGCTCGCGCTCGGCGGCGAGCCGCGCCACGGAGGCGAGGGTGGCGTCGGCGTGCCGCAGCGCCGCGCGCGCCGCGGCCTGGGTGAGCGCCGACAGGTGGTACGGCAGCCGCACCAGCAGCAGCGCGTCGATCACCGCGGGCGCGGCGGCCAGGTAGCCCAGGCGCCCGCCGGCGAAGGCGAACGCCTTGCTCATGGTGCGGGTGACCACGAGCCGCTCGGCCAGCTCGTCCAGCAGCGCGAGCGCGCTCGGCCGGGCGGAGAACTCGCCGTAGGCCTCGTCCACCACCACCATGCCGGGGGCCGCGTCCACGATCCGCCGCAGGTCCTCCGGCGGCACCGACTGGCCGCTGGGGTTGTTGGGCGAGGCCAGGAACACCACATCGGGGCGGTGCCGCGCGATCGCCTCGGCGGCGGCGCCGGCGTCCAGGGAGAAGTCCGCGCGGCGCGGCGCCGGCAGCCACTCGGTGCGGGTGCCGGCCGCGATGATCGGGTGCATCGAGTACGAGGGCTCGAAGCCCAGCGCGAGCCGCCCCGGGCCGCCGAAGGCCTGCAGGAGCTGCTGCAGGATCTCGTTGGACCCGTTGGCCGCCCACACCTGCGCGCCGTCCACCGGGACGCCGGTGGCCCGGGTGAGGTAGCCGGCCAGGTCGGCGCGCAGGGCCACGGCGTCGCGGTCCGGGTAGCGGTGCAGGCCGGCCGCGGCCTCCGCCACCGCGGCGGTGACGTCGGCGACCAGTTCCGGCGGCGGCGGGTAGGGGTTCTCGTTGGTGTTGAGCCGGTACGGCACGTCGAGCTGCGGCGCGCCGTACGGGCTGCGGCCGCGCAGGTCGGCGCGCAGTGGCAGGTCGTCCAGCGTGACGTCGGCGGGCTTCACGGTGTGGCGCCCGGCGACGGCGCGGCGCCTGGCGACGGCACGGTGCCCGGCGATGACGCGGTGCCCGGGAACCGCGCGGTGACCGCCTGGCCGTGCGCCGGCAGGTCCTCGGCGTCGGCGAGGGCCACCACGTGCCCGGCCACCTCGGCGAGCGCCTCGGCGGTGTACTCGACGACGTGGATGCCGCGCAGGAAGGTCTGCACGGACAGGCCGGAGGAGTGCCGGGCGCAACCGGCGGTGGGCAGCACGTGGTTGGAGCCGGCGCAGTAGTCGCCGAGCGAGACCGGCGACCAGGCGCCGACGAACACCGCGCCGGCGTTGCGCACCCGGGCGGCCACGGCGGCGGCGTCCGCGGTCTGGATCTCCAGGTGCTCGGCGGCGTAGGCGTCCACCACGGCGAGGCCACGGTCCAGGTCGGACACCAGGACGCAGCCCGACTGCCTGCCCTGCAACGCCTCGGTGATGCGCGCCCGGTGCCGGGTGCGCTTGACCTGGGCGGCGAGCTCGGCGTCCACCGCGTCGGCGAGCGCCTCGTCGGTGGTGACCAGCACGCTCGCCGCCAGGGTGTCGTGCTCGGCCTGGCTGATCAGGTCGGCCGCCACGTGCACCGGGTCGGCGGTGCCGTCGGCGAGGACGGCGATCTCGGTGGGGCCGGCCTCGGCGTCGATGCCGACCTGGCCACGCAGCAGCCGCTTGGCGGCGGTCACGTACACGTTGCCCGGCCCGGTGATCAGGTCCACCGGCTCCAGCGCCGCGCCGTCGGTGTCGGTGCCGCCGAGGGCCAGCAGCGCGACGGCCTGGGCGCCGCCGACGGCCCACACCTCGTCCACCCCGAGCAGCGCGCAGGCGGCGAGCACCGTGGGGTGCGGCAGCGCGCCGTGCGCCTCCTGGGGCGGCGAGCACACGACCATGGAGCCGACGCCCGCGACGCGCGCCGGGACCACGTTCATCACGACGCTCGACGGGTAGACGGCGGCGCCGCCCGGCACGTACAGCCCGACGCGGCCCACCGGCACCCACCGCTCGGTGACGGTGCCGCCGGGGACCACCTCGGTGCGGGTGTCGGCGCGGCGCTGGTCGGCGTGCACCCGGGTGGCCCGGGCGATCGCCTCCTCCAGG
>DASWTI010000028.1:0-20389 GCA_036402215.1 Pseudonocardiaceae bacterium
AGCGGCGCCCCGCCGAGCGCGGCCAGCGGCAGCAGCGGCCCCTCGGGCTGCCCGAACGCGATACGGCCCCAGGGGAACCCGCCGAACGGCACCCGGCCGCGCAGCGCCTCCCCTGCCACCCAGGCCGCGCCGGCGGCCACCGGCACCAGCGGGGCGAGCCGCCCGGGCAGCCGGGTCACCACGGCCAGCGCCGCCCCGGTGAGCGCCAGGAACAGCCCCTCGAACGCCGGCAGGAACAGCCACGGCCAGCCGACGAAGCTGCCCGTCCACACCAGCAGCGGCAGCAGGAACCCCAGGGCGAACAGGTAGCCGTAGCCGAACCCGGCGCGGGCCCGGCCGCCGTGCACCGCGGCGGCGAACAGCGCCAGGCCGAGCGGCGCGAGCCACCACAGGCGGCCCGGCGGGAACGAGGCGTACAGCAGCAGGCCACCGGCGGTGGCGGCCACCGCCCGCAACGGCACCACCGCCCAGCGGTGTCCTCCCCGGCCGGCGGGTCGGGCCGTAACGGCGGCTGCCACCATGGCGACGAGCGTAGGTGATCGCGTGCACCTACCGAGGAGGCCGGTCATGGGCGCCTGGGGACTGGGTCCTTTCGACAACGACGACGCCGCGGACTGGGCGAACGAACTGGACGACGCCGCCCCGGAGGACCGCGCCGGGCTGACCCGCGCCGCGCTCGCCGAGGCCGCCGACGAGGCCGACTACCTGGACCTGGAGGTGGCGAACACGGCGGTGGCGGCGGCCGCGGTGGTGGCGCTGACCCGGCCGGACGGGATGCTCGTGGAGGACGCGCACGCCCCGGACTTCGTGAAGGCCGGTGAGCCGGACGCCGCGGCCTTCGACGCGCTGGTGCCGCTGGCGCTGCGCGCGCTGGACCGGGTGGTCGCCGACGAGTCGGAGTGGCGTGACGTGTGGGAGGAGGCGGGCTCCTTCGACGACGTCCTCGCCGAGCTGGGCCCGTACCGGGAGGCCCTGGGCGGCTGAACGGGCCACGCCGGTGTCGACGCGTGGGTCAGCCGGCCGGGACCACGATGGTGCCGGTGGCGCGGCACACCACGAGCGGCGGGTCGAGCACGTCGGCCGCGGACGGCCCACGTTCCGGGGCGGCCCGGCACACCACGCGGGCCTCGAAGTCCACGCCTCGGGAACGGGTGCCGACGCGGGTGAGGGTGGCGGTGGCCTCGATGACGTCACCGGCCTGCACCGGCGCGGTGAGCTCCACCGAGGAGTACCCGGCGAGCAGGCTCTCGTCGCCGTCGGTGCGGATGGCCAGCTCGGTGGCCACGTCACCGAACAGCCCGAGGCAGTAGGCGCCCTCGACGAGGTTGCCGCCGTAGTGGGCGTGCGAGTACGGCACGTACCGGCGGTGCGTGACGGCGAAGCCGACGGTGAGGCTCATGCTGCCTTCCTCGTGGTCATGGCGTGCACCAGGTAGCTGGCGACCTCGCCGGGGGTGGTGCCGCGGCCGAAGACCCGGTCGACGCCGAGCTCGCCGGCCATCAGCGGGTCGAAGCGCGGCCCACCGGCGACGAGCAGCGGCCGCCGCTCCCCCATCGCCTCCCGGAACGCCTGCGCCATCTCCCGGGTGTTCAGCAGGTGCGCGTCGCGCTGGGTGACCACCTGGGAGACCAGCACCGCGTCGGCGTGCTCGCGGCGGGCACGGCGCACCAGCTCCGGCACCGTCACCTGGGCGCCCATGTTCACCACGCGCAGCTCCCGGTAGTACTCCAGGCCCTTCTCCCCGGCGAACCCCTTCACGTTGAGGATCGCGTCGATGCCCACCGTGTGCGCGTCGGTGCCGATGCACGCGCCGACCACGACCAGCTTGCGCCGCAACGCCTTGCGCAGCGCCCCGTTCACCTCCGACGGGGTGAGCAGCGGGTACTCCCGCTCCACCACGTGCACCTCGTCCAGGTCCACGACGTGGGTGCACGACCCGTACACCACGACGAACGTGAACCGGTCACCGATGGGATGGGAGTGCACGACCATCGCCGGGTCGATACCCATGCGCCGGGCCAGCAGCTGCGCGGCCCCCTCGGCCTTCGGGCCGTGCGGCACCGGCAACGTGAACGACAACTGCACCATCCCGTCACCGGTGGTGTCCCCGTAGGGCCGCACGACGCTCACGTCGACTCCTCGAGCAGCTCGGAGGCGGGGTTGAGGTAGCCGTCGGCCTTGACGACGACGCCGTCGGCGCCCTTGCCGGCGTCCGGGGGGCGTTTCATCAGGCCGAACGTGCCGCGGGCGATGGCGGTGAGCAGACCGTCGTCCACGATGCGTTCCAGGAGGTCGACGGACTCGCCGAGGACCTGGTGGGCCCGTTTGACGATGAGGCCGTCGGGGGCGGGGCGGAAGTCCTCCCGCAGCCCACCGGCCGCGTTGAGCACGTACCGGACGTTGGCCAGGGCCAGGTCCCGGTCGGACAGGAACGGGGTGACCACGGCCTCGGTCATCATGCCGACCAGCAGGATGCCCTGGCCGGTGAGCGCGCCGACCAGGTTGAAGAACCCGTCGAGCAGGTAGCCGCGGAACACGTCACCGGTCATGTGCTTGGTCGGTGGCATCCACTTCAGCGGGGCGTCCGGGAACAGCTCCCTGGCCAGCAGGGCGTGCGCCAGCTCCAGGCGGAACGAGTCCGGCAGGTCCGGGTTGATCTCGAACGCGTGCCCCAGGCCGAGCAGGTGGTCCGGCAGCCCGGCCTCGTGCGCGAAGTGCTCGTTGAGCAGCTGGGACACGGTGACGGTGTGCGCGGCGTCCACGGCGTCGTCGGTGGTGAGGTAGTTGTCCTCGCCGGTGTTGATGATGATGCCGGCGCGGGCGTGCACCTGCCGGGAGAACCGCTGGTCGACGAACGTGCGCACCGGGTTGATGTCGCGGAACAGGATGCCGTACATGGAGTCGTTGAGCATCATGTCCAGGCGCTGCAACCCGGCCAGCACCGCGATCTCCGGCATGCACAGCCCGGAGGCGTAGTTGGTGAGCCGCACGTACCGGCCCACCTCCTTGGACACGTCGTCCAGGGCGGCCCGCATGATGCGGAAGTTCTCCTGCGTGGCGTACGTGCCGGCGAACCCGTGGTGGGTGGCGCCCTCGGGCACGTAGTCGAGCAGCGACTGCCCGGTGGAGCGGATGACGGCGATGACGTCGGCGCCGGCGCGGGCGGCGTTCGCGGCCTGCACCACGTCCTCGTCGATGTCCCCGGTGGCCACGATGAGGTAGATCCACGGCCGCTGCGGCGGGTCCCCGAGGTGGGCCACCAGCCGGTCCCGCTGCGCCCGGTTGCGGTCCACGGTGCGCATGCCCCTGGCCACGGCGGTGCGCGCGGCGCGGGCGGCGCGGGTCCGGGCCGCGCCGGTGGGCACGGCGAACCGCACCTGGCCGGCCGCGGTGGCCTCGGCGAGCTCGGTGAGGCTGCCGTGACCGCCCTCGCGCAGCGCGTGGAACACCGGCAGCGCGGCACCGTGTTCCAGGCCGCAGTGCTCCCGCACCGTGTCGACCACCCGGTTCACCCACGGCACGTCACCCGCGGGGTGCGCGGAGTCGGCGCCGGTGAGCCCCGCCAGGCGCAGCGTGGCCCGCTCCACGCTGGTCGTGGTGTGCGCCCTGGCCAGCGCGATCACCGGCTCGGCGGCGCGGGCCGCGAGGTCCCGGGCACGGGCCACCACGGCCGGGTCGAGGCCGAGCAGACCGGTCATCGCAGCAGCCCTTCGTCGTCGTGGATCGCCCGGCCGCGGACCACCGTGGCCACGCACCGGGGCACCGGCGCGTCCAGGTCCAGCCCGTCACCGTCCCACACGGCGTACGTCGCCGCCTGCCCGGCGACCAGCTCACCCACGCCGCCGGCCCGGGCCGCCAGGTGCCCGTGCGCGGTGTGCGCCCGCAGCGCGTCCACCGGGGTCAGCCCCGAACCCGGCGTGCGGTGCCGCACCGCGGCGCGCACCGCGGCCCACGGCCCCACCGGCGTCACCGGCACGTCCGAGCCGAACGTCAGCGCCACCCCGGTCGCGGCGAGCATCGAGAACGGGTTCATCGCGATCGCCCGCTCCGCGCCCAGCCGCTCGGCGTACATGCCGTCCGGCCCACCCCACAGCGCGTCGAACAACGGTTGCACGCTGCCCATCACGCCGTGCGCGGCCAGCACCCGCGCCTGCTCCTGGGTGATCATCTCCACGTGCTCCAGGCGGTGCGTGCACGCCGCCACCGTGGCCTTCCCCAGCCGCTCCCCGGCCAGCCGCACGCCCTCCACCACGGCCGCCATCGCCGCGTCACCGATGACATGGAACCCGGCCTGCGTGCCCACCTCGGTGCACGCCGCCACGTGCGCGGCGATCGCCGCCGCGTCCAGGTACGCCGCGCCCGTCGTGTGCGCCGCGTCCGCGTACGGCGCGCACAACGACGCGGTGCGCGAACCGACCGCGCCGTCGCAGAACAGGTCCCCGGCCAGGCCCGACGCGCCCGTCGCCGCCAGCAGCTCCGTGGCCTGCCCGGCATCACCCACCGGCTGCCCCCAGTAGCCCACCACGTCCGGCGTGCCACCCGCCGCCGCCCGGTCCAGCAACGCCCGCAGGTCCGCCACCCCCGAGATGTCCGGGCCGGCGCACTCGTGCACCGCGGCGATGCCGTGCGCCGCCGCGTGCGCCAGGAACGCGCCCTGCGCCGCGTCCCGCTGCGCGTCGGCCAGGGTGTCCAGCGCCGCCTGCCGCACCACGTGGTGCGCCTGCTGCGACAACGGCCCGTCCGGGTGGAACCCCGCCTCACCGGTGGCCCGCGCCGCCAGCTGCGACGTCACCAGCGCGCTGTGCATGTCCACCCGCGACAGGTACGCCGGGCGCCCACCTGTGGCCTCGTCCAGCTCGGCCCGCGTCGGCGGCCGCCGCTCCGGCCACCGCGTCTCGTCCCAGCCCTGCCCCCACAGCAACGGCGCCTCACCGGACACGGCGAACCGGCGCACCGCGTCCAGGAACTCCGCCAGCGAACCGCAGCCCTTCAGGTCGATACCGGTGAGCAGCAGGCCCGCCGACGTGGCGTGCACATGGCTGTCCACGAACGCCGGGGTGACCGTCGCCCCGTCCAGGCTCAGCTCCACGGCCCCCGGGAACCGTTCCCGGCCCTCGGCGACCTCCCCCGTCCACAGGACGGTGTCGGCGACGGCCATGGCCCCGGCGGGCCCGCCGGGCGTGTGCACCCGGCATCCGGTGATCAGCAACGTCCGCGTCATGACACCGCAGTGTGCCGTTCGCGGGCCTCGAACAGGGCCCGCACCCCGGCATGACCGCGCACCAGGTCCAGCGCGAACGCCGCGTGACCCGGCACGAACCCGTTGCCCACCAGCATCTGCACGTCCGCGGCCAGGCCCTCCGCGCCGAGCGCCGCCGCCGCGAACGACGTGGCCATCGAGAAGAACACCACCTCACCGCCCGGCGCCGTCGCCAGGATCGCGCCGTGCTCGCAACCCGGCACGTCCACGCACACCACCGTCACGTCCACCGGCTCACCCACCGCCGCGGCGACGGCCAGCGGGTCCCGGGCGTCCGCGATCACCACCTCGTCGGCCAGCCCGGCGTCGCGCACCGTGTCCGCCTCCGCCGCCGTGGGCACCAGCGCCACCAGCCGCCCGGCCCCGGCGCGGCGAGCCGCCAGCAACGACAACGACCCCGACTTGCCGCCACCGCCCAGCACGCACACCGATGCCCCCGGCCGGGCCCGGAGCACCACCCGGTCGGTGAGCGCCGGCGCCCCGCACACGTCCAGCACCGACAACGCCAGCGCGTCCGGCAGATCCTCCGGCAGCACCGCGGCGATCGACCGGCCGAACAGGACCGCCGTACCCGCGCACGGCACCTGCTCGCTCGTGCCGTCCCAGGAGGCCAGCCCGTCGGTGATCCGCAGCGGCGTGAGGGTCAGCGACACCAGCGTCGCCACCCGCTGCCCGGGCACCAGCCCCAGCGGCGAGTCCGGGCCGGCGGCGCGCACCGTGCCCAGCAGCATCCCGCCGGACCCGGTCACCGGGTTCTGCATCTTGCCGCGGGCACGCACGATCTCCAGCACCGCGTCCCGGATGCCGGGCACGCCGTGCTCGGCGCGCAGCTGGCGGTACGACGCGGCGTCCAGGTTCAGCCGCTCCACGTCGATCACCACCTCGTCCGGCCACGGCGTCGGATCAGGGTCCAGGCGCCACGCCTGCTGAGGCAGGACGGCACCCGGGACACCCGGGGCGGCCTCCAGCACGCGGTGCAGCCCGTACGGTGAGGGGGCGGGCGGCATCACAACCCCTTTCGGGAAGATTTACGGCGAAGTGGCTTGATCGCAGTATATCCTTTCTCCAACTGACCGGATAACGACTGGAGGTGCGTACGTGACCGTCCTCAGCGAGCGGCCCGTGATCACCGGCACCGAAGCCACGGCCGGCACCACCGGTCAGCCCTACGAGTACGTGCGGCGGGAGCTGGTCGAACCCGACTGGCGACGCTTCCCCGGCTGGGCCCACGTCACCGACGCCCAGTGGCGCGACGCCCAGTGGCAGCGGGTGCACTGCGTCAAGAACGCCAAGCAGCTGCGCGCCGTCGTCGGCGACCTGCTCGACGAGCGGTTCTACGACGACCTCGCCCTGGACCAGGCCGAGACCGCCACCATGTCCATGCTGCTGCCCCCGCAGATGCTCAACACCATGGTCCCGGCGGGGGCCCCGGCCGGCGCCGCGTTCACCGACGCCTTCCACGCCGACCCCATCCGCCGCTACATGCTGCCCGTGCGCTCCGACCGCGAGCGGGAATGGCCCAGCCACCCGCACTCCAGCCGCGACTCCCTGCACGAGGCCGAGATGTGGGTCGTCGAGGGCCTCACCCACCGCTACCCCACCAAGGTCCTCGCCGAGCTGCTCTCCACCTGCCCCCAGTACTGCGGCCACTGCACCCGCATGGACCTGGTCGGCAACTCCACCACGGTCGTCGACAAGCACAAGCTGCTGCTCAAGCCCGTCGACCGGCAGCAGGCCATGATCGACTACCTGAAGGCCACCCCCGGCGTCCGCGACGTCGTGGTCTCCGGCGGCGACGTCGCCAACGTGCCCTGGCCGCAGCTGGAGAACTTCCTCATGCGGCTGCTCGACATCGACACCGTGCGCGACATCCGCCTCGCCACCAAGGCCCTCGCCGGCCTGCCCCAGCACTGGCTGCAGCCCAAGGTCGTCGAGGGCCTCGAACGAGTCGCCCGCACCGCCCACCGCCGCGGCGTCAACCTGGCCATCCACACCCACGTCAACCACGCCCAGTCGGTCACCCCGCTCGTCGCCGAGGCCGCCCGCACCGCCCTCGACGTCGGCGTCCGCGACGTCCGCAACCAGGGCGTGCTCATGCGCGGCGTCAACGCCACCGCCGAGGAGCTCCTCGACCTGTGCTTCGCGCTGCAGGGCGAGGCCAACGTGCTGCCGTACTACTTCTACATGTGCGACATGATCCCCAACGCCGAGCACTGGCGGCTCGCCGTCTGGGAGGCCCAGCAGCTGCAGCACGCCATCATGGGCTACCTGCCCGGCTACGCCACCCCGCGCATCGTGTGCGACGTCCCCTACGTCGGCAAGCGCTGGGTGCACCAGCTCGCCGAGTACGACCGCGAGCGCGGCATCTCCTACTGGACCAAGAACTACCGCACCGGCATCGAGACGACCGATCCCGAGGCGCTGTCCCGCCGCTACCCGTACTACGACCCGATCGGCACCCTGCCCGCCGCCGGCCGCCGCTGGTGGTCCGAGCACGGCACCGACTGACGGCGGGCGGCCCGGCTTGCCCCTGACACCGTGTCAGGGGGTAGACCTGAGGGCGCCATGATCGGGATCGGGGACTTCGCCAGGCTCGGCCGCGTGTCCGTGCGGATGCTGCGGCACTACGACGCGCTCGGCCTGCTGCGGCCCGCGCACGTCGACGAGGGCACGGGCCACCGCGGGTACGAGATCGCCCAGCTCTCCCGGCTCAACCGGGTGCTCGCGCTCAAGGACCTCGGGTTCACCCTGCAGCAGGTCGGGGCCATCCTCGACGAGACGGTCGGCCTCGACGAACTGCGGGGCATGCTGCGGCTGCGCCGGGCCGAACTGGAGGCCGCGGTCGCCGCCGACCTCGACCGCCTGGCCCGCGTCCAGGCCCGGCTGTCCATGATCGAGCACGACGGCCGGCTGCCCGCCGAGGAGGTCGTCGTCCGCGCCGTGCCCGCCGTGCGGGTCGCCGCGCTGGACGAGACCGTCGACGACTACGAGGGCATCCCCGACGTCATCGGCCCACTGTTCGGGGAGCTGCGCCGGCGCCTCGACGCGGCAGGGACCGCCGCCACCGGGCCGGGCACGGCCACCTTCACGCCCACCGCGGCCGGCGTCCGGGTACGCGCCGCGCAGCCCGTGACCGGCATGGTGACCGGGGTGCCCGTGGTGGACCTGCCGGCGGTCCGCGCGGCGACCTTCGTGCACCGCGGGCCGCTCACCGACGCGGCCGTCGTCTGGCAGGACCTCGGCCGCTGGGTCCAGGCCAACGGCCACCGCGCCGCCGGCGAGTCCCGCGAGGTGTACCTGCACCACGACCACCAGGGCGGCCACGGCGAGTGCGTCACCGAGTTCCAGGAGGCGCTGGCCGCCGACCCCACCGTCCGAACCCAGGAGCACAGCACATGAGCGTCACCCCCGCCCTCGTCCCGCGCGAGGCCGAGCCGTACGTCGCGGCCACCGGTACCGTGACCGCCGAGACCTTTCCCCGGATCGCCGACCGGATGCCGGTCATCATCGGCTGGCTCGCCGAGCACGGCCTGGCCCCGGCCGGCGCCCCGTTCTTCCGCTACCGCGTCATCGACGGCGAGCGGCTGACGGTGGACGCCGCGGTGCCGGTCGCGGTCGCCGCCGCCGGCGGCGTGCTCGACGGGCTGCCCCGCGGGCCTGTCGCCGACGGCTTCTTCGTCGACGCCCTGCCCGCCGGCCGCTACGCCACCGTCCGCCGCGTCGGCCACCCCGACCAGCTCTTCGCGGTCGCCGACGCCGCCGACCGCTGGGCGGCCGCCGCGGGCATCACCTGGGACCGCACCGAGGGCGACGACGGCGTGCACTGGGGCGCCCGGATCGAGCGCTTCCACAGCAACCCCATGGAGGAGCCCGACCCGTCCCGGTGGGACTGCGAGCTCGCCATCCTCACCGCGTAGGTCAGTAGGGGCGCTTCGGCATGATGATCCACATCACCAGGTAGATCACCACCTGCGGTCCGGGCAGCAGACAGGACAGCACGAAGATCAACCGCATGGTGTTCGGCTTCATGCCGAAGCGCTCGGCCAGCCCGGCACACACGCCGGCGATCATGGCTCGGTCGGCAGGCCGGGTCAGCGTCGTCGCCACGTCATCCTCCGTAGTCAGCGGCGGCCGCCGTTCGGCCGCTCTCCATCCACTGTGCCCCCGCCCGGCCGTCCCCGCCTCCGGGAGCACCCTGATGGGCCCCTACCCGTACCCGGGTCCGAGGTCCGGGGCCTCCCGCTCGGCGAGGACCCCGAGCGGGGCGTGACAACGCCCCGCGTATCACGTCCACCGAGGCCACGCGGAGCGGCTCGCCCCGTGCCGGGGCGCCGTCCTGGCCGTCATCACGGCCACCTGCGAGATGTGCTCCGGCGCGTCCGGTGAGCTGTCCTGGCGGTCTTGGTTGTGTCAGTGGTTTGCGGTCGTAGCTTTTGCCCCTCTGATTGGGTCCTATTAGCTTCACGCAGAAGACATGATTGGTTAGCTACAGAATCCCGACAGCGGCGCGTTCACGGTGATGGGCCGCGGCGACCGAGGGCGACGTGCCCCAGCGGGATGGTCCCGACTCCTCGGATCCCGACCTTCTTGGGGGCGGATCTGCCTCGTCCGTCTCCCAGGCAGCCGGTACGCGCACCACCTAACTCCCAGACGCCTGGGGCGAATGGACCTCCCCCACGTGGTGAGGCAGAGGGGTCCATTCGCCCTGCTTCGAGGAGGTGGGTGAGGGCCCGTACGGGGTTGGGGCGCCTTGGTGGCACTGGGACGGCTGTGGGGTCACCACGGGGGCGGCGTGATGACCCCGGTGGGCTGCTCGGTGACCCCACAGCGGCGGCGTCACCGAGCAGCCAGGGCTGTCATGGGGTGGCCAGGGCGGCTGTCGGGGCCAGGCGAGCGGCGCGGACGGCCGGGTACAGGCCGGCCACGGCACCTATGAGGAGGGTGGCGACGAGGCCGCCGAGCGTCGCCCAGACGGGGACCACGGTCGGCCAGTCCTGGGTGCGGGCGTAACCGGCGGTGACCAGCACGCCGAGCAGGACGCCACCGAGGCCGCCGAGCGCGGCGAGGAGCTGGGACTCCACGACGAACTGGGTGCGGATCTGCCCACGGGTGGCTCCCAAGGCCCGTCGCAGGCCGATCTCCGAGCGCCGTTCCAGCACCGAGATGACCATGGTGTTCGCCACGCCCACCCCGCCGACCAGCAGGGCGACCGCGCCGAGGCCGAGCAGCAGGCCGGTGAAGGCGTCGTCGGTGGCCTCGCGGGCGGCGAGCGCGTCGGACGGCCGGGACACGCGCACCTCCTCGGGGTGCTCGGGGTTGACGGTGGCGGCGAGCACGTCGCGCACCGCGCCGACCGCGCTGTCCGTGGTGCGCGCGTACACCGTCGTGGGGTGGCCGTCGAAGCCGAGGTACTCCCCCGCCGCCGTCCAGCCGACGAGCGCCGCGGTGTCCAGCTCGGGCGCCAGCGGCACCGGGTGGAGGACACCCACCACGGTGAACGTCTGGCCACCCAGCCACACCTGGCGATCGGCCCCGGCCCGTCCGATGCCGAGGCGTTCGGCGGCCTTGGCGCCGAGCACGACGGTCGGGTACCGCTCGGTGGCCGCGGTGTGCCAGGCCCCCGAGGCAACCGTGACGCCCACGGTGTCCGGCAGGTCGAGGCGGGCGGCCTGCACCGAGATGCTGCCGGTCTCGCCGGACGGGATGCGATCGTTGCGGTAGACGTGGGTGTCCGCGACCCGGCCGATGGCCGTGACGGACCGCACCGGTGCGATGCGCGAGACCATGCTGACGGCGGACTCCGGAAGCGTGGCGTCCTCGCCGAACAGCGACTGCCCGGGCCCGGCGGTGAGCAGGTTGGTGCCCAGCGCGTCCAGCGTCCGCCGCAGCTCCGCCCGGCTCGACGTCGAGATCCCGACCACGGCGATCATCGCCGCGATGCCGATCGCGATCCCGAGGGCGGACAGCACGACCCGCAACGGCCGTGCCCGCAACCCGGCCGCACCCACCCGCACGACATCCGCCGGCCGCAGCGACGCCGGCCGCAGCGACGCACCGGCAGCGGCGGCCAGCGGGGCCGCGGGTGCGGACACCGGGGAGGAGCAGGCCGGATCCGGCGACGAGAGGTGCCGGGACGGCACCGACGGCGCCAACGGCGGGGCCGGAGGCGAGGACAGGGACGGGGGCAGGGCCGGAGGCGGTACCGCCGGTGATGGCTGCGGCTCCGTCGGCGATGCCGGCGAGGACCGGGGCGACGAGGCTGCGGGCGGCGAGAGGTCCGCGGCCGGAGGTGGCGGCTGCGCCACCGGCGCGGAGGGCGGCGACGTGTGGCCGGCCGGTGACGTCGCCGGGTCGGGAGTGGCCGGGGGCACGTCGGCGTCCGGGGCAGGTGGCGTGGTCATGCGGCGACCACCCGGCCGTCGCGCATGTGGATGCGGCGGGCCGCTCGGGCGGCCACCTCACTGTCATGGGTGATCACCAGGATGGTGGTGCCGGTGGCGTTGAGCTCACCGAGGAGGTCCATGATCACGCCGCCGGCGGCGGTGTCGAGGTTGCCGGTGGGCTCGTCGGCGAGCAGCAGCGGCGGCGCCCCGACGACGGCGCGGGCGATGGCGACGCGCTGGCGTTCGCCGCCGGAGAGCTCGTGCGGACGGTGCCGCAGGCGGTGGCCGAGGCCGACCCGCTCCAGGGTGCCGGCGGCGCGGCGGCGGCGTTCGCGTTGCGGGACGCCGGCGTACAGCAGGCCGTCGGCCACGGCGTCGAGTACGGGGACGCCGGCCGCCAGGTGGAACTGCTGGAACACGAAACCCACGCGCCGCGCCCGGAGCGCCGCGAGCCGGCGGTCGGACAGTGCCCCGACGTCGTGGCCGTCGACCAGGACGCGCCCGGTGGACGGCCGGTCAAGGGTGCCGATGATGTGCAGCAGCGTGGACTTCCCGGAGCCGGACGGCCCGGCGATGGCCACGAAGTCCCCGGCCGCCACCCGCAGCGAGGCGTCCAGCAGGGCCGTGACCCCGCCGGGGTAGGTCCGGCTCACCCCGTCCAGCTCCACGATGGACCGCCGTGACGACGGCACCGGCTCCCCCGGAACCACCGTCACCCGGGCGGGCCGGTGACCGGCCGGCGGCGGCGCCCCGTGGACCATCGCCGCGGCCCACGGCGGAACGCCCGACGGCGCCGGAACACCGGTGGACGGAGCGGGTACGGCCGGCGGGCCGACGGCGGTCATGACGGCACCCCCACGGTCAGCCCCTCCGCCAGGTCCGGGCCGGACACCTCGACCTGTCCGTCGGCGAACATGCCGGGCTCGACGGCGACGATGCGGGAGCCGGTGCCGGTGACGACCTCCAGGCCGTAGCCGCCCTCACGCAGCGCCAGCAGCGCCGTGACCGGCACCGTCAGCACGTCGGCGCGCTCCGCGGAACGCAGCGCCACGTGCACGGGCGCCTCGTCCAGGCCGCCGAGCGCCGCCTGGTCCGCCACCGCCACGGTGACCTCGACGGTCGCCTCCGCGGAGCCGCCGCCCGGGCCCTCGGAGTCCGAGGCCGTGGCCACCGCGCCGACCGCCGACACCGTCCCCTCGACGGTGGACCCGGAGGGCAGCGTGACCGTCACCGCCGAGCCGACCGCCGCGAGGGCCAGGTCGGACACCGGCAGGTCCACCGTCACGGCGCGCACCGTGCCCGTGGTGCGCAGCACCGGACCACCCGCCTGCCCGCCGACGGCGGTGTCCAGCGCGCTCACCCGCACCGGCCCGGCGGCATAGGAGATCGCGGCCGGATCGACCACACCGGTCCCGTCCAGCCCGAGGTCCTCCTGCCAGTCGCGCACCGCCGAGGCCGTCGCGGACGTGTACTCGTCGTCCACCGTGAAGCCCGTGCGGCCGAGCGCCGCCAGGTTCTCCTCGAGCTGCCGCACGTCGGCGCCCTCGTCGCCGGGCCGCAGCGCCCGGTACGCCGGCAGCGACCCGTAGAGCAGCACGACCGGCCGTTCGTCCACCCGGTACAGCGTCCCGCCGCGCTCCACCACGGCCCCCGCGGCGGGCAGCCAGGTCAGGGTGCCGCCGCCGCGCGCCGTCACCACCGTGGCCGCGCCGTGGCCGAGGGTGCCGTCGACCTCCGTGTGCAGCACCAGCGTCCGGCGGGTGATCGTGGTGGTGGCCGGCGGCAGCCCGGACGCGGCCGTGCCCTGGGAGGCGCCGTCCTCGGCCCCGCCCACGCCGACCGCGGCCGCCACGACCGCGCCGGCGGACAGCACGGCCAGCGTGGTCAGCCCCGCCAGCCGCAGGGTACGACGGCTCACCCCTCACCGTCCCCGGGCGAGGTGGCGCCGGGGGCGCCGGCGCGCCCCAGCTGCGGGCCGAGGTGCCGGCACGCCTCCAGCGCCTTGTCCAGCGCCTCCCGGTCCGGGATCCCGGCGCCGTCGCCCGGCCGGATGCGCACCGCGCCACCGCCCTCCGGGTCCGGGTCCGGCACGTCCACGCCGTGCTCGCGCATGCAGGCCGCCATGGCGCGCGCCTTCTCCAGGTCCTCCGGGGAGAGCTTCGGCGGCTCACCGCCGTTCGGCATCAGGGAGCGGCAGGCGTCCATGGCCTCGCGCAGCACGTCCTGGTCGGCGCCCGGCCCACCGATGCGCACGGGCGCGCCGGGCTCGGGGTCGGGCAGGTCCACGCCGTGCTCACGCATGCAGGCCGCGAACTTCCGCATCCGGTCCTCGTCGGACACCGCCTGGTCCTCGGCGGTGTCCGCGGCCGAGGTGGTGGCACCGCCGCCGGCCGAGGCCACCTGGGGTTCCTCGGCGCGCGCCGCGCACCCGGCCCCCAGGCACGCCGCCAGCAGCACCGCCGCTGTCATCACGTTGCGTCTCATGGCGCCGGAGTCTCGGCCGCACGCGATAACCACGCCGTAACCACGGGCGCCGGTGTTTACGCGGGGGTTATGGGGGCGGCGGGGATCATGGGGCGATGCGGGTGCTGGTCGTGGAGGACGAGCGGCTGCTCGCGGGGGCGATCGCCGAGTGGCTGCGGCGCGAGGCGTTCGCGGTGGACGTCGTGCACGACGGCGGCGCGGCGCTGGAGCGGCACGCGGTCAACGACTACGACGTGGTGGTGCTGGACCGCGACCTGCCGGTCGTGCACGGCGACGACGTGTGCCGCGCGGTGGCCGGCACGTCGTCGCGGGTGCTCATGCTGACCGCCGCGGCCGCCGTGCCGGACCGCGTGGCCGGGCTCGCCCTGGGCGCCGACGACTACCTGCCGAAGCCGTTCGCGTTCGTCGAGCTGGCCGCCCGGGTGCACGCCCTGGCCCGCCGGTCGCGGCAGGCGGCGCCGCCGGTGCTCAGCCGGGCCGGGCTGCGGGTCGACACCGCGCGGCGCGAGGCGCACCGCGACGGCCGGTTCGTGCCGCTGGCGCGCAAGGAGTTCGCGCTGCTGACCGAGCTGCTGCGCGCCGACGGCGCCGTGGTGTCCGCCGAGGAGCTGCTGGAGAAGGTGTGGGACGAGAACACGGATCCGTTCAGCAACGTCGTGCGGGTGACCATGATGAAGCTGCGCCGCAAGCTCGGCGAGCCGCCGGTGGTGCGGACCGTGCCCGGCGTCGGCTACCGAATCCCCTGAGCCGGCTGCCGATCCGGGCGCGGCTGACGCTCTGGTACGGCGGCATGCTGCTGGTGGCGGGCACCGTGCTGCTCGGGCTCACCTACGTGCTGGTGGAGCAGAGCCTGAACGACCGCATGGCGCCCCCGGAGCGGCTGCTCATCGGTGACCCCGCCCGGGCCACCGGCAGTTCGGCGGAGACGCCGGTGAACACCCCGTCCGGCACGCCTGGCTCGCCGGCGCCCGAGCCGGCGGCGGGACCGGACGGCACCTACACCCGGGTGCTCAGCCCGGACCTGGTGCGCCGCATCCAGGACGGGGTGGCCGCGGACCAGGAGGCGTTCCGCCGGGAGACCCTCAACTCGCTGCTCGGGTACGGCGCCATGGCCCTCGGCGTGGTGGCGCTCGCCGCAGTGGGCTTCGGCTGGCTGATGGCCGAGCGGGTGCTGCGGCCGCTGCACCGGATCACCGAGACCGCCACCCGGATCGGCACCGGACCGCAGGGCGGGCTGCACGAGCGCATCGCCCTGGCCGGGCCGCGCGACGAGATCACCGAGCTGGCCGACACCGTCGACGCCATGCTCGACCGGCTGCACCGGGCGTTCGACGGGCAGCGGCGGTTCGTGGCGAACGCGTCGCACGAGCTGCGGACGCCGCTGGCGATCAACCGGGCCCTGCTGGAGGTGGCCGTGACCCGGCCAGGGGCGTCCGGCGAGGTACGGCAGCTCGGCGGGACGCTGCTCGCCGTGACGGAGCGGCACGAGCGGCTGGTCGACGGGCTGCTCACGCTGGCCCGCTCCGAGCACGAGCCGCCCGAGCGGGTTCCCGTGGACCTGGCCGACGTGGCCGAGTACGTGGTGGACGCGCTGCCCGCCGACACCGCCGTGCCGGTCCGGCTGAGCACCCGGCCGGCGCCGGTCCTCGGTGACCCCGTGCTGCTCGCCCAGCTCGTGGCCAACCTGGTGACGAACGCCGTGCGGCACAACGTCGAGCGCGGCGGCTGGGTCGACGTGGCCACCGGCCCGGGCCCGGAGCTCGTGGTGACCAACACCGGCCCGCCGGTACCGGCGTACGAGTGCGAGGCCATCTTCGAACCGTTCCGCCGCCTGCGCGACGACCGCCTGGCCGTGGCCTCCGACGGCTCCCCCGCCGGCGTCGGCCTGGGCCTCTCCATAGTCCGCGCCGTGGCCCGTGCCCATGGCGGCGACGCCCACGCCACCCCTCGCGCCGGCGGCGGCCTCGCGGTCCGCGTGGTCCTCCCCTCCCCCGTCCCGGCAGGACGCTGATCTCCAGCCAGAGCCTTGTTGTCCCTGATTGGCCCCCGCGGTTGTGGACCGCAGCCCCGCCTAGCCTACATAGCTTCACGCAGAAGAACTGATTGGATAGCTATGCGCTCGATGGCGGCACCGGTGAGGTCCTTGATCGTCATGCGGTGGGCAAGGCTGCACCACAGGGTGCCGGACGGCGTGAGTACCGGCCCGCCACCACGCCGGTGCCGCGGACAGCGGCGCGTCAGTGGTGGGGGCCGTGCCGGCCGAGGGTCTCCACGGGGGTGGCGCCGGGGCGGGTCCACTGCGGCACCGGGCGGCTGGTCGGGCCCCAGGTGGCGTTCCCGTCCGCGTCGGAGCGCCAGGACCAGCACGGGCCGCGTCCCTCGGGCCGGCCCTCGGGGTTGTCCTCCCACGCCTCGCCGCGGCCGTAGGGCGTCAGGTCGAGCAGGCCGAGGGAGCTGTTGACCCGCTCGTTGCCCCGGCCCGTCGTGGAGTACGTGAGGAAGGCGCGGTCGCCGTCGCGCAGGAAGCAGGTGAGGTAGCCCATGTCGCCGCCGACCGGCGCGTCCACGCCGCGCACCGAGTACCAGGGCTGGGTGTAGCCCATGAACTCGACGAAGGACGCCACCTCCGCCCAGCGGCCCGTGGTCAGGACGGCGAACGAGACACCACGGGCGTTGAGGTACACGGCGTCCCTCAGGTGCCAGGCCGTGGTGGTGCAGCCCTCGCACTGCCCCTGGTGCGGCGCGCCGTCGTACCACATGTGCTTGTAGACCACGAGCTCGTCGCGGCCCTGGAACAGGTCCAGGAACGGGACGGGGCCGTCGGGTCCGACGACCTCGACCGTGCCGTCGAACTCCACCATCGGCAGCCGGCGGCGGGCCGCGGCCAGGGCGTCGCCCTCCCGGGTGTGGGCCTTCTCCCGGACCAGGAGCTCGTCACGGGCGGCCTGCCAGGTGGCCAGGTCGACGACGGGCGGACGGCCGGGCGGCGCGGTGGCCGGGTCACTCGTCATGGTGTCCTCCGTAAGGTCGGCGGGCCGACCACCCTAGACCGCCACCCTGACGGTCCGGCGGCGCGACGGGAGCCGCCTCCTGCTAGAGGGCGCGGTGCATGACGTGCGTCCCCACCAGCCCGTGACGCGCGTGCCGGAACGCCGCCGGCACGGTGCCGATGATGGAGAAGCCCAGTGACGTCCACAGGGCCACCGCCGCCGTGTTCGTCTCCACCACCGCGTTGAACTGCATGGCGCGGTAGCCGCGGCGTGTGGCGTCGTCGATGACGTGCAGCGCCAGGCGGCGGCCGATCCCCTGTCCCCCGTGGTCCGGGTCGACCATGAACGCGGCGTTGCACACGTGGTCGCCGAGCCCGGGCTGGTTGGGCCGCAGCTGCGCGGTCCCCACCACGGTCCCGGCGGACAGCTCCGCCACGTACACCGCGGCGGGCGGCGGCAGCATCCAGGCCGCCCGGGCCGCGTCGGCGGGCGTGGACGGCGACCACATGTACGTCTCCCCCGTGGCCACCACGCGGTGCCACAGCGGCCACACCGCCGCCCAGTCGTCGCCCTCGGCCCGCCGGATGGTCAGCACGCTCACACCGCCGGGGGCCGGTCCTCGAACGGCGTGGACAGCACGACGGTGGTGCGGGTGGACACGTTGGCCGACTCCCGAATCTGGCGCAGCAGGTCCTCCAGATCGGTCGGCGTGGCCACCCGGACCTTCAGCACGTACGACTGGTCACCGGCCACGGAGTAGCAGGCCTCGACGGCGCGGAGGTGCTCGATGCGCTGCGGGTAGTCGTCCGGCGCGGCCGGATCGATCGGCGTGAGCGAGACGAACGCGGTGAGCGGCAGGCCGACCAGCTCGCCGTCCAGCCGCGCCGCGTACCCGCGCACCACGCCGCGCTGCTCCAGCCTGCGCACCCGCTGGTGCACCGCCGACACCGACAGCCCCACGCGCTCGGCGAGGTCGGTGAAGCTGCAGCGGCCGTCGGCGGCCAGCTCGCGCACGATCGCCTGGTCGATCTCGGCGAGCCCGGTGCGGCCGGCCGCCGCGCTCACAGCGACACCAGCTCGTGCGGCCGGGTGTTGAGCGCCTCGCAGCCGTCGCCGGTGACCACGACGATGTCCTCGATGCGCGCCCCCCAGCGGCCCGGCAGGTAGATGCCGGGCTCCACGCTGAACGCCATGCCGGGCTCCAGGACCAGGTCGTTGCCGGCCACGATGTACGGCTCCTCGTGCACCTCCAGGCCGATGCCGTGGCCGGTGCGGTGCACGAAGTACTCGCCGTACCCGGCGTCGGCGATCACCCGGCGGGCGGTGGCGTCGACCTCCTCGGCCGTGACGCCGGGGCGCACGGCGGCGACGGCGGCGCGCTGCGCCTCGTGCAGCACGGCGTAGGTGCCGGCGATCTCGGCGTCCGGCTCGCCGCCGACGCAGTACGTGCGGGTGCAGTCCGAGTAGTAGCCCTCGGCGACCGGCCCGCCGATGTCCACGACCACCACGTCGCCGGCCTCGATGACCCGGTCGGACAGCTCGTGGTGCGGGCTCGCCCCGTTCGGCCCGGAGCCGACGATGACGAACGCGGCGCCGGTGTGACCCTCCTCGACGATCGCGGCGGAGATGTCGGCGCCGACCTCGGCCTCGGTGCGGCCGGGGCGGGCGAACTCGGCCATCCGGGCGTGCACCCGGTCGATCGCCGCGCCGGCCTTGCGCAGCGCGTCCACCTCGGCGGCGTCCTTGCGCATCCGCAGCTCGCGCAGCACCGGGCCGGCGAGGCGCTGCTCGGCGCCCGGCGCGGCGTGCCGCAGCCGCAGCACGTGCGCGGCCGGCATGGCGTCGGCCAGGCCCACCGCGGCGTCGGTGAGCGACGGCCCGCCGAGCAGGCCGGACACCAGCTCGTACGGGTCCTCGCCGTCCACCCAGTCGGCCATCCCGATGCCCAGCGCGTCGAGCCCGGCGTGCGCGTAGCCCGGCTTCTCCAGGCGGGGCACCACGAGCACCGGGTCGCCGGCCGCGCGCAGCACCAGGCAGGTGAGCCGCTCGTGCGACTCGGCCGGCACCCCGATCAGGTAACGGAGGTCCGCGCCCGGGGTGACGAGCAGCGCGGCGAGCCCGGCGTCGGCGGTGGCGGCGGCGGCCCGGCCGAGCCGGTCGGCGAGGGCGGCAGGAGGAACGGACATGCCCGCGAGCCTACGGCGCACGGATCGCCGCCGAGGCCACGGATGGCGTGTCGGCCCCGACGTGGAGGCCCGGCGGCCACGACGGCGCCGTAGGCTCGCCCGGTGCTGATGCTGCTGGACTCGGCGAGCCTGTACTTCCGCGCGTTCTTCGGGGTGCCGGACACCATCCGCGCGCCGGACGGGACGCCGGTCAACGCGGTGCGCGGGTTCACCGACATGGTCTCGTACCTGGTGGGGGTGAACCGGCCGACGCGGCTGGTGGCCTGCCTGGACCTGGACTGGCGGCCGGCGTTCCGGGTGGCCGCGGTGCCCTCGTACAAGGCGCACCGGCTGGACGAGGACGGCGACGGCAGCGAGGAGATCGTGCCGGACGCGCTGGCCGTGCAGGTGCCGATCATCCTGGACGTGCTGCGCGCGGCCGGCATCGCCACGGCGGGCGCCGAGGGGTACGAGGCGGACGACGTGATGGGCGCGCTCGCCCACCGCGAGACGGTGGACCCGGTGGAGGTCGTCTCCGGGGACCGCGACATGTTCCAGGTGGTGCGCGACGAGCCGACGCCGGTGCGGGTGCGCTACGCGGGGCGGGGGCTGTCCAAGGCCGTGGTGTACGGGCCGGTGGAGCTGGCCGAGCGCTACGCGCTGCCGGCCTCGCGCGCCGGGGCGGCGTACGTGGACCTGGCGGTGCTGCGCGGCGACCCGTCCGACGGGCTGCCCGGGGTGCCCGGCGTGGGCGAGAAGACGGCGGCGACGGTGGTGTCCCGGTTCGGCACGTTCGCCGAGTTGATGGCCGCGGTGGACGACCCCACGGACAAGCGGCTGGCGGCCGGGGTGCGTGCCAAGCTGGCCGCGGCCCGCGACTACCTGGCGGTGGCGCCGGCCGTGGTGCGGGTGGCGGTGGACTGCCCGGTGACGGTGTCCGGCCCGGACGTGCTGCCCGCCGCTCCCGCCGACCCGGAGGCGCTGGCCGCGCTCGGCGAGCGCTGGGGCATCGCCGGCGCCGTCGAGCGGCTCACCGAGGCACTGACCGCCCGCTGAGCCCACGCCACGCGGCCTCCGCCACGGCGGTCCCCCGGCGGGGGGGGGGGG
>DASWTI010000029.1:0-5902 GCA_036402215.1 Pseudonocardiaceae bacterium
CCGGCGCGCGCCGCCCCTTCTCGGTGGGGATGGAGGAAGGCTCAGGTCATGCCGTGCGGTTCACCAATCGGGCCAGCAGGCCGGTGACGACCAGCCAGAACACGATGGCCAGGCCGTAATTCATGATGATGTCGAGCTTGAAGTTGCCGGTGTTGAACAGGTTGTGGAACCACAGCGCCAGCAACCGCGCCCACTCGCCGATGAAACGGACGAGCGCGTTCGCGGTGTTCGCCCCGATCAGCACGAAGAGGATCTGCAGGCCGAGGATGACCGCGAAGAACGTCCCGACCCCGCGGATCACGGAGCCGGCGGTAGTCCCTCTGCGCCTCGTGTAGACAGCCATCTCTAGTCACCTCGTCGGGTCAGTACCACCGGATGTGGTGTCCCCAGCGGATACCCAGCCGGGTTGGTTTCTATACATGGCCTGGTGAACGGGTCCTCGCCTACCGTGGTCGGGTGACCTCGGACGGCTGGCAGGACGTGCTCGACGCGAACGGCAACGCGGAGCCGCGGCGGGAGGTGCGGCTGCGGCCGGGGGCGCTCGGCGGGGACCAGGTCTCGGTGACCCTGGAGGTCGCGGCGAACGCCGACGGGCCGATCGAGTTCGGTGACAACCTCTACGGTGCGACCGCCTGGGCGCGGGACGGGGCAGGTGCGTGGCGGCGGGTGGACACGGCCGACTTCCGGTTGATGATCATGATGTCGCTACCACCGGGCGGGAGCGCGGATGTCACGCTCCCGCTGACCGGCGACCTCACCGGCGTCCGGGTGCTCGTCAACGGCGCCTGGGCCGACGTCACCCGCTGACCAAGCGGCTGCCGACGCCCGTCGTGCACGGGCCGGCCCAGTGCACGGGCCCGTGCACTGGCCCGCGCGCGGCGTGCACGGCCCGCGCACGGCTCAGCTGGTGAAGGAGCGGGCGGCGTCGAGGAAGACCTCGTTCTCCTCCCTGGTCGACACCGTCACCCGTGTGCCGTCGCCGACGAAGGCGCGCACGATCACTTTGCGGTCCAGACAGTGCTCGTTGAACGCCGCCGTCCGCTCACCCAGCGGCAACCACACGAAGTTCGCCTGCGACGCCGGCACCTCGAACCCCGCCGCCACCAGCTCGGCGCGCACCCGGTCCCGCTCGGCCGCGATCTCCCGGCACCGCGCCAGCAGCTCCTGGGCCGCGTCCAGGGACGCGATCGCCGCCGCCTGCGCCACCGCGTTCACCGAGAACGGCACGCACACCTTCCGCAGGGCCTCCGCCACGCCCGGCGCCGCCACCGCGTACCCCACCCGCAGGCCCGCCAGCCCGTACGCCTTCGAGAACGTCCGCAGCACCACCACGTTCTCCCGGTCCGCGAACTCCATGCCGTCCGGCACCTCGGCGTCCGTCACGAACTCCCGGTACGCCTCGTCCAGCACCACCAGCACCGACGACGGCACCGAGTCCAGGAACGCCGCCACCTCCGCGCGACCCACCGCGGTCCCCGTCGGGTTGTTCGGATTGCACAGGAACACCACCCGCGTCCGGTCCGTGATCGCCGCGCGCATCGCGTCCAGGTCCAGCCCGTGCGACCCGGTCACCGGCACCCGCACCGACGCCGCCCCCACGACCTGGGTGATGATCGGGTACGCCTCGAACGACCGCCACCCGAACACCACCTCGTCGCCGGCCTCGCACGTGGCCTGCACCAGCTGCTGGCACAGGCTCACCGACCCGCAGCCCAGCGCCACCCGCTCGGTCTGCGTGCCCATGTGCCGCGCCACCCGCTCGACGAGCGCGGTGGCGGCCATGTCCGGGTAGCGGTTGACCGACAACGCGGCCTCGGTGATGACCGCTGCCACGCTCGGCAGCGGACCCGCCGCGACCTCGTTGGACGCCAGCTTGATGGCGCCAGGGATACTGCGGCCGGGGACGTAGCTGGGCAGCGCGGCCAGGTCTGCTCTCGTGCGCACCGTCATGGCCGCGAGTGTCCCACTGGGTCCGCGCGACACCCACGGTTCACCCTCACGTGATTGGGTAACGGCATGACGCAGACCAGGACCGAGACCGTGCCGCTGCCGGACGCGAGCGAGCTGCGGCTCACGGTCGCCGAGCCGGACACCACGGCGCGCGGTGGCATCGTCGTGCTGCACGAGGCGCGCGGGGTCACCGACTCGGTGCGCGACCTGGTCAGCAGCCTCGCGGCGGAGGGCTGGCTGGTGGTCGCGCCGCACCTCTACCACCGCGACGGCGCCGACGAGGTGGCCGGCGAGCACGTCGCCGACCAGGTGAACCGGCTCACCCCGGACTCGGTGCTCGCCGACTTCGACGCGGCGTTCGACCGCATCACGTCGCACGGCGTGGAGCGCGACCGGATCGGCGTGGTCGGCTTCGACCTGGGCGGCGCGGTGGCCGTGAAGGTCGCCACCCGTCGCCGGGTGGGCGCGGCGGTCAGCGTCTCCGCGCCGGGCATCGTCACGCCGGTCGCCGACCAGCTCCGCCCGCTGCTCGCGACCACGCCGGAGCTCGCCTGCCCCTGGCTCGGCATCTACGGTGGCGAGGCGGTGGCGCCCGCCGAGGAGATCGCCAAGCTGCACGACGCGGCGGCCCAGGCCCCCGTCGCCACGGACGTCGTGCACTACCCGCGGCCACTCGACGAGGACCACGTGGCGGCGTCCGAGGCCTGGCAGCGCACCCTCAACTGGTTCGACAGCCACCTGCGCTGACGCCCCGCACCCGCGCCGGCGTCCTCACGCCGTGGCGGGTGAACCCCGGCGCGCACCCGGCGGCCGGCCACCGGACCGGGTGGCGTGGCGTACGCCGTGGCCCGGGGATCCGCCTCAGCCCAGCCGCAGGGCCGTCAGCCGCTCCGCCAGCCCGTTGAACTCCGCGCGGTACTCCAGCCGCTCCAGCCACCGGGCCGGGACGGCGCCGAGACCGTCGCGCGCGCCGAGCAGCCCGCCCGCGATCGCACCGGTGGTGTCCGCGTCGTCGCCGCGATTCACCAGCGCCACCACGAGCTCCTCGAACGACCGTTCCTGCCGCAGCGCCCAGACCGCCGCCGCGAGCGAGTCGACCACGTACCCCGAGGTCCGCAGCGCCCGCACGTCGGTGCGCGGATCGGTGGCGAGCGCGGCGAACACCTCGGCGTTGGTGGCGATGCCGTCCACGGCGGCCAGCGCCCCGTCGGCGTCCGCGCCGTCCACCAGCGCCGCCACCAGCTCCACGTACACCTGGCACGCCTGTACGCACCGCTCGTCGTCATGGGTGATGAGCGAGATCTCCGCGGCCTCGCGCAGCCGGCTGTCCCGGTCCGCCCGCGCGAGCGCCGTGGGCACGCAGCGCATGAGCGAACCGTTGCCCGCCGAGCCGCCGGGGTTCGCCGCCCGCCCGCTCGCCGTGGGATCCCCGTTCGCCGCCAGGTGCGCGAGCGCCGCCCGCGTCAGGTTCCCGATGTCCGGCGGTGAGGTCTCGTACCAGCGCAGGAAACCCTCGGCCACCGCCGTGAGCGAGTATCCCGAGGCGTACGCCCTGGCCACCGCGGCCGTCATGTCCGTGTCGTCCGTACCCTGCCCGGGCCGCCAGCCGAACGCCCCGCCGCCGACGATCTCCTTGTGCACGCCGCCCTCGGCGTTCGCCGCGATCCACTCCGCCGACCGGAACTCCAGCGTCGCCCCCAGCGCGTCCCCCGCGGCCACTCCCAGCAACGCCCCGCCGACCCGGTCCAGCACCTCGTTCCGTCGCACGCCCCGATCCTGTCGGACCCCCGCCGGGCCGGCGCCGCCGGGTCCGCCCGGTGGCACGCGCCGTCATCACCCGCTCACTGCACGCGCCCGGTGTCACCATGTCGTGATCGATTCCGAGACGATCGTCCAGGGCCTTCGGTACCCTCCTTGCGTTGACGCGGCCTGGGTGGAGCCGTCGGGCGGTTTGCCGCGTCCGATGCGGGGAGGTTGAACCACATGCCACAACTCAGCGGTTTCTCCGGCCTGGCCCTGGCCGCCGAGGCCGGCCACTTCGCCGTCGACCCGGTCTCCGGCGCCGCCCTCGGCGCCTCAATCGCCGACATGCGCACCGAACTGCAGATCGTGCTCACCAGGCTGGCGCAGCTCAACCAGCGGGTGCCGCTCGGCGAGCTACCCGAGGCCCAGCACGTCGCGTCGCGCAACGTTCTGGTGGCCAGCGGGGACAACCAGTCCGCAGCGGCGGTCCTCGCGCAGTTCGACGCCTCTCTGGAAGCCGCCGAGCGTGCCGTGCGGCGCGGCATGTCGAACTACGCCGAGGTCGAGGCGGACGCTCGCCAGCGGGTGAGCGAGGCGTGAGGGCCACCGCCACGATGCGGACGCTCGGGGCCGTGCTGACTGCTGTCGGCGCGCTGATGTGGGCCACGGCGTGCGGAGGCACCGAATCCGGTGTCCCCACGGCGACGGGCACGGACCGGGCCACCACGGAACGACCCACGTCGACGACGACCGAGGCCTCGCCGACCGGCACGTCGGAGGCAGTCGCGCTCGACCCGTGCACGCTCCTGGACGGAACGGCGATCAATCTCACCCGCCCTCCCGTCCGCGACGACCTGGGTACGGCGCTGAGTTGTGTGTGGGCCGAACCCGGTCGCAGCGTGCGGGTGGTCTTCGACCCGAAGACCGCGATAGGTGACACGAGTACCGGCGGCGCGAGCAAGGTGGAGCCGGTGACGATCGGCAGTCACACGGGCCAGCGGGTGGAGGAGTCGAGCGGACCGGGCAACTGCGAGTTCGACCTGGCGCTCACCGACTCGTCGCATGCCACGGTGGCCGCGCTCATCCCGGGCCGCACCGCGGAAGCGTGCGCGCTGGCCCAGCAGGCCGTGACGGCCGTCGAACCGAAGTTGCCGTGACAGGGGACCGGACATGACCACTCCGAACGAGCCGCAGACCACCGGCAGCGGGAGCACTCCGGCCGGAGGCCCGCCGGGCAGCACGCCGGATCAGCCGTACACCCACCAGGAGTACGACCCGAACGGCACGTTGCCGCCGATCCCCGGCCTGCCCGGCGGCGTCTTCGACACCATCGGCGAGATCGTGCAGCGCAGCACGCTGGCCCAGGGCCTGACGTATCGCCCGGCCGGTAACCCGCCCACCACCAATGCCGCCGGCCTCACCCACGAGCAGCTCAAGGGGAGCGTGGAGTCGGCCGATCCCGGGTCGGCGAACGAGGTGGGTGAGACGTGGACCCGCCTTGGCAACCGCATGATGGACTTCGGCAATGCCCTGCTCGGTACGGCCAACAGCAGCCAGGCCCAGTGGCAGGGCGCTGCGGGCGAGGCGGCGCGTAGCGCGTTGTCCCAGTTGGCCGACTGGAGCGGTCAGACGGGTCAAGGCCTGCAGTTCACCGCGACGAACCTGCGGACCCAGGCCGAGGCCGCGGCGACCGTCCGCACCATGCCGGATCCGGTGCCGTACGACCCGATGTCCTACTACCGGCAGATGCTGGCGACACCTAACCCCGCGGCCTGGGCGGCCATCGCCGCCGACGCCAGGGAGCAGTACGAGGCGCATGTCGCGGCCCGCAACGAGGCCATCGAAAAGGTCAACAACTACTCCGCGGCCCTGATCAGCACCGACGCCACGATGCCGGCGTTCTCGCCGCCGCCGACGTTCGGCAGCGTGGGGCCGGGCGAGGGGACCGGGACCGGTCAGCCGGGCACGGGCATCACGACGAACGGCGGCACGGTCCCGACCACATCGCCGGGTACGCCGACCACCCCGCAGGGTGGGCCCGGCCCGACCAACGGCGGCCCGCTCTACCCGGGCCCGGGCATCCCCGGACCCGGCATCCCGGGACCGGGCAACCCGGGCATCCCGGGACCCGGCCCCGGCCCCGGCGGCCCGGGCATCCCCGGCGTTCCGGGGATCCCAGGTGGTCCTGGCGGTCCGCGTCCCCCAGGCG
>DASWTI010000030.1:0-7147 GCA_036402215.1 Pseudonocardiaceae bacterium
CCCACAGGCCCCGCGTCACCGCGGCCCTCGGCCTCCCCCCCCACCGCGCGTTCGCCGTCGTCCGCCGCGACCTGGCCGCGGCGGACGACTGACCGCGAGGCCGGACCGTCACGACCGGTGGTGCACCTCCTGCAGGCCGTACACCGGGGTGTCGATGCCGACGTGGCGTGCCTTGAGCTGCAACGCCAGGTACAGCGAGTAGTGCCGCGACTGGTGCAGGTTGCCCCCGTGGAACCACAGCCCCTCCTGCCGCGTGGGCTTCCACATGTTGCGCTGCTCGCCCTCCCACGGGCCGGGGTCCTTGGTGGTGCCGGAGCCCAGCCCCCACACCTTGCCCACGGTGTCGGCCACCTCCTGGCTGATCAGGTCGGCGGCCCAGCCGTTCATCGAGCCGTACCCGGTGGCGAACACCACCAGGTTGGCCGGCAGCACGGTGCCGTCGGCGAGCACGGCGGCGTCCTCGGTGAGGTGGTCGACCTGGCCGTGCACCAGCCGGACGTCGCCGTTGGCCACCAGCTCGGCGGCGCCCACGTCGATGTAGTAGCCGGACCCGCGGCGCAGGTACTTCATGAACAGCCCGGACCCGTCGTCGCCCCAGTCGAGCCGGAAGCCGGCCCGCTCCAGGCGCTCGTAGAAGTCCCGGTCCCGCTCCGCCATCTGCTGGTACAGCGGGATCTGGAAGGTGTGCATGATCCGGTACGGCAGCGAGGCGAAGATCAGGTCGGCCTTGTCGGTGCTGACGCCGGCCGCCACCGCCTCCTCCGAGTACAGCGCGCCGAGGCCGATCTCCATCAGGGTGTCGCTGCGCACGATGTGCGTGGACGACCGCTGCACCATGGTCACGTCGGCGTCGTGCTCCCACAGCGCGCCGCAGATGTCGAACGCGGAGTTGTTGCTGCCGATCACCACGGCCCGCTTCCCCGCGTAGGCGTCCGGCCCGGGGTGCGCCGAGGAGTGGTGCACGTCGCCGCCGAACACGTCGATCCCGGGGAGGTCCGGCACGTTGGGCTTGCCGGACATGCCGGTGGCCAGCACCAGGTGCGCGGCCCGCAGGGTGAGCGGCATGCCCTCGCGCTCCACCTCCACGGTCCACTCCGCGGTCCGCGGCGAGTACGCCGCCGAGAGCGCCGTGGTGCTCGACCAGTACGGCACCTCCATGACCCGCACGTAGGACTCCAGCCAGTCGCCGATCTTGTCCTTCGGCGCGAACACCGGCCAGTTGTCCGGGAACGTCAGGTACGGCAGGTGGTCGTACCAGATCGGGTCGTGCAGGCAGAGCGACTTGTAGCGGTTGCGCCACTGGTCACCTGGCCGCGGGTGCTTGTCGATCACCAGGGCCGGCACGCCGAGCTGACGCAGCCGGGCGCCCAGCGCGATGCCACCCTGGCCGCCGCCGACCACCAGCACGTACGGCTGCTCGGAGACGCCGAGCGCGGCGGCCTCCTGCTCGCGGTGCTCGGCCCACGTGACGCGGCCCTTGGTCACGCCGTGCTCGGTGCCCCTGGGCCGGCGGCCGCGCACCGGCTCCTCGTGGCCCTTCAGCTCCTCCGTGGTGGTGAGCAGGGTCCACGCCCGATCCTGGCCGTCCTCGCCGACCAGCCGCAGCAGGCCGCGCCCGCGGCCCACGGCGGTCTCGAAGCGGAACCACGCGGTGACCACGCCGTCCGCCTCGTCGGCCTCGTCCTCACGGCGGAAGCCGGACGGCGCGACCCGCTCCAGCGTGGCGCCGAGCAGGTCGCGGACCCCGGCGGGGTGTTCCACCGTGCGCAGGTTCCAGGTGAAGGCGATGAGGTCACGCCAGTAGCTCTCGGTGGCGAACATCCCGGCGGCCCGGTCGACCGCACGGCCGGCCAGCGCCTCCTCGAAGCTCGCCAGCCACCGGTCGGCCCGGTCCGACGCCGTCCCCGCGCCGGCCGCGCCGGGGCGCTCAAGGGTCTCGGTCATCTGCGTCCTCCTGCGGTTCGCCTGGGAGGAGTGCAGCCCCGCTCCGAGCCGCGCCGCAACCGTTGCACGATGTTGCCTGTGGCGTCGGTCACCGGCCCGGCCTATTCTGGCGAGCGGCCGTAGGCCACGACGGGAGGCGCTGTGACCAGGGCCGACGGCGTCGCGGCTGTGCTGCCCGGAACGGACCTGGTGCGGCATTCCAGGGCGCTGCAACGAGCGCACGACGCGGTGATGGCCGGTGCGCCGGCCCCCGTGGCGGTGCGCCCCGTGGTGTCGCGTTCCTGGTCCCGGGTGCTCCGCCTCGGGCTCGACCCGTCCAGGCCCAACGCCCGCGACCCGGCCCCGCCCGCCGAGGTCGAGCGCCGCCGCCGGGCCTCACCGCTCACGCTTGTGGTGGACGAGCTGCGGGCCGTGCTGAGCAGCGTGGCCGACGCCTCGCACTTCATCACGGTGGTGACCGACGCCGACGGGGTCATCCTGTGGCGCGAGGGCGCCGCCCGGGTGCTGCTGCGCGCCGACACCCTGGGGTTCGGCGAGGGCGCCACCTGGACCGAGGAGCACGTCGGGACCAACGCCATCGGCACCGCGCTCGCCGAGCGGGCGCCGGTGCAGCTGTTCTCCGCGGAGCACTTCGAGCAGGGGCAGCACCCCTGGTACTGCAGCGCCGCCCCGGTGCACGACCCGCGGACCGGCGAGCTGCTCGGCGTGGTCGACGTGAGCGGCCCCGCGCTCACCCTGCATCCGGCGATCGGCGCCCTCATCCACGGCGCCACCCGGCTCGCCGAGGCCCGGCTGTGGCACCACCATCGGCTGCGCCTGGACCGGCTGCGGGCCGGCGCGGAGCACGTGCTGGCCACCACGTCCGGCCCGCTGCTGCTGGTGGACGACGACGGCTGGGTGGCCCACCACAGCGGGGTGAGGGTCCGGGACCGGGTCGCGGCACCGGTCGCCGGGCGGCCGCTGGCGGTGCCGGGCCTGGGGCTGTGCGTGGCCGAGCGGCTCGCGGACGGCTGGCTGGTGCGGCCCGGCGGCCCGGGGCCGGTGATGAGCGCGCGCCTGACCCCCGGCGCGGACGGCGACGTGCTGGAGGTGCGCTCGGCGGGCGGCGACGAGCGGTGGCGCACCGCGCTCACCAGGCGGCACGCCACGATCCTGCGGACGTTGCACGCCGCCGGGCCCGGCGGGCTGAGTGCGGCCGAGCTGAGCCGCCGGCTGTTCGGCGACGACGACCACCAGGTCACCGTCCGGGCCGAGATCAGCCGGTTGCGCCGGCTGCTGGGACCGCTCGTGTCGCCGGCGCCGTACCGGATCGCCGCCGGGGTGCGGCTCGCCGTCGGCTGACCGGTTCCGGCAGGTAACCGCACGGCAACGAGGGCCGTGCGTGCCTTCACCCGGCGCGGAGGGTCCGGCATGCTCGTCGCCATGATGTGCCGTGCCGAGGCGGGACGACGCCGGTGATCCGCCGGGCGCCGGCCGGGGCGTGGGTGCTGGGCGGGGTGGCGGCGCTGCTGGTGCTCGTCGTCTGGTCGACCGTCGGCGAGAGCGCGGTGCACGTGGGGCAGGGCTGGACCCCCGGGCTGCGGCAGCCCGAGGAGGAGTCCGAGGAGGCCACCGGCATCCCCGACCTGTTCGACGACGTCGCCGCGCCGCCGCTGGTGCGGGCGCTGCTCTCGGTGCTGTTCCTGGTGCTGCTGCTGGTGATGGGCTCGTTGTCCCTGCTCGGGCTGCTGGCCATCGTGTTCGGCATGCACCGCCAGGGGCGGCGACGCATCCGCGACGTCGGCGTCGTGCCGCGGGACGCGCTCGAGGAGGAGGACCCCGGCGAGGTGCTGCGCGGCGCGGCCCGCCGGGCGCTTACCGGGCTGCGGGAGCGCGCCGAGGGGAGCGACCCGTCGGACGCGGTGGTGCGGGCCTGGCAGACCCTGGAGCGGGCCGGCGCGGACCTCGGCACCCGGCGGGCCGCGCACCAGACGCCGACCGAGTACACCGCGTCCGTGCTCACCGAGCTGCGCGTCGACGGCGACACCCTGGACCAGCTGTGCCGGCTCTACCAGCGCGCCCGGTTCAGCTCGCGTCCGGTCACCGAGGACGACGTGCGGCGGGCCACCGCCGCGCTGGAGCGGATCGTCGGCACCCTGGAACGGGCCGGCACGTGACCGGCCGCTCGGTGCTCGGCAGCGGGCTGCGCCCCGCCGTCGCGCTGGCCGGCGCCGTGCTCATCGGCTGCGTCGCCGTGGTCTGCATGTCGTTCTTCGGCGGCGTGGCCTACTTCTGGTCGGCGCTGCTGGGCGTGCCGGTGACCCTGTTCGCGTTCATGGTGCTGCTCTCGCCGACCGGCGTGGAGCCGGTGTGGGCGCCGCTGCCGGAGGCGCCGGGCCGGGCCACCGAGCACTCCGCCGCCTCGCTCGCCAGCCGGCTCTCCGAGGCGCACGACAACCCGGCCCGCTTCCGCTCCCGCCTGCAACGGCGGCTCGCCGCGCTGGCCCTGGCGAAGCTGCGCCGCGCGGGCATCGAGGAGCTGCACGACCCGCGCGCGGCAGGCGTGCTGGGCCCGCAGCTGCTCCAGCTGGTCACGGCGGCCGACGCGGCCCTGCCGGACCCCACCACCACGGCGGCGCTGATCGCCCGCCTCGAGGAGGACTGATGTCGACGGCCACCACCCCGGATGTCGAGCAGATGGCCGGCGTGTGCCGGGCGGTCCTGGACCGGGTGGGGACCGTGGTGGTCGGCAGCGAGCGGCCGCTGCGGCTCGCGCTCGCCGCCGTGCTGGCCGGCGGCCACGTGCTGCTGGAGGACATGCCGGGCCTCGGCAAGACGCTCATGGCCCGCTCGCTCGCCCAGGCCCTCGGCCTGGAGTTCCGGCGCCTGCAGTGCACCCCTGACCTGCTGCCGGCCGACGTCACCGGCTCGTTCTTCTACGACCCCGCGCGCCGTGACTTCGAGTTCCGCGCCGGGCCGATCTTCGCCGGGCTGCTGCTCGCCGACGAGGTCAACCGCACGCCGCCGAAGACGCAGTCCGCGTTGCTGGAGGCCATGCAGGAGCGCCAGGTGACCGTCGAGGGCCGGACCTTCGTGCTGCCCGCGCCGTTCCACGTGCTGGCCACCGCCAACCCCATCGAGTACGAGGGCACCTACCCGCTGCCGGAGGCGCAGCTCGACCGCTTCCTGCTGCGGCTGGACGTCGGCTACCCCGAGCCGTCCGAGGAGCTGGAGGTGCTGCGCCGCCGCCTGGCCCGGCAGCGCGAGGAGACCAGCGTCGAGCCGGTGGTGGACGCCGCCCGGCTGCGCGAGCTGCAGGCCGGCGTGGAGCGCGTCGAGGTGGACCCCGACGTGCTGGACTACTGCATCGACCTGGTCACCGCGACCCGGCGGCACCCGGCCGTCGAGGTGGGCGCCTCGCCGCGCGGCTCGCTCGCGCTGACGCTGGTGGCCCGGGCCCTGGCGGTGATCGACGGCCGCGACTACGTGCTCCCCGAGGACGTCAAGGAGTGCGCCCTGCCCGCGCTCGCGCACCGCCTCACGCTGCGGCCGGAGACCTGGACCTCCGGGACCACAGCGGTGCAGGTGGTGACCGAGCTGCTCGGCAGCGTGCCCACGCCGGCCACCACGCGCGTCAGGACGTAGGCGTGGTCAACCCGTTCGCCAACGCCGGCGTCGACTCCAGGCTCGGCGGCGGCCGCGCGCACCGGCTGCGGCAGGCGCTGCGCCGGCGCACCGGGGCGCACTGGGAACCCACCGACGCGCTGCGCCGCGGCCTGCTGCTCGGCGTCGGCCTGGTCGCGTTCGGCGCCCTCACGCACCGCCTCGACGTGCTGCTCGTCGGCGCGCCGCTGCTGGTGGCGGTGGTCGCCGCGCTCGCCGGCCGTGCCGGGCAGGTGCCGCAGGTGCGGCCGATGCCCACGGCGCGCATCGTGGACGGTGCCAGCGAGCGGACGCTGACGGTGGACGTGGACTGCGGGCCGGGCACCGAGATCCTGGCGCTGCGGCTGCCGTCCCCCGGGACGTCCGGGCCGGGGCGGGTGCACGTGCTGCCGGCCGGCCGCTACCGGCTCACCTGCCCGCCGGGGACCGAGGGCTGGGGCGAGGCCCTCGTGCTGCGCACCGACCACCTGGTGGGCGGCCTGGACGGCATGACCGTGTACGGGCCGGTGGTCGGCGGCGCCACCCGCCAGATCGTGCTGCCGCCGGTGGACCCGTTCCCGGCCGGCGCGCTGCCGCCGCGGGCCGCCGGGCTGGTCGGCGCGCACCGTTCCCGGCGGCCCGGCGACTCCACGGACCTGCGGGACATCCGGCGGTTCGCGCCGGGCGACCGGCTGCGCCGGGTGGACTGGCGGGTGTCGCTGCGCGCCGGGTTCCCGCTCAGCGGCGCGCTGCACGTCCGCGAGCGGCACGCCGACGCCGACGCCGACGTGCTCATCGCGCTGGACACCAGGGTGGATGTCGGTCCCTCGCTGGCCACCTGGAGCGACCCCACGGGTGCGCCCGCCGGCAGCGGCCTGTCGCAGGCCGAGCCGAGCAGCCTGGACGTCGCGGTGCGCGCCGCGTCGGCCCTCGCCACCAGCTACCTGCGGCAGGGCGACCGGGTGGGCCTGGCGGACCTCGGCCGGCCGCAGCTGCACGTGCCGCCGGGCAGCGGCGCGCGGCACCTGCTGCGGCTGCGGCACCGGCTGGTGCTCTCCGCCCGCGCGGCCGGCTGGTCGCCGCGGTCGGTGCTGCCGCCGCAGCTCGTGCCGCCCGGCGCCACCGTGCTGGTGCTCTCGCCGTTCCTCGACGACGCCGTCACCCGCACCACCGTGCTCGCCGCCCGGCGCGGCCACCTGGTGATCGCGGTGGACGTGCTGCCCGGGCCGCTGGTGGCCGACGAGGAGACGCCGTGGGGCCAGGCGGCGCTGGGAATCCTGCGGGCGGAGCGGCGGGTGCGGCTGGACGCGCTCGCCGCGCACGGCGTGCCGGTGCTGCCGTGGAGCTCCGGCCCGGCGGTGGGGTCCGCGTTGCGCCGGCTCGCCGGCAGCCACCGCCGCCGCGCCACCGCGAGGTCGAGCCGATGACCACGCCGTCGCCGCCGCGGGTGGTGCCGCTCGCCGAGGCGGGACGGCAGGTCCCGGCCTGGTGGTTGCGGGTGGCGATCGCGTTGGCCTGCGCCGTGCTGGTCACCGCCCACGCGCTGGACGGTGTGCCGGCCGCGTTCGTCACCGTGCTCGGG
>DASWTI010000031.1:0-2092 GCA_036402215.1 Pseudonocardiaceae bacterium
GGCCCCCGCCGCCACCGCCCTCACCCCCACCGAGGAGCGCGTCGCGCGGCTGGCCGCCGAGGGCCGCACCAACCGCGCCATCGCCGACGCCCTCTTCGTCTCCCCCAAGACGGTCGAGGCCAACCTGGCCCGGGTGTACGCCAAGCTCGCCATCACCTCCCGCGCCCAGCTCGGCGAGGCCCTCCGCACCCACTGACGCACCGACCGCGCCACCCGGCTGGCGCCATTGGGTAGGGAAACACCCGATTCGGTGAGACCGGTCCGTCCCTAGCGTCCGGGGGGTGCTGTTCGCACTGGAGCGCTACGAGCGCCACGACAGGTCCGCGGGGGTGGCGGCGCCGGAGCCGGTGCCGGTGATGCCGGCCGGGGCGCCGGCGCGGCTGATGGGTGCCGTTCACCTGGTGGCCGACGACGTGGTGCTGGCCTTGGTGGAGGGGCCCGACGCCGAGACGGTGAGCGCGGCGGCGACGGCGGCGGGCTGGCGGGTCGACCGGATCACGCCGGCGGCCTGGATGGGTGAGCCGATCACCGGAGGAGAACGATGAGCATCCCTGTCCGCCGATGGATCGCGCTCGCCGCCGTGCTGGGCGCGGTGTCGGGCTGCGGCACCACGATCGGCAACCCGCTGCGGCAGCAGGCCGCGCCGGCGGACGACTCGCCGTACGGGAGGGCCGCGCCGGCGTCCGCCGAGGGAATCACGTACCAGCCGGACGTCGTCGTGGTGGACGGCGGTGCCGGCGTCGTGCGGGCGGTCAGCGCGGACGGCCTGACGTGGACGCTCGACGCGGCCGCGACGGGGCTGGACGGGCTGGAACCCGGCGAGGTGATGTTCCTGACCGCGCGGGCCGCCGGCCGGGTCGCCGACCTGCGCCGAGACGGCGACGCGGTGACCGTGGCCCTCGCCCCGGTGCAGCTGACCGAGGTGATCCGTGACGGCCGGCTGACGCTGGACACCGAGCTGGACGCGGGCGACCTCGCCGACGCGACCGTGCAACTCGTGCCGGACCTGCCGGGCACGCTGGGCGAGCCGACCGCCGAGGAGACGGAGCTGCCGCGGCTCGGGCACGGCCCGCTGGTGCGGCTGCGCCAGGACGGCGGCGGGCTGCCGACGCCGAACCGGTCGAAGATCGACTTCTCGGTCGGCGACTGGGGCGTGACCACGGCCGTCGACGCCAAGGCGCTCACCGTCTCGCTCAGCAACAAGCGCTCGGAGAACCTCAAGCTCGGCGCGGACATCACGCTCGGCTACAGCTCGCTGCGGCTGGCCGCCGACGTGGTGCTCAGGGCGGGCGCCGTGGCCGGCAGCGCGTTCACCGTGACCGGCCTGCGGTACCTCGACCTGAACCTGCACGCCGGCGCCGCGAACGGCGTCAACGACAACCAGAAGGTGCGCGTCGAGGTCCCCGCCGAGGTGGTGAACAAGGGCTTCCTGGTGGGCGGCGTGCCGATGGTGTTCAACATGAAGGTCAAGGTGTTCGCCGAGACGGCGTTGACCGGGAAGAACGCGACGCTCACGGCGCACGGCCGCTGGGGTCTGGACGGCCCGGTCGGCGTGGAGAACGGCGCGGCCACGTCGCCGGCGTTCTCCGTGATCACCAGCATCATGGACTCGATCAGCGGCATCTCGCTCGGCCCGAGCGGCCTGGTGGTGGGCGCGGAGTTCCGCTTCATGCTGGGCCTCGGCGTGCCGGGGACGATGGGCGGCGTCTACGTCAAGCTGCGCACCTCGGCGGGCGTGACCAACGGCTCCGCGCTGAGCATGTCGATCCCCAAGTGCGTCCGCGCCGATCTGCTGATCAAGGGCGGCGGCGGGGTCGGCTTCGCCGTCGGCTCCGACCTGCTGGACCGGATCAGCGAACGCCTGCCGGGCAAACCCAAGCTCAAGATCGAGGGCGAGACGGAGTACCTCGGCACCATCGCCGAGCGCTCCCAGACCCTGCCGCAGAACGCCCTGTGCCTGGGCAGCTGAGAGAGGAAAACCCATGCGTACCACCGTGATCACCCGTGCCCGCCGGGCGCTCACCGCCGCCGTGCTGGGCGTCGCCACCCTCGGCCTGGCCGGCTGCGGCGGCACGCTGGAGGGCCTGGCCGG
>DASWTI010000032.1:0-2492 GCA_036402215.1 Pseudonocardiaceae bacterium
CAGCATCGGGTCGCGCCGGTCCCCGATCGCGGTGCTGCCGGCGTGGTTGCCCTCGCCGGTGAACCGCAGCCGCCACCGGCCGTGCGCCAGGATCGAGCTCGCCACCCCGATCGGCGCGCCCAGGTCCACCAGGCCGCGGCCCTGCTCGACGTGCAGCTCGACGAACACGCCGATCCGGCGCAGCGCCTCGTCGTCGCGGCCGGCGGCCGCCGGGTCGAGCCCGCTGCGGGACATGGCCTCGGCGAGCGTCACTCCGTCCGGGTCGCGCAGCGCGAGCGCCCTGGCCGGCTCGATGGCCCCGGTGAGCAGCCGCGAGCCCAGGCAGGGCACGCCGAACCGGCCGCCCTCCTCCTCCGCGAACACCACCACGGCGAGCGGCCGCCGCGGCCGGAAACCGCCGGCCCGCAACGTGTCCACCGCGAGCAGCGCGCTCACCACGCCGAGCGGGCCGTCGAACGCGCCGCCGCCGGGCACCGAGTCCAGGTGCGAGCCGGTGACCACGGCGTCCGGGCCGGGCTCGCCCCACCAGGCCCAGATGTTGCCGTTGCGGTCGGTCTCCACGCCGAGGCCGCGGCCGGTGGCCTCGGCGACGAACCACTCCCGCAGCGTCAGCTCGGCCGCGTCGTAGCCGTGCCGCGAGAAGCCGCCCCGGGTGCCGTCGCGGCCGATGCCGCCGAGGTCGGCCCAGAGCGCGTCGAGGCTCACGCCGGGTCCATCGGGATGCGCACGTCGCGGTCCGCGGCGACCTCCTTGGCCCGGTCGTAGCCCGCGTCCACGTGCCGCAGCACGCCCATCGCCGGGTCGTTGGTGAGCACCCGCTCCAGCTTGGCCGCGGCGAGCGGGGTGCCGTCGGCGACGCTCACCTGCCCGGCGTGCAGCGAGCGGCCGATGCCCACGCCGCCGCCGTGGTGCAGCGACACCCAGGACGCCCCGGACGCCGTGTTCACCAGGGCGTTCAGCAGCGGCCAGTCGGCGATCGCGTCGGAGCCGTCGGCCATCGCCTCGGTCTCCCGGTAGGGCGAGGCCACCGAGCCGCAGTCCAGGTGGTCGCGGCCGATCACCACCGGCGCGGACAGCTCGCCGCTCGCCACCAGCTCGTTGAACCGCAGCCCGGCCAGGTGCCGCTCGCCGTAGCCGAGCCAGCAGATGCGGGCCGGCAACCCCTGGAAGGCCACCCGCTCGCCGGCCATCCTGATCCACCGGGCCAGCGGCTCGTTGTCCGGGAAGAGCTCCAGGACGGCGCGGTCGGTGGCCGCGATGTCCGCCGGGTCGCCGGACAGCGCCGCCCAGCGGAACGGGCCCCGGCCCTCGCAGAACAGCGGCCGGATGTACGCCGGCACGAAGCCGGGGAAGTCGAACGCCCGCTCGCAGCCGCCGAGCTTGGCCTCGCCGCGCAGCGAGTTGCCGTAGTCGAAGACCTCGGCGCCGGCGTCCAGGAAGCCGACCATGGCGCCCACGTGCTCGGCCATCGACTCGCGCGCGCGGTCGGTGAACTCGTCGGGCTTGCGCTCGGCGTAGTCGTGCCAGTCGGTGAGCTCGACGCCGCGCGGCAGGTAGGCCAGCGGGTCGTGGGCCGACGTCTGGTCCGTGACGATGTCGACGGAGACGTTGCGGCGCAACAACTCCGGCAGCACCTCGGCGGCGTTGCCGAGCACCCCGACGGACAGCGCGCGGCGCTCGGACCGCGCCGCCTCGCAGCGCCGCACGGCGTCGTCCAGGTCGTCGGCCCGCTCGTCCAGGTAGCGGGTCTCCAGGCGGCGCCGGATGCGCTCCGGGTCGCACTCGACGACCAGGGCCACTCCGCCGTTCATGGTGACGGCGAGCGGCTGCGCGCCGCCCATGCCGCCGAGGCCGGCGGTCACCGTGAGGGTGCCGGCCAGCGAGCCGCCGAAGCGCTTGGCGGCCACCGCGGCGAACGTCTCGTAGGTGCCCTGCAGGATGCCCTGGGTGCCGATGTAGATCCACGAGCCGGCCGTCATCTGGCCGTACATGGTGAGGCCGGCGGCCTCCAGGCGGCGGAACTCCGGCCAGGTGGCCCAGTCCGGCACCAGGTTCGAGTTCGCGATGAGCACCCGCGGCGCCCACTCGTGGGTGCGCAGCACGCCGACCGGGCGGCCGGACTGCACGAGCAGCGTCTCGTCCTCGCGCAGGTCGGTGAGCTCGCGGGTGATCGCCTCGAAGCTCGGCCAGTCCCGGGCGGCCCGGCCGGAGCCGCCGTAGACCACCAGGTCCTGTGGCCGCTCCGCGACGTCCGGGTCGAGGTTGTTGTGCAGCATCCGCAGCGCTGCCTCGGTCTGCCAGGACCGCGCGGTCATCGTCGTGCCGCGCGCGGCCCGTACCTCCCTGCTCACCACAGCCTCCTGTCCACCGTCGTCCGGTCGTCCACGTGGGCGGCCACCGCCTCCAGCAGCGCGCCGCCGCGCACCACCCGCTCGGCCGCGGCGATCTCCGGCGCCAGGTGCCGGTCCGGTCCCGGGCCGCGCACGCCGGCC
>DASWTI010000033.1:0-10203 GCA_036402215.1 Pseudonocardiaceae bacterium
CCGCGTCGGCGGCCGCCGCCAGGCTCTCCTCGGCGGCCGTCACGGCCTCGCCGGGCAACCCGGACGGCATGGTCTCGGCGAGCTGCATCCGGTAGACGGCCGCGCCGACGCTGCCCAGCAGGGCGACGCCGAGCGCGATGCCCAGCTCACCGCCGGTCTCCGAGAGCGAGGAGGCCGAGCCGGCCTTGGTGGGCGGCACGGAGCCGACCACCAGGTCGGTGCTCAGCACGAACGAGGGCGCGATGCCCAGCGACACCAGGACCACGCCGCTCACCACGAACACCAGGCCGGACGTGGTCTCCACCTGGGTGAGCATGAGGAAGCCGACGGCCATCACGGCCATGCCGAGCGCGATCGCGGTGCCCGGCCGGACCCGCCGGGCGATGACCGGCGAGATCAGCGCGCCGGCGATCAGGCCGAGCGCGTCCGGGATGAGCCAGAGCCCGGCCCGCAGCGGTTCCAGCCCGTGCACGAGCTGCAGGTACTGCGCGTAGAAGAAGCCCACGCCGCCGACCAGCAGCGAGCCGAGCAGATGGATGCCGAGCGCCGCGCTGAACGAGCGGTTGCCGAACAGCCGCATGTCGAGCAGCGGGTGGGTGAGCCGCCGCTGCCGGCCGACGAACAGCGCGCCGAACGCCCCACCGGCCACGATGGCCAGCACCGGCACCCCGCCGAACCCGTTCTCGGCCAGGTCCTTGAGGCCGTAGATGATCGGCAGGATCGCCGCCAGCGAGAGCGCGACGCTGACCAGGTCGAGCCGGCCGGCCTCCTCGTCACGGAACTCCGGCAGCAGGAACGGCGCGGTGAGCAACAGGATGACCATGACCGGCACGCCGATCAGGAACACCGACCCCCACCAGAAGACCTCCAGCAGGACACCGCCGACGATCGGGCCGATCGCGACGCCGGCCAGCAGGCAGGTGGCCCACAGGCTGATCGCGGTGGCCCGCTGCCGCGGGTCACGGAACATGTTGGTGATGAGCGCCAGGACCGACGGCGCGAGCGTGGCCCCGGCGATGCCCAGCACCGCCCTGGCCAGGATGAGCATTTCGGCCGAGGTCGCGTACGCCGCGACGATGCTGACGGCGCCGAACACCGCGGCGCCGATCATCAGCAGCTTGCGCCGCCCGATCCGGTCGCCGAGCGTGCCCATGGTGACCAGGAAGCCCGCCACCATGAAGCCGTAGATGTCCGTGATCCAGAGCAGTTGTGCGTTGCTGGCCTGCAGGTCCGCGCCCAGGAAGGGCAGGGCGAGGAAGAGCACGCTGAAGTCGAGGGCGGCCAGGAGGGTGGGCAGCGCGAGCACCGCGAGCCCGATCCACTCCCGCCGGCCCGCGCGCAGCGTCCCCGCCGCGGTGGGGGTGTCCATGCCGGATCCTTCCTAGAACCGCCACCGCGTGACGGCGAAGCCCTGGTCCGTGTTCAGGCCGAAGGCGGTGGTCGGGCCGACGCGGAACACCGAGTACGGCATCTCGCCGAGCCCGCTGCCGTTGTCGGCGAAGAACGTGCCCTCGCGCAGCGCCACCTTCCAGCCGTACTTGGCGGCGAAGGCGTCGCCGATCGCCTGCTGGCCGACCTCGTCGGTGACGAGCTTGGCCTCGCCCTCGACCACGAGGTCGAGCGTGCCGCGGTTGACGGTCATGACGCACTGCGGGTTGGCCGTGAGGTTCTTGGCCTTGCGGGTGACGCCCGGGGTGCAGACGGCGAGCGCGCCGTCCACCCAGGCGCCGAGCACCGGCATGACGTGCGGGCGCCCGTCGGGGCGAACGGTGGCCAGCCAGAACGTGGGCGACTCGGCGAGCTGCTGGGCGGCGTGCGCCCAGTCGGTGACGGCGGAACCCGGTGCGCTCAACGGCAACAGCTCGGTCACCGGCTGTGTGTCGGCCATCGGACTCTCCCCTCCTGATCGCGGTGGCCGTCGGGGGACGCGGCCGCGCCACGCTCCCGGTGCGGGGGCCACCAAGGGCTGTGTCGTGGGACCGGTCGCGGCCCACGGGGATCTGTAGCGACGTCCCACGGTCGCAGCCCGGTATCGAGCGGACCTCGGAACGGCCTGGATTTCACCTCGAGGTGTTCTCGTGCGACCGGGCCGGGCTCGTACGGACGAGCCCGGCCCGGGGTGTTCACGTACGTCGTGGTCAGCCGCGGGCCGCCACGAACTCCTTGGTCGAGGCGACCACGTAGTCGATCATCTCGTCGGTCAGCCCCGGGTACACGCCCACGTGGAAGGTGTGCTCGGTGATGATGTCGCTGTTGGTCAGCTCGCCCACCACGCGGCACTCCTGGCCGGTGTACGCCGGGTGCCGGGTGATGTTGCCGGCGAACAGCCGCCGGGTGCCGATCTTGCGGTCCTCCAGGAAGTCGATCAGCTCCGAGGAGGTGAACGGGGCGTCCGGGCGGACCGTGATGACGAAGCCGTACCAGCTCGGCTCGGCGCGCGGGCTGTGCTCAGGCAGCAGCAGGTGCGGCACACCGTCGAGGCCCTCGCGCAGCCGCTGCCAGTTGCGGCGGCGGGCCGCGATGAACGTGTCCAGCTTGGCGAACTGGGACAGGCCGAGCGCCGCGGCGGTGTCGGTGGGCTTCAGGTTGTAGCCGACGTGCGAGTAGATGTACTTGTGGTCGTAGCCGGCCGGCAGGGTGCCGAGCTGCCACTCGAAGCGCTTGAAGCACGTGTTGCTGTTGCCCGGCACGCACCAGCAGTCGCGGCCCCAGTCGCGCAGCGACTCGACGATCCGCGCGAGCTGCAGGTTCGAGGTGAGCACGCAGCCGCCCTCGCCCATCGTCACGTGGTGCGCCGGGTAGAAGCTGATGGTGGCCAGGTCGCCGAAGCTGCCGGTCGGCTTTCCGTCGTACAGCGAGCCCAGCGCGTCGCAGTTGTCCTCGATGAGGAACAGGTCGTGCTCCTTGGCCAGCTTCGCCATCTCGTCGACCTCGTACGGGTTGCCGACGGTGTGCGCGATCATGATCGCCCTGGTCTTCGGGCCGATCGCCGCGGCGACCATGTCCACCGTGGTGTTGTACGTGGCCAGCTCCACGTCCACGAACACCGGCACCAGGCCATTCTGCACGATCGGGTTGACCGTGGTCGGGAACGCCGCGGCCGGGGTGATCACCTCGTCACCGCGCCGCAGCCGGCGGTCACCGAGCTGCGGCGAGGTGAGGGCGGACACCGCGAGCAGGTTGGCCGAGGAACCGGAGTTCGTCAGGTGGGCCTTGCGCAGCCGCAGCCGCCGGGCCAGCGCCGACTCGAACTGCTGGGTGCTGGCCCCGGCGGCGATCCGCAGGGACAGCGCGGCCTCGACGATCGCGGCCCGGTCGTCCTCGTCGAGCACGGCGCCGGTCGGCCAGATCTCGGTGACCCCCGGCACGAAGGTCCTGTCCGGCTGGACCTCGCGGTGGTACCTCCGCACCTCGTCCAGGATCTGCGCCTTCAGGTCACTCATCTCCGCGGTTCCTTTCGGGATCGGCCGGGCGATCAGGTGCGGTCGCGCACCGCGCCGGCCAGCTCGGCGGCCACCGTCGCGACGTCGTCGTCGGACAGGCCCTGGTGCATGGGCAGCAGCAAGGTGCGGTCCGACGCCTCCTCGGCGCCGGGCAGGTCGGCGGTGGCGCGGTAGGCCGGCACCTTGTGCAGCGGCGCGTACCGGAAGGTGGTGTAGACGCCGCGTTCGAGCAGGGCGGCGGCCACCTGGTCGCGGATCGCCGGGTCGAGCTGGACCCAGTAGAAGTAGTGCGAGGTGGTGTGCCCGGCCGGCAGCGGCGGCGGCAGCACCAGGCCCGGCACGCCGTCCAGCAGCCGGTCGTAGGCGGCCGCGATCTCCGCGCGCCGGGCGATGAAGTCCGGCAGCTTGCGCAGTTGCACGCTGCCGAGCGCGGCGGTCACGTCGTTGCCGACGATGCGCCGGCCGAAGTCCCGCACGTCGAGCTCCCACCAGCGGGCCGGCACCTTGGCCGCGGCGGCGAACCCGCTGGCGTGGTGCAGCCCGTGGTAGGCCAGCCGGTGCGCCCGCTCGGCGAGCTCGGCGTCGCGCACGTAGAGCATGCCGCCGTCGCCGGTGACCAGGACCTTCATCGAGTCGAAGCTCCACATGGCGATGTCGCCGAAGGTGCCGCAGGCCACGCCGTCCACCCGCGAGGACACGGCGCACGCCGCGTCCTCGACGAGCAGCAGGCCGCGTTCCCGGCACAGCTCGGCGATCCGCACCACGTCGCCCGGCTGGCCGCCGTAGTGCAGGATCAGCACCGCCTTGGTGCGCGGGGTGAGGACGCGCTCGATGTCCTCGGCCGTGGGGTTCAGGGTGCGCGGGTCCACGTCGCAGAACACCGGCCGGGCGCCCGTCGCCGAGATGGCGTTCGCCGCCCCGACGAAGCTGATCGACGGCAGGACCACGTCGTCGGCCGGACCCAGGTCCAGCAGCTCGGCGGTGAGGAACAGCCCCGACGTCGCCGAGTTGATGAACACGAGCTGCTCGGGCGTGGCGCCGAGGTGGCCGGCGAACTCCGCCTCGAACTTGCGGGTGCGCGGGCCGTGGCCGAGCCAGTTCGACTCGAACACCTCGCGGAGGACCTCGGCCTCCTCGGCGCCCAGCGTCGGCTGGAAGACGTTGATCATCTGCACTCCCGGCCCGGCGCCGCTCAGCCCTTGACCGGGCTGGACTGGTAGGAGGCGAGCTTCCAGTCGCCGTCCTGGCGCACGACGACCCACATGACGCGCACCTTGCCGGTGGGCGGGATCTCGGTGGCGCCCTCGGGGACGATCCCGCCGTCGCTGATCGCGATCGCCACGTCCTGGCTGATCTTGCGGATCTCCAGCGGCTGGTCGATGACCTTGGTGCCCTTGTGGTGGGTGCGGAAGGCCTCGGTCATGTAGGCGCGGATGGCCTCGCGGCCGTTGAGCTGCTCGTCGCCGTCCAGCAGGCTGCCGTTGTCGATGAAGACGTCGGCCAGCGCGTCGGCGTCGTTGTTGTCCCACGCGGCGCGCACGCGCAGCGGGGCGGTGTACACGGCCGCCTCCTCGCCCTGGGTGAACCCGCCGTAGTAGGTGGCCCACTGCTTGGCCTGGGCGACCAGCGACGCTGCCTTGTTCGACATGCTTCTCTCCTCGTGTTCGTGCGATGGCGGAAGTTCGCGTGCCGGCCGCGCCGCGGCGGCCCTCACGGGCCGGGCGATCGCCGGCGGATCGCCGGGACGGCGGCCCGGGTGGTCCGCGCGTTCCCATGGTCGGTGCCCGGCCGGTGGCACCACATCTCTTTGAGTGCGCACTGCGACGGCGGTCTCGCGGAGCGCATCCGCGCAGGTCAGAGGGGGCCGGCGGCGTGGCCCGGACATGACGAGGCTCCCGGCCGGGCGTCCGGTCCGTCACGACCGTCGCCCTGCCGGGAGCCACCCGCTCCCCTGCGGTCAGCCCTTGACGGGGCTGCTCTGGTGGGAGAACAGCTGCCACTCGCCGTCCCGGTCGACCAGCACCCACATGGCGCGGATCACGTTCTCCGGTGCCACCTCGGTCTGGCCCTCGAACATGATCCCGCCCTGCGTGACGACCATGGCGACGTCGTCGCTGAGGAACTTGACCGAGATCGGCCAGCCCGACACCCGGGCACCCTTCAGCGGGCCCTGGAACCCGGCGGCCATGTAGTCCCGGATCTCGTCGCGGCTCGTGAGCTGGGTGTCCTTCATGAGCAGGCTGCCGTTCTCCACGAAGTGACTCGCGAAGAAATCGGCGTCGTTCCTCGCCCACCCCTCCTGAATACGCTGCGGCACCGTGAGGGCGGCCTTCTCCTCCTCGCTCGTGAACGAGCGGTAGAAGTCGAAGTCCTCCTCGACGCCGTGCCTGGCGAGAATCGCCGTCGCCCTGCTACCCGACATTCCTGGTCTCCTTGTCCTGTGGGTCGGCCGGTCCGTCGGTCACCAGCGCAGCGTGGCCTTCTCGCCACCGCGCGGGCTGTTCTGGTAGCCGGCCAGGTACCAGGTGCCGTCCTGCTTGACGCAGACCCAGGTGGAGCGCACCGCGAGCTCCGGCACGATCTCGGTCTCGCCGGGGGCGAGGATGCCGCCGTGCGTGCGGATCAGCGCGACGTCGTCGGTGACGAACCGCACGTCGACGGGCTGACCGGTGACGCCGGTGCCCTTGAACGGGCCGGCGTAGGCGGCGGCCATGAACGCGCGGATCTCCTCGCGGCCCTTCTTCAGCACGTCACCGGGGAGGATGAGCGTGCCGTCCTCGGTGAACGTGTCGGCCACGCCGTTGGCGTCGTTCTCGGCCCAGGCGCCGACCAGCTTCAGCGGGACGCTGAGCACGTCCTTCTCCCGCTCGCTGGTGAACTCGCCGTAGTAGGCGTCGAGCCGGGCCTGCACCTCGGGCGAGTGCTCAGTGATGGTCATGCTCGTTCTCCCTTACCGATTGGACTACGTGAAGATCACGTCGCGGATCTGCACCATGGGCGACCGATCGGCCCACCACCATTCCATCGTCACCGCGGAAGCGGGGGCGTACATCTCCTGACGTGCGCAATTGACGCCACGGTGCGGAAACTGCGGAGAAACTGTTGTGTGACGCCCGGGCAACGTCCATCATGTACCGCCGCTCCGGGCCGGAACAATTCCGGGACCATTTCCGCGCGAGCGGTCAGGCGGCGCCGCTGTCCGGTACGGCGAGCCACCACGGGCTGTTCCTGGCCCACTCGATGGTCCGCGTGAGGCCGTCGCGCAGCGAGGTCGTGCACTCCCAGCCCAGCACCGTGCGCGCCTTGGTGTTGTCCGGCACGCGGCGGGCCAGGTCCTCGTAGGCGGCGCCGAGCTTGGCGCCGGTGTCCACCGTGACGATCGGCGAGCGCGAGCCGGTGAGCTCGGAGATGAGCGCGACGGCCTCGGCCACCGTGGTCTCCACCATGCTGCCGATGTTGAACGCCTGGCCGAGGGCCCGGGGGCTGGCGGCGGCCAGCATGGTGCCGGCGATCGCGTCCTCCACGTACGTGAAGCAGCGGGTCTGGCGGCCGCCGTCGTACACGGTGAGGCTCTCGCCGTGCAGGGCCCGGTGCACCGACCGGCTCACGATGTACGCGGCGCGCTGGCGCGGCCCGTACACGTTGAAGTACCGCACGATCGTCGCGGCCAGGCCGTGCTGGCGGCCGAAGGCGAACGTCAGGTGCTCGGCGAGCGCCTTGCCGGAGGCGTAGGACCAGCGGTCGGCCGCGGTGCTGCCGAGCACCCGGGCGCTGTCCTCGGACCACGGCACCGCCGGGTTCTTGCCGAACACCTCGCTGGTGCTGGCCAGCACCACCTTGGCGTCCGCCCGGCAGGCCAGGTCCAGCACGTTGCGGGTGCCGGTGAAGTTGATGTCGATGACGTCCAGCGGCCGGGCCAGGTACTGGTCCACGCCGACCACGGCGGCCAGGTGGTACACCAGGTCGACGTCCGGGGTGATCGCCGCGGCCAGCGCCTCCGGGTCCCTGATGTCGGCGCGCACGAAGCGGGCGTGCTCGCGGGCCAGCGCCTGGTGCTCCGGCGGCGGCGCGCCGTCGACGATGGTCACCTGGTCGCCCTGGGCGATCAGCTTCTCCACGAGGTGGCTGCCGATGAAGCCGCAGCCGCCCGTCACCACGATCCTGGACATGGTCACCGCCCGATCCCGCGGTAGCGGTAGCCCTGCGCGCGCAGCTCCGCCACCTTGCTCTTGGGGTAGTAGGCCCGGCCGTCGAACACCAGGCAGTCGCCGGCCACCGGCAGCGCGCCGAAGTCGATGTCCTCGAACTCGTGGTGCAGGGCCAGCACGGCGATGCAGTCGGCGTCGCGCACCGCGTCCAGCAGCTCCGGCACCGGCCGCAGGTCGAAGATCTGCTCCGCCTCGTCGGCGTCCACCAGCGGGTCGTACAGCCGCACGTCGGCGCCGGCCTTGGCGAGCGCCCGGATGGTGCCCTCGGTGGGCGTGGCCCGCAGGTCGCCGGTGTTGTTCTTGAACGCCACGCCGAGCACCGCGATGCGGGCCTCGGTGATGTGCTTGCCGGCCCTGGCCAGCTCGTCGATCACCAGCTGCGCGGTGTACTCCGGCATGCCGGCGTTCACCTCGCGGCCGGCCGCGGCGGTGAGGATCTCCAGGCCGCGCTCGCGGGCGGAGTGCCACACCATCCACGGGTCCTTGGTCAGGCAGGAACCGCCGACGCCGACGCTGGGCAGCAGGATGTTCACGTTGCCGCGGCCCTTGGGGATGGTGTTCGCCGCGGGGATGACGTCCATGACGTCCACCCCGTAGAGCGCGGAGAACTTGGCCAGCTCGTTGGCCAGCGCGATGTTCAGGTCGATCCACCAGTTGTCGGCGAGCTTGACGATCTCCGCGGCCTCCAGCGAGTCCAGCGGGATCACCTCGACGCCCAGCACCTGCTTCCAGAACTCGGCGGCGTCCGCCGCGCTCTCCGCGTCCAGGCCGCCGGCCACGATCGGGAAGGAGCGCAGCTCGTTGAGCGCGTTGCCCTCCGCGAGCCGCTCCGGGGTGAACGCCAGGCCGAAGTCCACGCCGCCGACCAGGCCGCTCTCCTGGAGCAGGTCCAGGACCAGGCCCCGCGTGGTGCCCGGCGGCACGGTGCTCTTGAGCACCAGCAGCTGGCCGCGGCGCAGGTGCGTGGCCAGCTCGGCGCAGGCGCCGCGCAGCTGGTCCTCGGCGAGCGAGCCGTCGTTGCGGATCGGGGTGCCGACCGTGATGAGCACGACGTCGGCGTCCGCGACGGCGGCGTAGTCGGTGGTCACCCGCAGCTTTCCGCTCGCCATTCCGGCGAACAGAAGATCAGCGAGTCCGGGCTCCTGGAAACGGCAGTACCCGTTCGACATCTCGTCGATCAGGCGGTCGTTGACATCGATACCGACGACGTCCACGTCACGTTCGGCCAACGCCGCCGCGACGCACGAACCAACATATCCGAGACCGATGACCGCCACGGTCAGGTCGCGGTTGCCGGAGATAAAACGCATGTGCGCTCCAATCAAGAAGTCCGGACTCGATCCTGTGTGATCAGGGCGCTCGACCCGACCTCTCCACGACGATGTCCGCACGGCCGCGGGGTCAGTTCCCGGACCACCGTTGGCTGGATCCGTCGATCCTCACCCCAGCATCATCCGGTCCGGTCACGGAACGTGGCATCTCCTCACGTGCGGCCTCCGCCGCTGGTCGCGCGGGGGGTGCAGCCGCAGGCCAGGGGTACCGTCGACCACCGGTCGAGCCGATCTCCAGCCCCGGTCAGGACCATGACCGCATGGGCGAGATGCACTGCAACGAACTCGTGGAACGGGTGACCGACTGCCTGGAGGGTGCGCTCGACGAGGAGACCATGCGACGGTTGCTCGACCACCTCCAGATCTGCACCGGCTGCGACGACTACTTCAATCAGGTCATGGTCGCCGTGAAAGTGGTGTCCGAGGTGCCGGCCGAACCGTTGCCGGTCGAACTCGAATCGCAGCTCCTCAAGGTCTACCGCGAATGGGCCGAGGGCGCGGCGGCATGATCGAGGTGGATCTGCAGGCATTGCGCCGGGGCGACGAGTCCGCGTACCGGGCCATCGTCACGGGCTACCACTCCACGCTCCTGCGGCTGGCGCTGATCTATTCGCCCAACCGCGCCACCGCCGAGGAGGCGGTCCAGGAGACGTGGCTCGCGGTGCTGCGCGGGCTGGACACCTACTCCGGCCGGGCGTCGTTCCGCACGTGGGTCTGCAGCATCCTGGTGAACGTGGCGCGCCGGCGGGCCGCCAAGGAGGGCCGCGCGCTGCCGCTGTCCACGTTCGAGCGCGACGACGCGCCTGCCGTGTCGCCGGACCTGTTCCTGGAGAGCGGCGAGTTCACCGGCCACTGGAAGCACATGCGTGACGACTGGTCGCGGCTGCCCGAGGACCGCATGCTCTCCCGCGAGCTGCGCGACGTGGTGACCGCGGCGATCGACGAGCTCCCGCCCAGCCAGCGCGAGGTGATCACGCTGCGCGACATCGAGGGGTGGACGACGTCCGAGGTGTCCGAGCTGCTGGAGATCGGCGACGGGCACCAGCGGGTGCTGCTGCACCGCGCGCGCAGCCGGGTGCGCCAGGCGCTGGAGAACTACCTGGCGACGCCGGTGGCGGCCGCCTGACGGCCCCCGTGCTGCCCCGCGCTCCCCGGGCCCCCCTCACCGGGTCGAGCGCGGGGCACCTACGGCTCGGAGCCGGGCACCCCGTCGCGGGGTGC
>DASWTI010000034.1:0-2422 GCA_036402215.1 Pseudonocardiaceae bacterium
GCGCCGTGGTCACGCTGTGCGCCGAGGCCGCCCTGCGGGCCGCCGACGAGGCCGGACGGCGCTGGCGCGACGGCACCGCGCGGCCGCTGGAGGGCGTGCCGTACGGGCTGAAGGACACCATCGACACCGCCGGGGTGCCCACCTCCTACGGCTCCGCGCTGTACGCCGGCCACGTGCCCGAGCGCGACGCCGAGGCCCAGCGCCGGCTGGCCGCGGCCGGGGGGATCCTGGTCGCCAAGCTCGCCACCTACGAGTTCGAGGCCGGCCGCAACGCCCGCACCCGCAACCCGTGGGACCTGACCAGGATGTCCGGCGGCTCGTCCTCCGGGTCGGTGGCCGCGGTCGGGGCCGGTCAGCTCCCGCTCGCGCTCGGCAGCGACGCGGGCGGCTCCATCCGGGTGCCGGCCGCCTGGTGCGGCGTGGTCGGGTTCAAGCCCACGTACGGCCGGATCTCCCGCCGCGGTGCGGTGTCCTGCTCGTGGACGCTCGGCCACCTGGGCACCATCACCCGCGGCGTGCGGGACGCCGCGCCCGTGCTCGGCGTGCTCGCCGGGTACGACCCCGGGGACCCGTACAGCGCGGACCGCCCGGCGGAGGACCACGCCGCGGCCCTCGGGGTGGGCCCGCCCGACCTGACCGGCGTGCGGATCGGCGTGCCCGCGGAGTGGTTCACCGACCTGTGCGAGCCGGACATCGCGGCCGCGGTGCTCGCCGCGCAGGATGCCCTGGCCGCCGCCGGGGCCACCCTGGTGCCGGTGTCCATGCCGCTGCTGCGGCGGGTCAACCCGGACGCGCCGAAGCACCTCATCGTCCCGGCCGAGGCCGCGTCCATGCACGAGGCGCACCTGGACCGGATCGGGGAGTTCGGCGACGCCTTCCGCGCCCTGCTGCTGGAGGGCCAGCTGGTGACCGCGGCCGACTACCTGCGCGCGCTGCGGCTGCGCGCGCTGCTCCAGGCCGAGGTCGCCGACGCCTTCAGCCGGGTCGACGCCCTCATCACCCCGGGTTCGGTGCTCACCGCGCCACCGCTCACCGCGGAGACCGTCACCCTGGACGGCCGGGAGCACCAGCTCAACGCCGTCGTCGCGCGCACCACTTCGTTGTTCAACCTGTCCGGCACCCCGGCGGTGTGCGTGCCCTACGGCCGTGCGGCCAACGGCCTGCCGGTGTCGGTGCAGATCGCCACCCCGGCCTGGCAGGAGACCCGGGCACTGGTCATCGCGTCGGCCCTGGAGGCACCCGTTCGCTGACCGCCCCCTGCCGGACACGCCACGGACCCCGGCGCGACGCGCCGTGGAGGCCGATTATTCATGCGGGGCAACGGGTTCCCGGCGTCTAGGCTCAGCCATGTCGGGCACGGCACTGGCTGCCGCGGACGGACGGCGCCGTGATCGCACCCGGCGCCGGACCCGCAGGCGCCGTGCCCTTCGCCCACGGCGGCGGCCGGCTCTGACGGCAGCCGCCGTGGGCGCCCGGTCCCAGTGACCACGGAGTCACCGTGCATGTCGACCGATGGCTCACCGGCCGCCAGGACCGGTACGCCTGGGCGTCGGAGACCATCCCGCGGGCCGACTTCGTGACCGTCGTCGCCGTCCGCGCGGGGTTAGCGTGATCGCGTGGCGGACCTGCGGCGGCGGTTGGGGACGGCGGACGCCGTGGTGGTCGGCGTCAGCTCCATGGTCGGCGCCGGGATGTTCGCGGCGTTCGCGCCGGCCGCGGCGGCGGCCGGGGGCGGGCTGCTGCTCGGCCTGACCCTGGCCGCGGTGGTCGCCTGGTGCAACGCCGCCGGCTCGGCGGCGCTCGCTGCGCGGTACCCGGTGTCCGGCGGCACCTACGTGTACGGCCGGGAGCGGCTCGGCGAGTGGTGGGGCTTCCTCGCCGGCTGGGGCTTCGTGGTGGGCAAGACGGCGTCCTGCGCCGCGATGGCGCTCACGGTGGCGCACCACGTGGTGCCGGGGCGCCTGGCCGGGCCGGTCGCGGCGCTCGTCGTGCTCGCCGTCGCGGCGGTGGACCACGTCGGCGTCACGCGGACCGCGCGGGTGGCGCGGCTGTTGCTCGCCCTGACGCTGACGGCCCTCGCGGTGGCGCTGGTCGCGGTGTACGGCGGCGGCGCGGCGGACACGGCGCGGATCGACCTCGGCGGCGCCACGCCGCGGGGCGTGCTGGAGTCGGCCGGGCTGCTGTTCTTCGCGTTCGCCGGCTACGCGCGGCTCGCCACGCTCGGCGAGGAGGTGCGCGACCCGGAGCGCACGATCCCGCGCGCCATTCCGCTCGCCCTCGGCCTGGTCGTCGCGCTGTACGCGGTGGTCGGAGTGGGGCTGCTGGCCGTGCTCGGGCCCGGCCGGCTCGCGGCGTCGGCGGCCCCGCTGGTGGACGCGGCGTCGGCCGGGAGCCTCGGCGTGCTCGCCCCGGCCGCGCGGGT
>DASWTI010000035.1:0-4961 GCA_036402215.1 Pseudonocardiaceae bacterium
GCTGATCGAGATCGCGCCGGTCGGGCTCGCCGACGTACCGGCGGTACGCGCCGCGGCCGACGGCCGGCGGATCCCGGTGCTCGTCCGCGCGGCCGGCCCCGACGCGCCGGCCGTTGTGGCGGCGCTGACGCCCGACGTCGACGCGGTCCGCACCGAGGCCGAACCGAACGTGGTGCGGGTGACCGATCCGTCGGTGGCCCGGGCCGCCGAGGCGCTCGCCGACCCGGCCACCGTCGTGCTGGCCACGCCGTCGGTCCTGGTGGACTCCGGGCCCGGCTGGTTCGCCAGGGTGAGCGAGGCGGCGACCCCCACCGACCCGGCGCCCCCGATCCGCCGGCTCAGCGGTGTCGGCCGCGATCCCCGGCGGTGGCCGGCGTGGTGCTGGGGCCTGCTGGTCGGCCTCGGCATGATCGGCGCCGGGCTGGGCGCGGCCGCGATCACCCTCGGACCGGTGCTGCTGTGGTACGACCGCGACTTCCTGGGCATGGGCGTGGACGAGCTGCACGGGATCAACCACCGCTTGGTGCACTTCCTGCAACATGACCGGATCACCATGGCCGGCACAATGGTGGCGATCGGTGTCCTCTACGTCGGCCTCGCGGTCGGTGGCATCCGGCGGGGCTGGCCGTGGGCCCGTGATGCCTACCTCGCGTCCGGGTGCGTCGGGTTCCCCACGCTGCTGTACTTCCTGGGCTTCGGCTACCTGGAGCCGCTGCACCTCGCGGCCAGCGTCGTGCTGTTCCCGATGTTCCTGCTCGCCACGCGCCGCCGCCCCGACCGGGCGCGCTGGACGGTGCTGCCGGAGGGGCCGCCGCGCCAGTGGCGCCGGGCGCTGGTCGGCCAGCTACTGATGACGAGCCTCGGCGTCGGGCTCTTCGCCAGCGGCGCGGTGATCTCCACCGTCGGTCTCACCGACGTCTTCGTGCACACCGACCTGGCCTTCCTGCAGACCGGGCCGGACGAGTTGGAGGCCGCCAACCCGCGACTGCTGTCGTTCATCGCTCATGATCGAGCCGGCTTCGGCGGTGCGCTGATGGCCGCTGCCACGGCCATCACCCTGCTGAGCGCGTGGGGCTGGCGCCGCGGTGAATCCTGGGTCTGGTGGTCGCTCACCGTGGCCGCGGCCGTCGGGTTCCTGCCGGCGGCCGTGGTGCACGGCAGCATCCGGTACACCGACCTCGGCCACCTGGCGCCGGTGTTCATCGGGATCGGCATCACGCTGACCGCCCTGGTGCTCGCCCGGCCCTACCTCTGCGCCCGCCCGGCCGACACCCGCCCCGGGGTAGGTGACCGCGACGAGCTCCGGAAGGGCTCAGACCGTGAGCACGAGTTTGGCGCGGGCGTGCTCGGTCTCCATGTACCGGATGGCAGCGGCGGCGTCGGACAGGGGATAGGTGCGGTCTATCACGGGGGTGATGGTGCCGGCGGTGGTCAGGCCGGCGAGCTCCGCGAGGTTCGCGGCGGTGGGCGCGGCGTTGAGGACCACCAGACGGTGGCGGACGAACCGGGACGCGGCCATACCCCTGATGATGAGGGCGACCGGGCCGATGATCGAGCCGCCGCGGGAGGTGCCGCCGCCGGACAGGACGAGGGTGCCGTTCGGGTCGACGGCGCGGCCGAGGGCGCGCAATGAGCGGTTGCCCACCAGGTCGAACACGGTGTCATGGCGTTCGCCGGAAGCCGTGAAGTCCGTGCGGGTGCGGTCGATCACCATGTCGGCGCCGAGTGAGCGCACGAGGTCGGTGTTGCGCGGGCCGCACACGGCGGTCACGGTGGCGCCGGCGGCCTTGGCGAGCTGCACGGCGAACGTGCCGACGCCGCCGGAGGCGCCGTTGACGAGCACGCGGTCGCCGGGGCGCACGTGGCGCAGTCCCAGCAGCGCGGTGTTGCCGGCCAGCGGCAACGCGGCGGCCTGCTCGACCGGGAGCGCCTCGGGCCGCACCGCGACGACGTCCTCGGGGGCGCACACCAGCTCGGCGAACGCCCCTTCGCTCTCACCGAAGACCTCGTCACCCACGCGCAGCCGCGTGACGGCCGGTCCGACCGCCTCGACGGTGCCGGCGAAGTCGGTGCCCCGCACGGGATTGCGGGGTGCGCGGCGGCCGAACGTCGAGCGGTCCATCAGCCGCGCCACGTAGGGGTCACCGCGCATGACGTGCCAGTCGCGGGCGTTCACGGAGGCCGCGCGCACCCGCACCAGGACCTCGTGCGGACCGGGCACCGGCTGCTCGATGTCCTTGTACTCCAACACTTCCGGCGGTCCGTACCGATCCTGCGTGATCGCCTTCATCCCCCGGCCTCCGTCCACGCGGTCCACCCCTTGGTCCGAACGCTAGGCACCGCGACGCGGCCGGGCATCAGGGATGACCCTGGCCGGCCCCGGATGGTGCCCCGGTCGCTCGCCGTGGATGCTGGTGCCGGGGAACGACGAAGGGAGCCGGACGTGCGGCGAGGACCCGGCACCGCCAGCGGCGACGGCGGGTCCGCCGTGGCGTGCTTCGGTACGGCGCGGCAGTGGCGGGCCTGGCTGGAACGGCACCACGACACCGCCACCGAGCAGTGGGTCGTCATCCGCCGCACCGGCACGAGCCCGGCCGCCGGCGGCACCGCGGACGGCACCGCGGACGCCGGCCCGGACGGCACCGCGGACGGTGGCGGCGTCACGTACGAGGAGGCGGTCGAGCAGGCGCTGTGCTTCGGCTGGATCGACGGCCTGCACCGGCGGCGGGACGAGACGAGCACGGTGCTGCGATTCACCCCGCGGGCGGCGCGCAGCACGTGGAGCGCACTCAACCGGGAGCGGGCCGCGCGAATGATCGCCCGTGGACTGATGACACCCGCCGGCCAGGCAGCCATCGACGCCGCCCACGCCACCGGCCGGTGGGAGCTGCGCATGCCGGACGACCTGCGCGCCGCCCTCGACGCGAACCCGGCCGCGCGCCGCCACTACGACGCCTTCCCGCCGTCCTCGCGGCACCTGATCCTCCAGTGGATCCTCGACGCCCGCCGCCCCGCCACCCGCGAGCGCCGCATCACCGAGACGGTCGCCCTCGCCGCCCGCAACGTCCGTGCCAACCAGCCGGGCCCGACGAGCCGGCGGTAACGCAAGCCACCGGTAGCCCGTGACGCCGACGAACCGCCGGTAACGCGGGCGACCCTCCGCGACCCGCTCGCGGGCGACGCCCTCTCCGGTGGCGAGCGGCTGCGCGCCACCCGGGCCTGCGTCCTGTTCGCCGAGCCCGCGCCGCACCTGCTCCTGCTCGACGAGCCGACGAACAACCTCGACCTGGTGAGCGCCGCCCAGCTCGAGTCCGCCCTCACCGCCTGTCCCGGCGCCTTCGTCCTGGTCAGCCACGACCCCACGTCCTCACCGCCGTCGCACCCACCCGCCACCTCCACCTCGACGGCGGCCGCCTCCACGACCTCCCCCCGAACACCACCCCCTGAGCCCTCACCGCCAGCGCTGATCGGGCGGCCCCCGCTCCCTACCACCCGAGTGAGTACTCAGAGCAAAGGATGCGCCGTGGTGACGTGGGGTAGGGCCGGGCATCCCCCGGTCCAGTGAGTAACTCAGAGCTGAGTCCTTGCGCCGACGGGTGGTGGCGTTGCGGGGGTATGCCGGGCGCGTGCTCGGCGGCTGGTTCCCGCCGGGGTCGCGGGGGAGCTTGACGGGTGGTGGCCGGCCACGGAAGGTGAGTGCTTCGGAGCAGAAGGTGGGAGGCTGCGATGAGGATGAAGCTGTGGGCCGTGCTCGTCATGGTGTGCGCGGGCCTCGCGTACGGCGGCGGCTCGGGTCTGGCGTCCGAGGCTCCGACGGTGGCGCCGACGGTGGCGGGCGCCGAGGTGGCGGGCGCGGTGGCCGGGCCCGGCGTGACGTCGACCTGTCCGAGCGGGCAGACGTGCGTCTGGTCGGGGACGAACTACACCGGGTCGATGGCGGTGGTGCCGGACTGGCCGTGGATGGGTTGCGTGACGGCGGCCGAGCTGGGGTTGGCGGCCGTCCGGTCGGCGCAGCGCAACGGCGTGCCGTGCAGCCTGGTGGCGAGCCTGCACGCGGACACCGTGTGCGGCCGGCCGACCAGCCCGGAGTACGTGCAGAACCTGACGCCGAACATCAGCCGGCCGCGCTCAGCCTGGACCTTTTCATGATCCCCTGCTGACGGCGTGACGAGCTGACGTGCTGGTGAGCTGAGGGCGCCCGGTCGCAGGACCACGATCCGGGAGACCGGGCGTCAGCGCTGATCGGTGATGGGGCGCGCGCCGAGCTGGGTCTGGAGGAGTTCGAGCGCGATCTCCTCGGGGTCACGGCGGTCGCCGACGTCGTGCTCCGGCGGCGTGGCGGCCTCGGCGAGCATGGCGTCCTCGTCGTCCGGCTCCAGGTCGGCCGGCGGCTCGGGCGGCGGCGGGATGTCGTCGGCCGGGCGGGACGCGGGCGGCGTGGCGCGGTTGCCGCGCTGCGGCGGCTCGAAGGTCCGGGGGCCGCGCTCGCGCTGCTGACCCTGCGCCGGTCGCTGCTGGCCGCCCGCCGGTCGCTGCGGGGTGCCACCGGCCCCGGCACCGCCGCTGCTGCTGCCGCCGCCGTCCGGGGGTTCGCAGCGGATGCGCCACGCCCCGCCGAGCACGGCTCGCAGCGCGTCCACGATCTTCTCGACGTGCCGTTCCTCGGAGAGCTGCCGGGCCAGCGCGCCGGAACCGATGGTGAGCACGAGCGTGTCCCCGTCCACGGCGTGCACCGTGGCGCTGGACAGCAGCACCTGCGTCACCCGGCTGCGCTCACGGACCTCGTCCAGGATGCCCGGCCAGGCCCGTCGCACCTGCGCGGCGTCCACGCCGCTACCCCCGCGCGCGGGCTCCGTCACGGCCGCCGGCCGCTCCTCCGCCGGACGGGCCTCGTGCGGACGTGACTCCGGCTGACGGGACTCCTGCGGACGGGCCGCAGCCGGACCGGGCTCCGCCGGCCG
>DASWTI010000036.1:0-6799 GCA_036402215.1 Pseudonocardiaceae bacterium
GCGGCGACCGCCACCGCGAGCGGCAGCCGCCCGCACAGCTCGGCGACCGCGGCCACGGCAGCCTGCTCCCCCACCAGCCGCTCCGGCCCGACCACGGCGGAGATGAGGTACGCGGCGGCGTCCGCGGCGAGCACCGGCACCGACCAGCGGGTCACCCCGACCAGCCCGGCCAGCGTGCGGCGGGAGCACAGCAGCGCCGCGCAGCCGGGCGGCGGCAGCAACGGCCGCACCTGCCGCTCGTCGGCCACGTCGTCCAGCACCACCAGCACCCGCCGGCCGGCGAGGTGGCTGCGGTAGAGCGCCACGCGCTCGTCCGGGTCACGCGGCGCGCGGTCCACGCCGAGCGCGCGCAGCAGCCGGTCGAGCACCGCGTGCGGGTCGGCCGGCCGCCGATGGCTGCCCCGCAGGTCGGCGTGCAGTTGCCCGTCCGGGAAGGCGCCGGCCAGCCCGTGCGCCGCGGCGAGCGCCACGGTCGTCTTGCCGATGCCACCGGGGCCGGCCAGCACGCCCACCGGCGCGGCGGACGGGTCCACCAGCCGGGCCTGGACCTCGGCGATCAACTTCTCGCGGCCGGCGACCGGGCCGACCAGCGGCGGCAGCTGCCGCGGCGGGAGCCGGGCGGCGGCCGGCAGGGGCAACGACGGGGCCGGGGGCCCGGGTCTGTCGGCGGACCGCGCAGTGGCCGGTGACGTGGTGGCCAGGAACGCCGGGACCGCCGCCGGTGGCGACGACGCTGTGGTCAGGGGCCACGGCGCGGTGCCGGGCGGCGGGTGCGGTGCGGTGGCGGTCGGCGCGGCCGAGGGCGTGGGCGAGGGCGAGGGCGGTGGGACCGAGGGGAAGGACAGCGCGGACACGAGCGGCGGCGCGGCCGGCTCCCGGGAAACCGGCGACGCCACGGACGCCACGGAGGACGCCGGCGGCGGGGACGGCGTCCGGGGTCGGGACGGCGGTGAGATGACCGGGATGCCGCGCAGGACGCGGCGGTGCAGGTCGCGCAGCTCCGGGCCGGGGTCGATGCCGAGGTCCATGGCCAGGCGGTGGTGGGCGCGCCGGTACGCGGCGAGCGCCTCGGCGCGGCGGGAGGTGGCGGCCAGCGCGCGGAGCTGCACGGCGTACAGCGACTCGCGGTAGGGCTGCGCGGCGATCAGGTCCGGCAGCTCCCGCAGCACCTCGTCGCAGCGGCCGAGGGCGAGCCGGGCCTCCAGCAGCGCCTCCCGGGCCGCGAGCAGCTCCGCGTCGAGTGCCTCGCGCAGCGCCGCCGCCGCGTCGGCGGGAACGTCGGCGAGCGCCGGCCCGTGCCAGAACCCGACCGCGGCGGACAGCAGGTCGGCGGCCTCGGCGGGGGCGGCGAGCCGGGCGGCGTCCACCGCGCCGCGGAAGTCGACCAGGTCGAGTCGGTGGTCACCGAGCCGCAGCTCGTACCCGGCCGGGCGGGTACGCACCAGCTGGTCCGCGCCGGGCCCGAGCCTCCGCCGCCAGTTGCACATCATATTGTGTATCTGACCGCGCGCCGACCGTGGCGGCGCGGACCAGAGCGCGTCCACCACCCGCTCCACCGGCGTCACGCGATCCGCATTGAGCAGCAGCAGGGCCAGCAGCATGCGCTCCCGGCCGCTGCCCGCGGGCAGCTCACGCCCATCGGCCCATGCGCGCACGGGTCCGAGCACCTGGAACCGCCAGCCCGGCGTCACCTCGCACTCCCCCCGACGACCGTTCAGCCCCGACAGCGTCGCAGGCGGGCTGTGGGATATCAAACATCAACGATCTACGAGCAGGTCAGGTGCCGATACTGGACCGGGCGCGCAGGGCGACGGTCAGGAGTGGCGATGACAGCGACCGAGCACCGCGCGGCGGACGACCCGGCCGCCACTGACACCACCGGCACCGCGATGACCGGCAGCGGGGTGACAGGGGGGACGCGGCGGCGGGTGGCGCGGGTTCTGATCATCCTGGGCTCGCTGTCCGCCGTGACGCCACTGACCGTCGACATGTACCTGCCGGCCATGCCGCAGATCGCAGACTCGCTGGGCACCGGGGCGCCGCAGGTGCAGCTGACGCTGAGCGCGTTCATCGTGGGCCTGGCGATCGGGCACCTGGTGGCCGGGCCGCTCGGCGACACCTACGGGCGGCGGCGGCCGCTGCTGATCGGGCTGGTCGCCTACATCGGGGTCTCCACGGCCTGTGCGTTCGCCCCGTCCATCTGGCCGCTCACCGGGCTGCGGCTGCTGCAGGCGCTCGGGGTGGCCACCGCGCTGGTGCTGTCCCGGGCGGTGGTCCGCGACCTGTACTCCGGCCCGCGGCTGGCGCGGACGTTCTCCACGCTCATGCTGGTGAGCGGCCTGGCGCCGATCCTGGCGCCGGTGATCGGCGCGCAGCTGCTGCGCTTCACCGACTGGCGCGGCATCTTCCTGACGTTCACGGTGTTCGGCGGGCTGTTGCTGGCGGCCACGGCGCTCGGCCTGCCGGAGACGCTGCCACCGCAGCGGCGCCGGCCGGCGTCGGTGCGGCGCACGCTCGGCACCTACCGCATGCTCGTCGGCGACCGGATGTTCATGGGGTACGCGCTGGCGGCCGGCCTGGCGTGCGCGGTGATGTTCGCCTACATCGGCGGCTCCTCGTTCGTACTGCAGGAGCACTTCGGGCTGAGCCCGCAGGAGTTCAGCGCGGTGTTCGGCGGCAACGCGGTCGGCATCGTGCTGGTCGCGCAGGTCAACGGCCGGCTGGTCGGCCGGGTGCCGGCGCGGCGGCTGATGGCCGTCGGGCTGGTGACGATCGCGGTGGCCGACCTGGCGCTGGTCGGGGCGGCGCTGGCGGACCTCGGGCTGGCCGCGATCCTGGTGCCGCTGGTCGTCTCGGTGGCGGCCATCGGCCTCGTGCTGCCGAACGGCGCGGCGCTCGCCATGGCCGATCACGCGGACCACGCGGGCACCGCGTCCGCGCTGCTCGGCATGCTGCAGTTCGTGGCGGGCGGCGTGGCGGCCCCACTGGTCGGCCTGGGTGGGCACGCCTCGCCGGTGTCGATGGGCGTGGTGATGGCCGGGAGCAGCCTGCTGGCGCTCCTCGTGTTCGGCGTGCTGACCCGGCGCCGCCGGCCGGACCGGGTGCGCGAGGCGGACGAGGCCGAGGCCGCGCTGCCCAGCTTCTGAGACGGGTGGCGCGCCGTGAGCGAGGTGTGCCGTTCCGTACGCCGGGCGGCCTATCGCGGTAACGCAGTTCTGCGTAACCGCAGCGCGCCGATCACCGTGTATTCTGCGATCTGCTGACGCGCGTCGGTATCGGCAACCGATGAGCGCCGATGTGAAAGGGGCTCCCATGGCACAACACGTCATCGTCCAGATGGTCGACGACCTGGACGGCACGCCGTCCGAGACGGTCGAGACCGTCACCTTCGGGCTGGACGGCCGCAGTTACGAGATCGACCTCAACGAGACCAACCGCGAGACCCTGCGCGAGATCATCTCCGAGTACGCGACGAAGGCCCGCCGCGTGGGCGGCCGGGTTCGCCGAGGTCAGAAGGCGGTGCCCGCATCCGGTGGCGGTCGCAGCCGGGCGGAGACCGACGCCATCCGGCAGTGGGCGAAGGCCAACGGCCACGACATCGCCGACCGCGGCCGGATTCCGGGGCGCGTCATCGAGGCGTACCAGGCCGCACACAACTGAGCAATTTCACGGTCCGGCGCCCGATGCCACGCCGGGCGCCGGACCCGGGCTCCCGTGACGATTTCCGCCACGCGCGGTGACCCTTCTGTGCCGGTCCGCGATACCCATTCCGGCGGCGGCGCCCAACGGCGGATAGGAGTGGGATAGGACGCGCCCGCAGGACGTATGGGGTGGGATAGGACGCGCCCGCGGGACGTATGGAGTCTCCCGGGTACGGCGCCACGGCACGGCGCGGCGGGTGTGACTGGCCTGTGGCATCGTGCTCCGGTCATCACCTGGAGGGGGAGGTAATGGGACTGCACACCCGCGAGTGGGGCACCGGGGACCGGGTGGCCGTGCTGCTGCACGGGATGGCCGCCGACTCCGGGGCCTGGTGGCGGCTCGGGCCCGAGCTGGCCGGCCGCGGCTTCCGGGTGGTGGCGGTCGACCAGCTGGGGCACGGGCGCTCGCCGCGCGCACCGTTCGCCGCACCGGAGGAGTTCGCCGACGCGGTGCTGGCCGCCGTGCCCGCCGAACCGGCGCTGGCGCTGGGGCACTCGATGGGCGGCGGCGTGCTGGCGCTGGCGGTGGAGCGGCTGCGGCCGGGCCGGGCCGTCTACTGCGAGACCGCGTTCCGGGTGCCGGACTACCGGCTGACGCCGCGGGACATCGCGGCGGCGCTCACCGCGTCGCTCGGGGCGGGGCTGGGCGCCGAGGGCTGGCGGCCCGGGCCGGAGGACGCGGAGGCGCAGCGCGCGGCGGCCGCGGCCTGGGACGCGGACACGGCGGCCGGGTTCGTGCACGGCGTGTCCGGCCGGGACCTGACGCCGCCGCTGGTGGTGCCGTCGACGGTGCTGGTGGCGGACCCGAGCGTGGTGTGCACCCCGGCGCAGCGGACCGAGCTGGCGGCGGCCGGGTTCGAGGTGCGGACCGTGCCGGGCGCCGCGCACACCGTGCACCAGCACGTGTTCGAGAAGTTCCTCGCCACGCTCGACGACCGGCTGTGGCCGTAGGCACCGGGCCGGCGGCGAACGCCGCGTCCGGGCCGACGCCGGACGCGTCCCGGGGAGGGCGACGTGGCCATGGAAGATCCGGCACGGCCGGCCGGCGGTGATCGGGGCCGTCGGCACGCCGGGCCTCGGCCGAGTGGCGGGTCCCAGCCGGATGACCGGCCCCGGCCGGGTGGCGGGGACCGTCCGGCGGCGTCCACGCGGCCTTCCGGACGCACCGTGTCCGCGCCCTCACCAGGGAGAGCGCCGCCGCGCAGCATGACGGCAACAACTTGCCACGGCCATAGCTGGCCATACCCGGCGTACTTACCGTGCGGTGGTGCCGAACGACGCGCCGCCCACCGGTGACCTGTCCGCGCGGTTCGCCCAGGCGGCGGCCGCCCATCCGGACCGGGTCGCGGTGCGCTTCCTGCACGGGGAACCAGCCGTCGTGGAGTGGACCTACGCCGAGCTGAAGGCGCGGGCCGACCGGGTGGCCGCGGCGCTCGCCGGGCAGCCGGCCGGGGAGCGGGTGCTCCTGCTGCTGCCGAGCGGGCCGGAGCTGGTGACGGCGCTGCTCGGCTGCCTGCGGGCCGGGCTGGTGGCGGTGCCGGCGCCGATGTCCGCGTCCGGGCGGACTGCCCGCTACGGCGCCCGGATCGCCGCGCTGGCCGCGGACTGCACGCCCGCGGTGGCCGTGGTGCGCACCGCGGCCGACCTGCCGCCGGGGCTGCTGCCGGACGGCATGGGCACGCTCGCCCTGGACGCGCTGCCGGCGGACGGCGCGCCGCCGGACGTGGAGCTGGGGCCGTCGACGCTCGCCTACCTGCAGTACTCCTCGGGCTCCACGGGCACGCCGAAGGCGGTGCGCAACACGCACGGCGCGTTGCTGCACCAGGTGGAGCTGTTCTCGGCGCTCTGGCCGGATCCGGAGCCGCCGCACCTGGTGGGCTGGCTGCCGCTGTACCACGACATGGGCATGATCCTGCAGTTGCTCACGCCGCTGACCACCGGCGGCACCACGACGTTCATGGCGCCGGCGAGCTTCGCCGCGGACCCGGCGCGCTGGCTGCGGGCAGTCTCGGAGTACCGCGGCCAGTGGCTCGCCGCGCCGGACTTCGCCTACGTCCGGGTGTGCGAGGCGGTGCCGGCCGGGGAGGTGGCCGCGCTCGACCTGTCGTGCGTGCGGTACGCGATGAACGGCGCCGAGCCGATCCGGCCACGCACCATGGCCCGCTTCGCCGACCACTTCGCCGCGGCCGGGCTGGACCGGTCGGCGCTGAGCCCGGGGTACGGCCTGGCCGAGGCCGGGCTGTGCGTCTCGGTGACCCCGCGGCCGGACACCTGGGTGACCCGCACGTACGACGCCGACGCGCTCACCGCGGGCACCGCGGTGCCGGCCGGCACCGGGCGGCAGCTGGTGGGCTGCGGCAGCTACTTCCACGAGTGGGACGTGCGGATCGTGGACCCGGAGCGGCGCGAGGCGCTCGGCGAACGCACGGTCGGCGAGATCTGGGTGGCCGGCGCCGGGCTGCCCGACGGCTACTGGAACCGGCCGGCGGAGACCGAGGCGACGTTCCGCGCCACGCTGGCCGGCGGCGAGGGGCCCTGGCTGCGCACCGGGGACCTGGGGTTCCTGGACGGTGGCGAGCTGTTCGTGTGCGGCCGGCTCAAGGACCTGCTGATCGTGCACGGCGCGAACCACCACCCGAACGACGTCGAGCGCACCGTGGAGCTGGCGGTGGACGGCATCGGGGTCGGCGGGGTGTGCGCCGCGCAGCGCACCGACGGCTCGGTGCTGGTGCTGGCCGAGGTGGACCGGCACCTGGCTCCCGGGACGCTGGCGGCGACGGCGGCCGCGGTGCGCGACGCGGTGCTGGCCGCGCACGAGATCACCGTGGACGAGGTGGCGCTGGTGCGGCGCTCGGCGCTGCCCAAGACGACGTCCGGCAAGATCCGCCGTGGCACGGCCGCGGCCGCGTACGACGCGGGTGAGCTGGAGGCGCTGCACGCCGACGCGGTGAGCACCGGCGAGGGGTCCGCCGCCCCGGGCGCGGTGCCGGCCGGCGAGCTGCTGGGGGTGCTGCACGAGAGCCTGTGCGAGCTGCTGGGCCGCGAGGCCGTGCCGCCGGACGGCGGGTTCGCCGGGCTCGGGCTGGACTCGCTCGGCG
>DASWTI010000037.1:0-3126 GCA_036402215.1 Pseudonocardiaceae bacterium
GTGCTGCTGCGCGGGGACGGGCCGGCCAGCGAGCACGTGCTGGTGTTCCTGCGCGAGGAGTTCACCGCGGACGGCACCGTCTGGCACACCGCCGAGGCCGGCCGGCGGGGCGGCGACGAGGGCATCGTGGTGCTGCGCCGCCGCCGGCCGCTCATCGGGTCCGGCGCGCTGCGGCTGTCCGGCGACAGCCCGGCGCGTGCCGTGCTCGGCTGGGTGGACCTCGACCTGCTGGACCTCGACCCCGGGCGGGCGCCGTGACCGACGCGCTCACCACCGTCCTGGCCCGGCTGCGCGACGCCGTGCGCACGGAGGCCGACGGCGACCCGTACGGCGACACCGACGTCACCTGGCGCGAGCCCGGCCCGGGGTACCGGCCGGAGGACCTGAACGCCCTGGTGGACGACCACTGGGAACCGGAGCGGGCCCGCACCGTGGCCACCCTGGCCGACGGTGCCGACGGTGCCGACGGCGAGGGCCTCGCCGCCGTCTACGCCGACGTGCTGCGCCGCTGCCTGGTGATGCGCGGCGAGCTGACCGGCGAGGAGCGGCTCAAGCTCGGCAGGTACCGCGACCTGGTCCGCGGCACCGGCACGTTCGCCGACCCGGTCACCGGCGCCGTCCGCCCGGTGCCGGCCGACGGGCCGATGCTGCGCGCCTACCGGGAACGCCGCGCCGCGTACCTGTCCGCCGAGCTCGGCCACAACCTGGCGCGGGCCGCCGGCGGGCCGGACTGGGCGGAGCACGGCGACCGGTACCGGGACGCGGTGAAGCGCGCCAGGGACGCCTGGATCTGCAGCGGCTACCGCGACGAGCTGGACCAGGTGGTCACGTACCTGCGCGGCGTCACCGAGCGCGACCTGGTGCGCTGGCGGCGCTACCTGGTGGAGCTGTGCGACAGCGCCCGGGTGGACACCGCGGGCGGCTCGTTCCACCTGTCCTCGCTGGTGCCCGGTGACCTGTCCGCCGACTCGCTCTGGCACGAGGTGCGGCTCGACGGCATCACGCTGCGGGTGGCCCGCGCCGAGGTGTCCCGGCCCTGGTTCCTGCCGGTCTTCCTGCACGGCCGTGGCTGGGCGCTGCCCGGGGACGAGCTGGTGTGCGACGGCGGCGACCCGCCGTCCGGGCGGCTCGTGCGCTACCCGACCGCGGTGCTGCTGGCCAGGGACCTACGGCTGGACCCGGCGCTCGCCTGCGACGCGACCACCTGGGGGCCGTTCACCCTCGGCGTCCCCGGCCTGCAGGTGATCGGCACCGTCGACCGCCGCCTCGGGCGGGTCCCCGACCCGTCGCCGGGCCAGCTCGGAAAGTTGGTGTGAGCCCGATGTATCTGCGGGGGTCGCCCGGCGCTCCTTCCATCGGCCACTGGCCCTGATGACCTCGCCCGGACTGCTGCCGTGGGTGCCGACCGCCGCACCAGCCGGGCCTCCACCGGGCCGGCGTCACCTGAGCGGTGCCGACGCTCAGGCGACGCCGGCCCGTAGCCTCAGCCGGGCCAGGTGCGCCGCGATCTCGGTCGTGGTCGCCGGCTCCGGGAACGGCCCGGTGTCCCGCCCGCCCAGCCAGGCCCGCGTCCGGTCCACCGCCGGGCGTTCGCAGGCCGGCACCGGCGCCCCGATCGCCGCCCGTGTCCCGTCGGCAACGGCCAGCAGCGCCCCGCAGGCGGCCGCGTCGTCCAGCCGGGCCGCCACCCCGGCCAGCGCCTCCAGCACGCTCGCCACCCGCCACCGGTCGCCCAGCTCGTGGTGCACCCGCAGGCTCGCGGTGAGCCGGTTCACGGCGGCCGGCACGTCGTCCTGCCGCAGGTCGGCGAGCGCCAGCAGCTCGTCCGCCCAGGCCAGCCCCTCCTGGAAGCCCACCTCGGTGAACAGCCGCCGCGCGGTGTCCAGGTGCCCGCGCGCGGTGTCCTCGTCGCCCGGCTTCCCGTACAGCGACCCGGCGCCGCGGTCCAGCAGCGTCCAGGCGATGCGCTCCTTGTCGCCGACCGCGGTCAGCGTGCGCAGCGCCCGCGTCGACCACGCCCCGGCGCCTGCCGCGTCCCCGGACAACCAGCTCGCCAGCCCCAGCAGTTGCAGCGCGTGCCCCACGCCCCACTCGTCGCCGGCCCGCTCGAACAGCTCCAGCGCGTCCGACTGCAGCCGCAGCGCCCGCGGGTAGTCGGCCTGCTCCCTGGCCACGCTCGCCAGCCTGGTGAGCGCGAGCGCCGTGCCGCGCCCGTCGCCCAGCTCCCGGTACGTGGCCAGCGCGCGCTCGCCCAGCGCCGTGGCCTCCGGGTAGTCGCACGCGTAGTGGGCGAGCGCCGCGGCCCCGGCCAGCGCCTCGCCGACGAGCTGCGGCGGCAGGCCGTCGGCGCGGGCCAGCGCGGTGCGCAGCCAGCGCCGGCCCTCCGCGTAGTGCCCGCGCAGGTAGCAGTACTGCCAGGCGGCGCGGGCCAGCGCGAGCGCGGCCTCCGGGTCATCGCCGCTGGCCAGCCAGCTCATCGCGGTGCGCAGGTTGTCGTGCTCGGCGGCCAGCCGGTCCAGCACGTGCTCCAGGTCGGCGCCGCGCAGCCGGGAGTCCAGCTCGGCCACCAGCCAGGAGTAGTGCTCGGCGTGCCGGTCGCGTGCCGCGTACAGCTCGTCCGGCCGCCGCGCCAGCAACTCCGCGGCGAACCGGCGGATGGTGTCCAGCATCCGGTAGCGGGTGCCGGTGCGCCGCCGGTCGGCCACCAGCAGCGACCTGCCGACCAGCCGGTCCACCAGGTCCAGCACGGTCCTTCCGCCCTGGTCGCCGGTCACGTGACCGCCCACGCCGCTGTTCCCCGGAGGGGCGTTCCCCGAGGCATCGTTCCCCGACGTGTCGTCCCCCGGCGTGTCGTTCGCCGGCGGGCACAGCGCGGCGACCGCCGCCAGGTCGCAGCTCCCGGTCACCACCGACAGCGCCCGCAGCAGCGCCTGCTCCTCGTCGTCCAGCAGCTCGTAGCTCCAGGCCACACACGCGCGCAGCGTGCGGTGCTGCGGGCGTGCGGTGCGCGGCCCGGCGGCCAGCACGTCCAGCCGCTCGGCGAGCAGCTCGGCCAGCTCCGGCAGCGAGAGCACCCTGGCCCGCGCCGCGGCCAGTTCCAGGGCCAGCGGCAGCCCGTCCACGCTC
>DASWTI010000038.1:0-19082 GCA_036402215.1 Pseudonocardiaceae bacterium
GCAGAGCACCGCAGCCGCGAGGGCCAGCGCGGTCAGCACGACGCCCACGCCGGGGCCGGCAGCTCCTGTCCACGGGCACGCAGCAGCGCGGCGAGCGCGTCCCGGCCGGACGTCCAGCCGATGGCGGCGCGCCAGGCCGGCGTCACCCGCACCAGCTCGCGCGACCGGTCGAGCACGCCGATGGCGGTGACCTCGCGCCGGCCGCCGGGATGCCGGGCGATCTCGACGATCACGTGCAGCGCGGCGGCGAGCTGACTGTGCAGCGCCAGCCGGCCCAGGCCGCCCAGGGCGGCCAGCGCCTCCAGTCGAGCGGGCACCTCGTGCACGGAGTTGGCGTGCAGGGTGCCCGCGCCGCCCTCGTGGCCGGTGTTGAGCGATGTCAGCAGCTCGCACACCTCGGCGCCGCGTACCTCCCCCACCACGATGCGGTCCGGCCGCATCCGCAGTGCCTGCCGCACCAGGTCGCGCAGGGTCACCTCGCCGACGCCCTCGATGTTCGGCGGACGGGTCACCAGCCGCACCAGGTGCGGGTGCGCGGGATGCAGCTCACCGGCGTCCTCGACGCACACCAGTCGCTCGGCCGGGTCCACGCAGCCGAGCAGGGCGCCCAGCAACGTGGTCTTGCCGCTGCCGGTGCCGCCGACCACGAGGAACGCCAGCCGGGCCGCGACGATCGCGCGCAGCACGGCCTCCATTTCCTCGGACACCGTGCCGAGCGCACGCAGGGCCGCCAGCCCGTGCGCGGCCGGCCGGTGCACCCGCAGCGACAGGTACACGCCGTCCGCCGCCACCGGCGGCAGCGCCGCGTGCAGCCGCGTGCCGTCCGGCAGCCGGGCGTCGACGAACGGCACGGCCTCGTCGAGCCGCCGCCCGGCCGCCACCGCGAGCCGCTGGGCGAGCCGGCGCACCGCGTCGCCGTCGGGAAAGCGCACGGCCACCCGCTGGAGCCCGCGGCCGCGGTCCACCCATACGTCGTCAGGCCCGTTCACCAGGACGTCGGTGACGGCGGGGTCGGTCAGCAGCGGCTGCAGCGGCCCGGTGCCGCCGAGTTCGTCGCCCAGCTCACGAATCGCGCCGAGCAACTCGTGATCGGCGACCACGCCACCGGACTCGGCCCGCACCGCGGCGGCCACGGCGGTCGCGGTGACCGGCCCACCGGCATCCACGAGGCGCTGCCGTACCCGCCGGCGGGCGTCGTCGGACAGCACGGAGAGCGTGCTCATGCCGCCTCCCGCAGCAGGGCGTCGAGCGCGAGATCCGCGGCGACGGCGAGCGGACCGCGCCAGGCCCGGACCGGCAGCCGGCCGGCGTCGAGGGCCGCGGCGAGCCCCGGCGCGGGGCGCATGGCCGCGAGCAGAGGTACGGAGAGGGCGCGGCTCACGTCGGCCGCCGCAAGACCGCCCGGGGACGGCCCGCGGACCACGAGGCGCGGTTGCGCGCCGCGCCGTCGCAGCGACTCCACGAGCGGGGTGGCGGAGGCGCAGGAACGCACGTCGGCCGGCACCACGAGCAGCGTGAGCGCGGCGCGGTCCACGGCGGCCAGCGCCGGATCGGGCAGGTGCCGAGGCAGGTCGCACACCACGACGTCCCCCGCGCGGCGGCCGGAGTCGACCACGGCGGCGACCGCGTCCACCGTCGGGCCGATGCCGTCGCGGGCACAGGACAAGACGGCGAGCCGCCCGCCACCGGCCGCCACGGTGGGCAGCGCCGCGTGCAGGGCGTCGGCGGCGATGCGTCCGGACACCCCGAGCCGCGACCAGCGCAGACCGTCGATCTCCTCGGCACCGAGCAGGTAATCGGTGCCGCCGCCGAGCGGATCGCAGTCCACGAGCAGCGCCCGGCACTGTCGTCGCCGGGCGGCCAGCGCGAGCGCGGCCGCGAACACCGAGGCACCGGCGCCGCCACGACCGCCCAGCACCGCGGCGACCGGGCCGGGGCGCTCGGGCCGGGTCATCGCCTCGGTGAGGCGGTCGACGAGCCAGGACTCGGCGTCCGGGAGGCCGAGCACCTGGTCGGCACCGCACTGGAGGGCCGCTCGCCACAGCTCCGGCGGTGGCTCGCCGTGGCACAGCACGAGCACCCCGGAGCGGCGCGGCAGCCCGGCGTCGGCGCTCTCCCGCGCGGCGTCGGCGTCCAGCAGCACCAGCGGCGCGCCGGCCCAGCTCCGACGCCCCTCGGCGATGCCCGCGGCCCGTTCCGGCTCACAACCGGCGACCGCGGCCAGCCGCTCGATGTCGCCGACCAGGCGCTCGTCCCTGGCGATCACCAGGACGCGTGGCCCGTCCATGACGTGTCCCCTCCCCTGACCCGGCCTGGACGCCGGGCGTTCGAGGGCAATCCTGCGTCGGCCGATGGACGGTCGGCGGCGCTTCAAGATCCACATGTGGACAACCGCATCGCCTGTGGACAGGCGGGGTGCGGACGCACGAATCGGTCGGACTCACCTGCGACGATCCGCCGGGGCCCGCCGAGCTGCGCCCGGAAGCAGAAGGAGTGTCAGCAGGAGAGCTGCGAGGGGTGGCGGAACGGCGAACGCGGCGGCGGGGCTACAGGCGACGGGCGGCGGCGGTGACGGCGACCACAGGAGGCCCCGCCGCATGACTCGGGCGGGTGGGCCTGGACGAGGGACGCCTGCACAAGCGTGAGCAGGCGGGCGGGGCCTGGACGAGGGACGCCCCGCACCAAGCGTGAGCAGGCAGGTGGAGCCTGGACGAGACACGCCCGCGCCAAGCGTGATCAGGCGGGTGGGGCCCGGACGAGAGAGACGCACGCACCGAACGTGATCGGGCCGGGGGCAGCGTTCCGGGGCGCGTCCGGGGCGTCGGCGTGGGAGGCCGGGGTGGTGGCGAAGCCGGGGCGGTGTCCGGACATGGGACGACCCCCGCCAGGGGGGAGGGACGGGGGTCGTCTGGAGTTCAGCCCCGGGGGGTCGGACTGAACCCATCCGGCGCGAGGCCGGACTCCCATACTGTAGCTCCCCGCAGGCAACCGGCGCTGCCCGTCCGTTCGGGCGAACGGCGGGAACTCGCCATCAGGCACACGGCCCAGACCTAAGCTGCGCACCGTGAACAACCCCGCCGGGGACGGCGGCGAGCGGGTCGCGGCATTCTTCGACCTGGACAAGACGATCATCGCCCGGTCCAGCACGCTCGCCTTCGGGCGCCCCTTCTTCCAGAGTGGCCTCATCAACCGCCGCGCGGTGCTCCGCGGGGCGTACGCCCAGCTCATGTACATGTGGTCCGGCGCGGACGCCGAGCAGATGGACCGGATGCGGACCCACATCATCGCGCTCTGTGCGGGCTGGCACGTGGACCAGGTGCGCTCGATCGTCGACGAAACGTTGCACGACATCGTGAATCCCTTGGTGTACAAGGAAGCCACGGAGTTGATCGAGCAGCACCGTGAGCAGGGACACGACATCGTGGTGGTGTCCGCGTCCGGGGACGAGCTCGTGGGCCCCATCGCGGAGCTCGTGGGCGCCACGCACAGCGTCGGCAGCCGCGCCACCGTGCGGGACGGCCGCTACACCGGCGAGATGGAGTTCTACTGCGCCGGCGAGGCCAAGGCGGAGGCCGCCCGGCGGCTCGCCGCGGAGCACGGGTACCGGCTGGAGAACTGCCACGCCTACTCGGACTCCGTCGCGGATCTGCCACTGCTGACCGCCGTCGGGCACCCGACCGTGGTGAATCCGGACCGGGCACTGCGGCGGGAGGCGGCGAGCCGTGGCTGGCCGGTGCTGTCGTTCACCGATCCGGTGTCGTTGCGCTCGCGCATCCCCACCCCATCGGGCGCTGTCGTGGCGGCCGCGGTGGGGCTCGGGGCGGCCGCGGCGGTGGGTGCGGCCTGGTACGGGCTGCGTCGCCGGAAGCGTTCGTGATCGACACGGAGCGTGCCTGAACCGGTGCACCCCATCGGCGGTCTTGATGCGGCCGTCAGTACCGATTACAAAGGAATCACGGACCTCTGAACGCCAGGGGCGATGCGAAGAGAAGCATCGTTCCCCCCGCTCAGGGCTCCGGGCGCGGACGTTCAGACACCCACGCGCAGCACGCCGCGGGAGGCTGGTCGTCAAGGGACTGCGTTGCGGGACGCCGAACGCCGAGTCCCAGTGAGAACGACATGAGTGCACGCTTGGTAATCCGAGCGTCCGCGCAGGCGGGAGGCGCCCCAGTGGGGCGCCTCCCCCGCATTTCCAGGGGTTACGCCGCCGTGCGCCCGGACCAGCGCGGGACCGTCAGATCCGGCCGTGCAGGCCGTCGTCCAGGTACGACACCGCGCCCTCCAGCTCCAGGCGGAGGTTGAGCTTGTCGACCAGGCGCCGCGCGGGCCAGAGCTCGTAGATCATGATCGGCCAGCCGAGCACGAACGCCACCGCGTACGGCCACCAGGTGCCGAGCATGAACGACAGCACGACGCCGGCCAGGATCACGAGTTCGGTGCTCACCGAACGGACCAGCCAGCGCGACCGGTAGTGACCGACGGCGGCCTGGGCGGCCAGCTCCGGCGCCAGCCCGGGGCGCAGCGCGGGGGCCGCGAACCCCACCGTCTCCGCCAGCAGCACCCCGCCGACGGCCACCGCGCCGATCACCAGGGGCAGGTAGGGCGGCGGGTAGCCGCCGGACGGCACGGTCAGCAGGACGACGGCGCCGAGCAGCAGCGGCATGACGAGAACGGCCACGGTGAGCGTCCTGATCACGCGGATCGGCGCGACGAGGGCCCGGCCGGCACCCGGTGCGGTCATGCGGCGCACCCTACGTCAGGAGGGAAAACGGGAGGCAGCGGTGCTGCCGGACGCTCTACGCGACGTTGCTACAGCCTTCTCAGTGACACGGTTTGCTCCATCCGCTTGACGGCGGCATCCGGCAACCGGCTCAGCACAGTAACTTTCTGAGTATGACTTCGATACCGCACACGCTCGGGACCGCCGAGGACTCGAGCCCGCTGGTGCGGATCCGATCGCTGCTCCCGGGCCTGGCCCGGGCGGAGCAGCGCGTTGCGCACGTGGTGCTCGACGACCCCGCGTCGGTCGCGCACCGCAGCATCACCGAGGTCGCCGACTCGGCCGGCACCAGCGAGACCACGGTGACGCGTTTCTGCAAGGCCATTGGCGTCGGTGGCTACCCGGAGCTACGGCTGGCGCTCGCCGCCGCCACCGCCGGTCCGTCCGCGGTGCGCGAACGTGAGCTCGGCGGCGAGATCGAGGACGCCGACGACCTGACGACGGTGGCGCACAAGGTGGCGTTCGCCGACGCGCGAGCCATCGAGGAGACGGTGGATCAGCTCGACATGTCGGCGCTCGGCCGCGTGGTCGACGTGCTGTCCTCGGCGCGGCACGTCGGCCTGTACGGGGTGGGCGCGTCGGCGTTCGTGGCGGCGGACCTGCAGCACAAGCTCACCAGGATCGGCCGGATGGCGCTGTCCTGGAGCGACCCGCACGCGGCGCTCACCGGGTCCGCGGTCCTGGGGCCGGGTGACGTGGCCATGGGCATCTCGCACACCGGGTCGACGACCGACACCATCGATTTCCTGACCGAGGCCGGACGGCACGGGGCCACCACGGTGGCGCTCACCAACTACCCGCGCTCGGCCATCACCGAGGTCTCGGAGCACGTCATCACCACGGCGGCCCGCGAGACGAGCTTCCGCACCGGGGCGATGGCCAGCCGCATCGCGGCGCTCACCGTGCTGGACAGCATCTATGTGGGCGTGGCCCGGCGCCTCACCGACGTGTCGGTGGCCGCGCTCGCCGCCGGCGAGGAGGCGGTCCGCGGCCGCCGCCTGCTCGGCCGCCCCGACGGCCGCCGCAAGCCCCTGCGCAGCCTCTGACCTCGCCGAAGGCCAACGGCGGCCGGACGGTGCCCCCCACAAGGAGCCGGACGGGCGTACCGACCCGGGGGAGCTGGTCAGGGCGGGTGCCCGGGACGGCGGTAGGAGTCAGACGGCCGCGGCGGCCGCGATGGAGCGGGCCTCCCGGGCGCCGGCCACCCAGGCGTCGCAGCAGTGGACGAGCCAGCGTGCGAGGCCCTCCGCGGTGCCGCCGGCGAACGCGGCCGCGGCCTCGCGGTACTCGGTGGCCGCGGCGAGGTGGCCGACCTCCGGCACGGCCAGGCCCTTCGCGTCCAGCCCGGTGGCGATCGCGGTCAGGCGGGACGCGGCGCGGGCCACCACGGCGTCGGCCGAGCCGAACGGCGCGAGCGTCAGCAGCTCCCCGTGCACCACGGCGGCGAGCACCACGCCGGGCACGGCGGACCCGCCGGTCACCAGGCCGGCGAGCTGGTGCAGCCGCGCGGACACGGCCGGCTCCGGGCGCGGCCGGCCGAGCAGCTCGTCGTCGGACACCAGGTCGGCGGCGGCCAGCACGTGCAGCCGGGCCAGCGCCTGCAACGGCGCGCGCTGCCAGGTGGCCAGCACGGTGCCCACCGCGTCCGCGATCCGCACGCACCCGGCCAGCACCGGGTCGGACACCGCGGCACCACCGGCGGCACCGGCCGCACCGGCGTCGTTGGCATCACCGGCGTCCGAGGCAGAAGCCGGCGACAGCGCCGCCGAGCCACCGGACAGCAGTGCCGACGCCCGCGCGGCGCGCAGCGAGGCCTCGGCCGCCGTCGCCGGCCAGCCGTGCCGGTTCACCGGGTGCCGGTGCACGTCGTCCACGGCGGCCCGCGCCGCGGCGACGGCCTCCGCCACCCCGGGCAGGTCGAGCAGCGGGGCGAGCGGGTCGGCGGTCCGGCGATTCACCGCGCGAGCGTACTCACGTCACGACTCGTGTTGGCCGGAGCGGACCGGCGCACTAGCGTCCAGCATCGCGGGCAACGAACGACGAGGAGGCCGATGTGACCGACCAGCCGACGAGCGCGCTGGACAACCTGTCGAGCGAGACCCGGGCGTTCCCGCCTTCCGACGCGTTCGCCGCGGCCGCGAACGCCAGCGCCCAGCTCTACGACGAGGCCGACGCCGACCGGGAGGCGTTCTGGGCCGAACAGGCCGGGCGCCTGCACTGGCACGAGCCGTTCCGGCAGGTCGTGGACTGGTCGGAGGCGCCGTTCGCCAAGTGGTACATCGGCGGCAGGCTCAACGTCGCCTACAACTGCGTCGACCGGCACGTCGCCGACGGGCACGGCGAGCAGGTGGCCATCCACTGGGAGGGCGAGCCGGGCGACACCCGCACGATCACCTACGCCGAGCTGCTGGCCGAGGTGAGCCGCGCCGCCAACGCGCTCATCGAGCTGGGGCTGGAGGCCGGCGACCGGGTGGCGATCTACCTGCCGATGCTGCCCGAGGCCGTGTACGCGATGCTCGCCTGCGCGCGGCTCGGCCTCACGCACAGCGTGGTGTTCGGCGGCTTCTCCGCGCAGGCGTTGCGCGACCGCATCACCGACGCCGAGGCGAAGCTCGTGATCACCGCCGACGGCCAGTGGCGGCGTGGCTCGAAGGCGCCGCTCAAGCCCGCCGTGGACGAGGCGGTGGCCGACTGCCCGAGCGTGGAGCACGTGCTGGTGGTGCGCCGCACCGAGAACGACGTGGCGTGGACCGAGGGCCGCGACGTCTGGTGGCACGACCTGGTGGCCAAGCAGTCCGACAGCCACGAGGCCGAGGCGTTCGACTCCGAGCACCCGCTCTACATCCTGTACACCTCCGGCACGACCGGGAAGCCGAAGGGCATCCTGCACACCACCGGCGGCTACCTGACGCAGGTCGCGTACACCCACCACAACGTGTTCGACCACAAGGCCGGCGAGGACGTGTACTGGTGCACCGCCGACATCGGCTGGGTCACCGGGCACTCGTACATCGTGTACGGGCCGCTGGCCAACCGCGCCACGCAGGTGATCTACGAGGGCACGCCGAACACCCCCGACGAGAGCCGGCACTGGCAGATCGTGGACAAGTACAAGGTCTCGATCTACTACACGGCGCCCACGCTGATCCGCACGTTCATGAAGTGGGGCTCGGACATCCCGGCGAAGTTCGACCTGTCCTCGCTGCGCGTGCTGGGCAGCGTCGGCGAGCCGATCAATCCCGAAGCCTGGATGTGGTACCGCGAGCACATCGGCCGGGACCGCTGCCCGGTCGTCGACACCTGGTGGCAGACCGAGACCGGCGCGATCATGATCAGCCCGCTGCCCGGCGTGACAGCCGCCAAGCCGGGCTCGGCGATGGCCCCGCTGCCCGGCATCAGCGCCAAGGTCGTGGACGAGAACGGCAACCAGGTGCCGCTCGGCGGTGGCGGTTACCTCGTGCTGGACAAGCCGTGGCCGTCGATGCTGCGCGGCATCTGGGGCGACGACGAGCGCTACCGCGACACGTACTGGTCGCGGTTCGCCGAGCAGGGCTACTACTTCGCCGGTGACGGCGCCAAGTACGACGCCGACGGCGCGATCTGGCTGCTCGGCCGGGTGGACGACGTGATGAACGTGTCCGGGCACCGGATCTCCACGACCGAGGTGGAGTCGGCGCTGGTCTCGCACCCGACGGTGGCCGAGGCCGCGGTGGTCGGCGCGACCGACCCGATGACCGGCCAGGGCATCGTGGCCTTCGTCATCCTGCGCGGCGGCGTGGCCGAGGACGAGGCGAAGGGCGAGGCGGCCATCAAGGCGCTGCGCGACCACGTGGCCAGGGAGATCGGGCCGATCGCCAAGCCACGACAGATCATGGTCGTGCCCGAGCTGCCGAAGACCCGCTCCGGCAAGATCATGCGCCGGCTGCTGCGCGACGTGGCGGAGAACCGGCAGGTGGGCGACGTGACCACGCTCGCCGACTCGACGGTGATGGACCTGATCAGCGCCGGCCTGTCGAAGGGGTCGTCCGAGGAGTAGCGCGTCGCGGGGGTCGATCGGCACAGTGACGGCGTGCGACTCCTCCCCCGCCACGACCCCGCCCGCGTCGCCGTCGGTTTCCCCGGCTGCACGCTGACCCACGGCGAGCTGGACGCCGTGACGGGGGCCGTGGCGGCGGCCCTGCTGCGGCGCCGGGTGGACCGGGTCCTGGTGTGGGCGACGCCGGAGCCGGCCACGGTGGTGGCGGTGGTGGCGGCGCTGCGTGCCGGGGTGCCGGCGGTGCCGGTGAACCCGCGCTCCGGCTCCCGGGAGCTGGCGCACATCGTCGCCGACAGCCGGCCCGGGCTGGTGCTGGCCGCCCAGGGCGCGCGGCTGCCGGCCGAGCTGGGCGGCGTCGAACACCTGCCGGTGACGGCCGACGGCAGCGGCCACGGTGATGCTCGCGGCGCAGGGGCCACGTTCGACGAGCCGGGGGCGGAGGCGGCTGCGCTGGTCGTCTACACGTCCGGCACCACGGGGCCGCCGAAGGGCGTGGTGCTGCCGCGGCGCGCGCTGGCCACGAACCTCGACGCGCTGGCCACGGCGTGGGAGTGGACGGGCGACGACGTGCTGGTGCACGGGCTGCCGCTGTTCCACGTGCACGGCCTGGTGCTCGGCGTGCTGGGGCCGCTGCGGCTGGACGGCACGGTGCGCCACCTCGGCCGGTTCACCCCTGAGGGCGTGACGACAGCGCTCGCGGCCGGCGCCACGATGATGTTCGGCGTGCCCACCATGTACTCCCGGCTGGTCGACGGGCCGGCGGCGGACACCGTGGCGGCGTTGCGCCGGGCCCGGCTGCTGGTGTCCGGGTCGGCCGCCCTGCCGGCGAGCGTGCACGAGCGGGTCGAGGCGCTCACCGGGCAGCGCGTGGTGGAGCGCTACGGCATGACCGAGACGCTGATGAACTGCGCGGTGCGCGCGGCGGGCGACCGGCGGCCGGGCTACGTCGGGCCGCCGGTGGACGGCGTCGAGGTGCGGCTCGTGGACGAGGCGGGCGCGGTGCTCCCGGTGCGCGACGACGAGACCGTGGGCGAGCTCCAGGTGCGCGGGCCGAACCTGTTCCTGGAGTACCTGAACCGGCCGGACGCCACCGCCGCGGCGATGCGCGACGGCTGGTTCACCACGGGCGACGTGGCGTGCGTGGCGCCCGACGGGTACGTGCGGATCGTGGGGCGGCGGGCCACCGACCTGATCAAGAGCGGCGGCTTCAAGATCGGCGCCGGGGAGATCGAGAACGTGCTGCTGGAGCACCCCGGGGTGGCCGAGGTGGCGGTGACCGGCGAGCCGGACCCGGACCTCGGCGAGCGCGTGGTGGCCTGGGTGGTGCCGGCCGGCCCGCCGCCCTCCGCGGAGGCCCTGGCCGACCACGTGGCCACCCAGCTCGCCCCGCACAAGCGCCCCCGCGTGGTGCGTTTCCTGGATGCCTTGCCGCGCAACGACATGGGCAAGGTGACCAAGAACCGCCTCGGCTGAGGAGCCGCGTGCAGGACCGGTGCGTCAGGGTTGGGCCGGCGGCGGCTCGGGGCCGGAGCGGCGGGCCCACCAGGCGCGCAGGTCCGGCCAGATGGTGCGCAGCGCCACGAAGATCAGGAACAGGCCGAACAGCAGGTCGGCCACCACCTGCGGCAGCCGCACCGAGACGTTGGAGGCGGCGAACGCCGCGACCATGCCGGACAGCCCGATCCAGGCCGCGTCCCGCACCGAGCCGAGGCGGGCGCGGACGTTGCGCACCCCGCTCACCAGCGAGGTCGGCAGCACCACGAGCAGCGACGTGCCCTTGGCGAGCGCCGCCGGCACCGCGAAGCCGAGCTGCATGATCGGCACCATCACCGCCCCGCCGCCGATGCCGGTGAGGCCGGACAGCACGCCCACCGCGAGCCCGATCGGCACCAGCAGGGCGAGCGTCCAGAAGCCGTGGTCCACCTCGCCGGCCGGCACCCCGGGGTCGAGCACCAGGCGAAACGCCGCCGCCAGCGTGGCCGCCGCGAACAACCAGCGCAGCGCCGGCAGCGACACCGTGCGCAGCAGCGTGGAGCCGACCCAGGCGCCGGCCACCGTGCCGATGACGAGCGGCACCGCCAGGTACACGTCCACCTGGCGGTGGATGGCGTAGCCGACCAGCCCGGAGATCGCGAGCGGCCCGATGGCCATCAGGGAGGTGGCCACCGCGCGCCGCTGGTCCTGCTTGCACAGCGCCACCAGCGCCGGCACCACGAGCACCCCGCCACCCACGCCGAACAGCCCGGACATGAACCCGGCCACCACGCCGATCGCGGCGAGCCGGCCCGCCGAGGAGGGCGGCGCCGCCGGGGAGGACGGCGCCGGTGAGGTCATGCCTGGACCCTAGCGCCGGATGGTGATCTCCGTGCCGGGTCCGACGCCGACCTTCTGCGCCGCGTTGCCGCCGTTCACCGCGACCGCCAGGTAGCCGGCCGAGTCGACGTACAGCATGAGCTTGCCGCGCGCCACGTCGGCGAACGTCCGGCCGACCGTGGCGATCCGCCGCCGGCCGCCGAAGAAGAGCATGACCCGTGCGCCCACCGGCATGGCGGAGGCGTCGCCGACCACCGTGGTCTGCAGGTTGCCGAACGAGTCGACCAGCGCCACCTCGCCGGTGATCGCCTCGGCGGTCACCTTGACCTTGGGCGCGGGCAGCATCACCAGCGACTCGTGGTCGAGCTGGGGGCCGAGGAGCTTGGGCTCCAGCCCGAGCGCGAGCTGCGCCGCCACCGGGGCGAACAGGTCGCGGCCGTGGAAGGTCATGGACGCCGGCGTGTGCCCGGTCAGCTCGAACGCCGCGCGCACCCCGCCGAGCGCCTCGGCCGCCGGCAGCAGCAGGCCGTTGTCCGGGCCGACCAGGATGGAGTCGCCGGCCAGCACGCCGATCGGCCGCCGCGAGGTGCCGACCCCGGGGTCCACCACGGCCAGCACGATGCCGGCGGGCAGGTAGGGCGCGGCCTTGGCCAGCAGCCGGGCACCCGCCGCGATCGATCCGGACGGCACCGTGTGGCAGACGTCGATGACGCGGGCGTGCGGTGCGGAGCGGGCTATCACCCCGTGGCACACCCCGACGTAGACGTCGTCGAGACCGTAGTCGGTGAGGAAGCTGATCCAGTTCTGGCGCGGCACGCGGACAAGGGTGCCTGTTGTTCACGAAAGGGTGAACAGGCACCCCTCCTCTGAGCAATCCGACCCCGGAAAGCGAGCGGCGGTGACCGGCCGGTAACCGATCACCGCCGCCGCTCTCACACGATCAGGCGGGCAGCAGGTGCCCGCAGCCGATGTGGTCGTGACCCGAGGTCTCCGCTGCCAGCGCCGCCTCCCGCGCCGGGCGCGCCGCCTCCATGGCGGTCACCGCGGCCGCCCGCGAGGTCGCCTGCTCGGCGCGGCCGCGCTCGCCGTTCACGTCGCGGGTGGACATCGCGTACGTGGCCACCACGTGCGCCATCGCGTCGGCGTTGCGCTCCAGCGCGCGGCGGTCGAGGTTGGTCATCGTGTCGCAGGCCTGGTGGTAGCAGCGGTCGTAGGCCACGCCGGCCTGGCCGCCCCACTTGCCCGCCTGGGCCTGTGTCTTGATGCCCTCGGCGCCGGTGAACAGCCCGCCGGACGGGATGCCGTTCTCGATGAACGGCCCGTAGTCCGAGCGTCCGGTGAAGTCCGTGCCCTCGGTCTGCACGCCGTTGCGCGCGTGGAAGCCCACCAGCTCGGCCTCGATCGCCGCCGAGCCCTCGGGACCGGGGCCCGCGCCCACGCCGTCGGAGTTGTCGCCGTCGTAGACGAAGTACGCCGCGTTCGGCGAGCCGATCATGTCGAAGTTCAGGTACAGCGCGATGTCCAGCTTCTGCTCGGGGGTGAGCGCCGCGACCCAGGCCCGCGAGCCGACCAGGCTCAGCTCCTCGGCGCCCCACCAGGCGAAGCGCACCGCGTTCGTCACCCGCGGCCGCGGGCCCAGTTCGAGCGCCGTCTCCAGCAGGGCCGACGAGCCGGAGCCGTTGTCGTTGATGCCCGCTCCGGCCGGCACGCTGTCCAGGTGGGCGCCGGCCATCACCACGTTGTCGGTGCGGCCGGTGCGGGTCTGGGCGAGGATGTTGTGCGACGTGCGGTTCTCCACGCGGGTGCTGAGCACCAGCGCCGCGGTGCCGCCGCTCGCGAACAGCGCGTCGCCGTCGGCCTGGTTGATGATGCCGATCGGAATCGTGCCGTTCTCCGGGAGCTGCAGCGTGCCGCTCGGCGGGCCGGCCACGTTGTTCGCGATCACCACGGCCACCGCGCCTGCGTCCCGGGCGATCCGGGCCTTGTCGGCGAACGTGCAGGAGCCGCGGCGGATCAGCGCGATCTTGCCGGTGGCGTCCAGCCCGGCGTAGTCGGTGGCCTCGCAGCCCGGCGTGGCGTCCTGCGGCACGGCCACCAGCGGTGCGGTGACGCCGCCCGGCCCGGTGCTCGGCGAGAACGTGATCGCCACGATCGTCCGCGGCGTGCCGTCCACCGCGAGCGAGACCGCGTCGGCCACGAAGCCGCGGTACTGGAACGGCGCGACCGTCACGTCGAAGCCGGCGTCACGCAGCCGGGTGCCGACGTACTCGACGCTCGCGATGTAGCCGGGTGAGCTGTCCGAGCGGGTGTTGCCGTACGTGCTCGCGATCCGCTGGAACGCCTCCTCGTGGCGCAGCACGCCGTCGAGCGTGACGTCGCGGACGAGCTGACGGGCCAGCGAGGAGCCGCCGTGATCCGCCGTATCGGGATCGGCGGACGAGGGCTGCGACACCACCAGGAACGCGCCGACGGCCGCCGCGGACACCGCGACGGGCCAGAACCGGGACAGGCGCGATGACATGGACCGACCTCCGATCACCAGGTGACACGTGCGGCATCCGCACTAGGACGGACTGTCACCAGGTCCGCCGCGACGGTCAAGGTCCGATCGGGTACGCGCGGGTATGGTCGGGGTCGGTGTGCCGGGAAGCCTGGTCGGCGCCGTCGTCGCCGCGCCACGAGGAGCCGCACCGTGACCGACCCTGCCCGTCCGTCCGCACTGGTCAACGACCTGGCGCGGTTCCTGCGCACCGAGACCGTCGGCGGCTTCCTGCTGCTCGCCGCGGCCGTTGTCGCCCTCGTCTGGGCGAACTCGCCGTGGTCGGACACCTATCTGGCGGTACGGGATCACACCGTCGGGCCTGGCGCGCTGCACCTGGACCTCACCGTGGGCACCTGGGCGAAGGACGGGCTGCTCGCGGTGTTCTTCTTCGTGGCGGGGCTGGAGGTCAAGCGCGAGCTGGTGATCGGCGAGCTGTCCGAACTCCGGGCCGCCGCGCTGCCGGTGGCCGGCGCGCTCGGCGGCATGATCGTGCCGGCGCTGCTGGCCTTCCTGGTGGGACGGCACGGGCAGGCCTGGACGGTGCCGGTGGCCACCGACATCGCGTTCGCGCTCGCCGTGCTGGCCATCACCGGCTCGCGGCTGCCGGTCGGCGTGCGGGTGTTCCTGCTGAGCCTGGCCGTGGTGGACGACCTCGGGGCGATCGCGCTGGTGGCGCTGCTGTTCACCGCGACGCTGGACGTGCTGGCGGCGGGCGCGGCCGTGCTGCTGTGCGCGCTGTACTGGTACCTGCAGCGGCGCCGGGTCCGCAGCCCGCTGGTGTACGTGCCGATCGCGCTGCTCACCTGGTACGCGGTGCACGAGGCCGGGGTGCACGCCACCATCGCCGGGGTGGCGCTCGCGCTGCTCACCCGGGCGCGGCCGGACGACGGCGAGGACGAGGCGCCCGCGCTGCGCCTGGAGCACCGGGTGCAGCCGTGGTCGGCGGGCCTGGCCGCGCCGGTGTTCGCGCTGTTCGCGGCCGGCGTGCCGGTGGGCGCGGCGGCGCTGCGGGAGGCCGCGGCCGACCGGGTGGCGGTGGCCGTGGTGGTGGGCCTGGTGCTGGGCAAGCTGGTGGGCATCGTCGGGGCGTCCTGGCTGGCCGTGCGGCTGCGGCTCGCGGTGCGCCCGGACGGCGTCGGCTGGCGTGACCTCACCGCGGTGGCCGCGCTCGGCGGCGTCGGGTTCACCGTGAGCCTGCTGCTCGCCGAGCTCGCGCTCACCGGCGACGCGGCCGAACGCGCCAAGGCGGCCGTGCTGATCGCCTCGGTGGCCGCCTCCCTGCTGGGTGCCGCGCTGCTGGTGCGCCGTGGCCGCGCGCACGATGCCGCGGCGACCGACCGGGAGGAGGAGACCCGCCCGGGGCAACGGCCGGACGGTGGCCCGGCGGGCGACGTGGCACGATGACCGCCGTGACCAGCACCCAGTCCACCGGCAACGGCCACCTGCCGCCGCAGGTGCCGTCCATCCCGCTCTCGCCGGACCTGCCCACGCCTGCCGCCGAGCAGTCGATCGGCACCCTGGTGCGCGACGCCACCGCCCACCTGTCCACGCTGATCAGGTCCGAGGTGGAGCTGGCGAAGTCCGAGGTGGTCTCCGAGGTCCGCAAGGGCCTCAAGGGCAGCGTGTACTTCGTCGTCGCGCTGACGATCGGCCTGTTCAGCCTGTTCTTCTTCTTCCTGATGGCCGGCGAGGTGCTGGACATCTGGCTGTGGCGCTGGCTCGCGTTCGCCATCGTGTTCGCCGTGATGCTGCTGGCCGCGGCCGTGTTCGCGCTGCTCGGCTATCGCCGGATGCGCAGCATCCGCAAGCCCGAGCGCACCATCCAGTCCCTGCAGGACGCCGTCCACCTGACCCGGCGCGACGACGGTGCGGACCGCCACGAGGACTGACCGGGCCGCCACCGTGGTCACGCGGCCCACGCCCGACCCGGCCTCGGTGCGCGTACCCGGGCCCTGGCTGCACCGCGACGTCTCCGCGAACGGCATCCGGCTGCACACCGCCGAGCTGGGCACCGGCCCGCTCGTGCTGCTGCTGCACGGCTTCCCGGAGTTCTGGTGGTCCTGGCGGCACCAGCTCACCGGCCTGGCCGACGCCGGCTTCCGCGCGGTGGCCGTGGACCTGCGCGGCTACGGCGACTCGGACAAGCCGCCGCGCGGCTACGACGGCTGGACCCTGGCCGGTGACATCGCCGGGCTGGTGCGCGCCCTCGGGGAGCGCACCGCGGCGGTGGTCGGCCACGACTGGGGCGGGCTGCTCGCCTGGACGGTGGCCACCCTGCACCCGCGGCTGGTGCGCTCGATCGTGCCGGTCTCGGCGCCGCACCCGCTGGCCGTGCGGCGCGCCACGGTGCGGCACGTGCGCCGGCAGGGCCTCACCTCGCGGTACGCGCTGGGCTTCCAGCTGCCGATCTGGCCGGAGCGGCGGCTGCGGCGCGACGGCGGCGCGCACGTGGAGCGCATCCTGCGCGCCTGGGCCGGGCCGCGCTGGGCCGCGGAGCCGGAGTTCGCCGAGGTGGTGGCGCGCAACCGCGAGGCCATGCTCATCCCGGGCGCGGCGCACTCCGCCCTGGAGTACTACCGGTGGGCCGGCCGCTCGCAGCTACGCACCGAGGGGCGGCGGTTCGTGGCCACCATGAACCGGCCGGTCACCGTGCCGGTGCTGCAGCTGCACGGGGTGGACGACCCGTGCCTGCTGGAGAGCACCGCCCGGCTGTCCGCCGAGTGGGGCGGCCCGGCGTACGCCTACCGCGCGCTGCCGGACGTGGGGCACTTCCCGCACCAGGAGGCGGCGGCGGCCACCACGGAGCTGCTCACCGCGTTCCTGCACCGCCACTGAGCCACGCGGTTCCCGCACCGCCACCGAGCCGCGTCACCACGGGGCAGCGCCACTCGGAGCAGCGCCATCAGGAAGCTACGCGGCGCAGGGCCCCGTGCCCACGCCGTCGCGCAGCGTCGGCGCGGCAGCCAGCTCGTCGGCCACCTCGTCCGCCGTCAGCACGAAGCCGGTGTCCTCGGAGTCCACCGCGGCGCCGAACACCACGCCCAGCACCTGCCCCTGCGGGTCCACCAGCGGCCCGCCGGAGTTGCCGCTGCGCACCAGCGCCCGCACCGTGTAGACGTCGCGGGTGACCGTCCTGGCGTCGTAGATGTCCGGCCCGCGCAGCTCGATGCGGCCGCGGACCCGGGCCTCGGACGCCTGGTACGGCCCGTCCAGCGGGTAGCCGAGCACGATGGCCGACGCCCCCGTGGTCACCGCCTCGGTGGCGAACGGCAGCGGCGGCGCGGTGAGCCCCGGCACGTCCAGCACGGCCACGTCGGTGTCCGGGTCGTACAGCACCACGGTGCCCATCTGCAGTCCGTCGGCGGTCTCCACGCCCACCTCGTCGGTGCCGGCCACCACGTGCGCGTTGGTCATCACCCGCTCCGGGGCGACCACGAAGCCGGTGCCCTCCAGGGCTCGGCCGCAGCTCGACGCCGTACCCCGCACCTTGAGCACCGACGGGCGGAGCTGCTGCACCACGGGGCTGCCCTGCAGCGCGGGGTCCGGCGGGTCGACCTCGGTGCGCGGCGTCACCGAGAACGGCGACAGCACGTCGGGAAAGCCCGACGTGTGCAGTTGCTTGCGCAGTTCGTCCGGGATGTCCCTGGCCGCCGCCGGCATCACGCCGTCCACCGCGCGGAGCACGGCCGAGCCGCGCACCGCCGAGGAGAGCCCGGGGAATCCGGCCGAGACCAGCGGCAGCGCCACCAGCCAGGCCACCACGAGCACCGCCAGCCCGAGCACCACCGTGCCCAGCGCGCTGTCCACCTGGCGCACCGAGGCGTTGCGTTCGATGCGCCGGCGGATCTCGCGTCCGACCAGCACGCCGAGCGTCTCGCCGAGCGCCACCAGCAGCACCAGGATGGCCAGCGTGAACGCCACCTTGGTGACCGCGCTGGAGAACTGGTTCACCAGGACCGGCGCCACCTGGAAGCCGATCAGCAGACCGATCAGCACGCCGCCCAGGGAGGCGAGGGCGGTGACCATGCCCTGACGCGCCCCGGCCACCACCGCGATCACCGCGAGCAGCAGCACCACCGCGTCGACCCAGTTCACCAGCTCACCCTCCCACTGCCCGTCCGCCGCCGCGGCTCAGTCGCCCACGGTCCACGGTTCGAGCTCCCCGACGTGACGCCATGCCTCGTCCAAGTCCCTGACGTCCGAGTCGTCCCACGGTTGTGCCCAGCCGGCCAGCGACAGCAGCGTGGCCAGCAGGCCTCCGGTGAAGCCCCACACCAGCATGCCCGGCAGCGCGAAGGCCGGCCCGGTCCACCCGGAAGGATGCCGCACCAGGAACCGGTTGGCCGGATCGGCGAGCGTGCTGATGGGGACCCGGGCCACCGCCGCGGTCTCCGCGGGGTCGACGGCGGTCACCGCGGACGGCCGCTCCCAGTGCGCCAGCACGGGGCTCACCCGGAAGCCGGACGGCGGCACGAACAGCTCCGGCAGCAGCGCCAGCGGGCGCACGCCGCCCGGGTCCAGCCCGACCTCCTCGACGGCCTCGCGCAGCGCCGCGGCGACCACGCCGTCGTCCTGCTCCTCGACGCCGCCGCCGGGGAACGCCACCTGGCCGGCGTGCGAGGACAGCCCGTCGCTGCGGCGCAGCAGCAGCACGTCCGGGCCGCTGCCGGGGCCGAGCGCGTCCTCCCCGAACAGCACCAGCACCGCGGCCGGCCGCCCGGTGCCCGGCGGCGGGGTGGGCACCCGGGTGAGCGCCGACGACGGCAGCTCGCCGGTGACGTCCACCAGGCGCCGCAACCACTCCGGCACCTCGGAGCCCGCGACCAGCGGGCCCGGCCGCATCAGGCGGCTCCCCGGTACCGCGCCACCGTGGCCGCCACCTCGTCGGCGTCACGGAACACCACCGGCGGGTTCACCAGGCGCACCTGGCCGCCGCTCACCACGTAGCTCAGCGGCAGCACCGGCGGCGCCCCCAGCGCGGCCCGCGCGGCGTCGTTCACGTCGTGCACCGACGGCAGCCGCACGCCGAGCGCGGTGAGCATCGCCAGGCCTGCCTCCGGGGAGCCGTCCACCTGGAGGGCGACCACGCGCGCCGCGTCCGGCCGCAGCGCGTACTCCTGCAACGCCGGCAGCTCGTCCCGGCACGGCTCGCACGTGTGCGCCCACACGTTCACCAGGGTGTCCGCGCCGGCCACCGCGGCGCCCAGGGGCATCGCGGCGCCGGTCGCCAGGCAGGTCACCGTCACACCGTCCAGCGCGGTGCCGCTCGGCCCCCCGGCCGCGCCACCGCCGTCCGCCGCGGCGCTCTCCGTCACGGCACCGCCGGTCGCACCACCGTCCGTCGCACCACCGTTCGCCGGGGCACCGGGGCACGGGGCGAGGTCCGCCGCGGCGCGCAGCTGCGCCAGGTC
>DASWTI010000039.1:0-2013 GCA_036402215.1 Pseudonocardiaceae bacterium
CGGCGGCGGTGGCCGGCGCCGGGGTGAGCGGGGCGCGCAGGTCGAGCGCGCGGGCCGCCGTCATGGCCTCCACCGCGAGCACCGTGCCCAGGCCGTGGAGCGCGCGCCGCAGCTTGCGCGCCGCGGCCCAGCCCATGGACACGTGGTCCTCCTGCATGGCGCTGGTGGGGATGCTGTCCACGCTGGCGGGCACGGCCAGCCGCTTCAGCTCGGCGACCACGGCGGCCTGCGTGTAGTGGGCGATCATCTGCCCGGAGTCCACGCCGGGGTCGGCCGCCAGGAACGGCGGCAGGCCGTGCGAGCGCGCCGGGTCCAGCATCCGGTCGGTGCGCCGCTCCGCCATCGCCGCCACGTCGGCCACGGCGATCGCCAGGAAGTCGGCCACGTAGCCGAGCGGGGCGCCGTGGAAGTTGCCGTTGGACTCCACCCGGCCGTCGGCCAGCACCACCGGGTTGTCCACCACGGCGGCCAGCTCGCGGTCGGCCACGGCGATCGCGTGCGCGCAGGTGTCGCGGGCCGCGCCGTGCACCTGGGGGGCGCAGCGCAGCGAGTAGGCGTCCTGCACGCGCGTGCAGTCCGGCGTGCGGTGGCTCGCGACCACGGCGGAGCCGGCCATCAGGGCGTGCATCCGGGCGGCGGACACGGCCTGGCCGGGGTGCGGCCGCAGCGCCTGCAGGTCCGCGGCGAACGCGCGGTCGGTGCCCAGCAGCGCCTCGGTGCTCATCGCCGCCGTGACGTCCGCCGTGTCCAGCAGCGCCGCGAGGTCGTGCGTCGCCAGCACCAGCATGCCGAGCATGCCGTCGGTGCCGTTGATCAGCGCCAGGCCCTCCTTCTCGGCCAGCTCGACGGGCGTGATCCCGTTGCGCCGCAGGGCCTCCGCCGCCGGGATCAGCTCACCGGCCGCGGTCGCCACGGTGCCCTCGCCCATCAGCGCCAGGGCCACCGTCGACAGCGGCGCGAGGTCGCCGGAGCAGCCGAGCGAACCGTGCTCGCGGACCGCCGGCAGCAGCCCCGCGTTGAGCACCGCGGCCAGCGCGTCCACCGTCTCCGGCCGCACGCCGGTGTGCCCGGAGGCCAGCGTGCGCAGCCGCAGCAGCATCATGGCCCGCACCACCTCGGGCTCCACGAGCGGTCCGGCGCCGGCCGCGTGCGAGCGGATGAGGGAGCGCTGCAACGCGCTGCGCCGGTCGGCCGGAATGTGCGTGGTGGCCAGCGCGCCGAAGCCGGTGGACACCCCGTAGTGCGGCCGGGGGTCCGCCGCCAGCGCCTCGATGTGCGCCCGGGCCGCCGCGACCGCCGCGCGGGCCTCGTCGGTGAGCACGACCGGGGCGCCGTCGCGCGCCACCGCCCGCACGTCCGCTCTCGTCAGCGGCGCGCGGCCCACCGCCACCGCCGTCCCTACCGGTACGACAACCATGAGGCCATCTCATCGGACGAACCCGCCCGCGCACACCCCCCTCACCCGGTGGCCGTCTGGTATCCCAGACACTTGGGAAGTCCGGTGGCCCGCGCCGGGCGGACCGGCCGGGGGTGGCCCGTGGGATCGAGCACCGACGTCCCCGCGCTGCGGCGGGGGCTGGAGCTGCTGCGGCTGCTGGCCGGCCGGGCCGGGCCGGTGTCGGCAGCGGCGCTGGCCAGGGAGGCCGGGCTGCCGCGGTCGACGACGTACCACCTGCTGAGCGAGCTGGTCACGGCCGGCTTCGTGACGCACCTGCCGGAGGAACGGCGCTACGGCCTCGGGGTCGCCGCCTTCGAGCTGGGCTCGGCCTACCTGCGGCACGATCCGCTGGAGCGCCTCGGCCGGCCGGTGCTACGACGGCTCGCGCAGCGCACCCATGGCGTGGCGCACCTCGGCGTGCTGCACGGCCGCGAGACGTTGTACCTGGTCAAGGAACAGCGGCCGGGCGGTGGCGTCACGCTGGTCACCGACGTCGGGGTGCGGCTGCCGGCGCAGCTCACGGCGGTCGGCCGCGCCGTGCTGGCGCACCTGCCGGCCGCCCAGGTGCGCGCGGT
>DASWTI010000040.1:0-15160 GCA_036402215.1 Pseudonocardiaceae bacterium
CTCCCGCACCGCCGGCGAGGCCGCCGCGCCGCCGATGAGCAGCACCCGCCGTACCGGCACGCCGTGCGCCCGCAGCGCGTCCACGCCGTCGGCCAGGCCGCACAGCATGCCCTCGACCGCGGCCCGCGCCAGGTTCGCCGCGGTCAGGTTGGCGCGCGTGATGCCGCCGAGCGAACCGGTGGCCTCCGGCAGGTTCGGGGTGCGCTCGCCGTCCAGGTACGGCAGCAGCACCAGGCCGCCGGCCCCGGGCGGCGCGGTGAGCGCCAGCCGGGACAGCGCGTCCAGGTCCACGCCGAGCAGCCCGGCGGCCGCGGTGAGCACCCGCGCCGCGTTGAGCGTGCACACCAGGGGCAGGAAGCCGCCGGCCGCGTCGCAGAACCCGGCCACGATCCCCGAGGCGTCCGCCGTGGGCGCGGACACCGAGGCGAACACCGTGCCGGAGGTGCCCAGCGAGACCACCACGTCGCCAGGGCGCACGCCGAGGCCGAGCGCGGCGGCCGCGTTGTCCCCGGTGCCGGCCGCGATCGGCACGCCGGCCGGGGTGGCCCCGCCGGTCGCGGACGGCGGCAGCACCCGGGGCAGCGCCAGCGGACGGCCGAACGCCGAGGCCAGCACGTCCGGCAGCCAGGTGCCGGCGGCGGGCGAGAAGTAGCCGGTGCCCGACGCGTCGCCGCGGTCGGTGAACAGCTCCGTGCCCGGCGCGGCGAGCCGCCAGGAGAGCCAGTCGTGCGGCAGCAGCACGCCGGTCACCCTGGCCGCGGCGCCGGGCTCGTGCTCGGCGAGCCAGGCGAGCTTGGTGACGGTGAACGAGGCGACCGGCACCGAGCCGGTGTGCTCGGCCCACCAGGCGGCACCGGCGGCGGCGGTGAGCGCGGCGGCCTGCGGGGCGGAGCGGTTGTCGTTCCAGAGCAGCGCCGGGCGCACCACGGCGCCGGCCTCGTCGAGCGCCACCATGCCGTGCTGCTGGCCGGCCACCGAGAGCGCCGCGACACCGGCGCTGCCGTCGCCACCGTCCGGCAGCTCCGCGGTGGCGGTGCCGAACGCGGCGAGCCAGGCCGCGGGGTCCACCTCGGTGCCGTCGGGGTGCGGGGCCCGTCCGGCGTGGGTGATCGCGCCGGTCTCCGCGTCCACCACGACGACCTTGGTGGACTGGGTGGACGAGTCGACGCCCAGCACGAGGCTCATGAACGCATCGTGCCCGCCCGCGGTGACCGGTGGCCAACACGGGCGGGCACGAGCCCTACCAGGGACGGATCAGCCGGTGACGGACTCCACCACCAGCGAGCCGGTGCCGACGGTGACGCCGGCGTCGGTGACCACGCTGAGCGTGCCCACCAGGTTGCGGCCGGCGCCCGGCTGCCCGGCGACGGTCAGCGTGGCGGTCGGCGACCACGAGCTGCCCGACGGGTGGCTCGCGTTGGCGTCCGCGCTGGTCAGCGAACCCAGCCCGGCCGACACGTAGATGTCGGTCAGGTCGTACGCCGTGGTCCCGGCCGGCACGTTGAAGCCGTCGACCAGGATCCGGTAGAGCGCCGCGACCGGGTTGTTCAGCACGACCTGCTCGACCGCCGTCGACCCGCCGCTGGAGCCCACCAGCACGCACGACGGCGCGCAGCGGTAGACGAGCAGGTCGATGTCGGCCCGGGTGTCGGACGCGTTGCCGGTCCGCACGGTCCACGAGGACACCCCGGCCGGCAGCGTCACGTCGAACTGCTGCGTGGCCAGGTGACCGATCGTCGGCCGCTGGAGCTGCCGGCTGCCGAGCGCGCCGCCGCCGACCAGCCGGCCGTCGAAGCCGGCGAGCTGGTTGGCGACCGTGTACGAGCGGGTCTGCGACGAGCCCACGGCGGCCGAGGCCACCACGTCCGGGTTCGGCGAGATCGCGGTGCCGAGCACGGTGGCGGTGATGGTGTACGGCGACTGCATCGCGTCCGAGGTCCGGCGCGACTCGACCACGAGCTCCCACACGCCCGGCAGCGGGTTCACCACGGTACGGCTGGTGGGCAGGCCGTTGGAGCAGCCCGCGCCCCCGTCGGGGTTGTAGCAGTTCGTCGTCGACGTGATGTCGATCGGCACGCCCTGCGGGCTGAAGCGCAGGAAGCGGATCTGGCCGGCGCCCGGCGTGGTGCCGCCGCCCTCCAGGTCCACCTTGAGCGCGCTGGCGCCCACCGGCACGCGGACCAGCAGGTGCCGCGTGGTGTCGCGGCCGACCAGGCCGCTCTGCCGGACGGTGTTCTGGTTCTGCGCGGTGAAGTCCTGCGCGGCGAACACCACGTTCATCGTCATGAGGTCGATGCCGTCGGTGAACGGGTCGTCGATCTGCATGATCGCGGAGTGGATCCGGGAGTCACCCGGGCGCACCTGCACGGCGAGCTGCACCGGCTGGTTCAGCGGCAGCCGGATCGAGTTCGGCCCGGTCCAGAAGGTGCCGTTGTCGCCGAGGAACCGGATGTCGTGGCTGACGTTGCCGGACCGGCCGCTGGTGCGGGTCAGCGTGTACGTGCGGGTGTAGCGCCCGCCGGCCACGATGCCCTCGCGGTCGTGGATGCCGGTGCCGACGTTCGGCGTGGCCAGCAGGCCGGAGTCCACGGTGCTGACCGGCACGGAGGCGGTGATGGTGCTGGCCTTGGGCTGCGAGGTCTTGCGCAGCTCGGACCACGCCTTCGTGACGTTGAACAGGCCGGCGCCCTGCTCGTAGGCCTCCAGCTGGTCCTGGTACGAGGCGCCGGTCATGATCGCGTTGCGGAGCTGCGCCGCGGTGGGCCGCTGGCCGTTGTTGACCGCCTTGTAGGCGCTCACCAGCAGCGCGGCGGCGCCGGTGGCCTGCGGAGCGGCCATCGAGGTGCCGTTCAGCATCGAGTAGCCGGGCGGCAGGGTGTACGTACCGGCGACCGGGCCGCCGTTCTGCCAGCGCGGCGTGGTGGAGATCGCCGCGCCCGGGGCCACGATCTGCGGCTTGAAACCGCCGTCCTCACGCGGGCCGCGCGAGGAGAACGGGTGCAGCCACTTGCTCTCGGCCGACTCGGAGCCGTAGTTCGACAGCCAGGTCTCGCGGGTGATGTACGAGCCCACGCTCATGGACTGGGTGGCCACCGAGGGGTCGCCGACGGTGTTGGCGCCCGCGCCGCTGTTGCCCGACGAGTTGAAGATCTGCATGTTGAACTCGTCGATGGTGCGGTTGTAGAGCTCGGCGCGCGCGTTGTTGCCGTCGTTCAGCGTCGGCAGCCCGCCGATCGAGATGTTGACGACGTCGGCGCCCGCGTGGGCCGCGTAGAGCACGCCGTCGATCATGCCGCTGCTGGTGCACGAGGTCGTGGTGAGGCACACCTTGACCGCGATCACCTCGGCGCCAGGGGCGGCACCGGACATGGCGCCGCCGAACAGGCTGTGGCCCGCGGCGATGCCGGCCACGTGGCTGCCGTGCTGCGCGCCGGCGATGCCCAGGTTGACGAACGAACCGGCGTCGGAGTCCGGGTTGTAGACCGAGCGGTCGGTGACGACCACGAACGGCACCTTCTCCTGGACCGCGGTGGCCGGGTTGTCGGTGCCGAAGAACTGGAAGTCCCGGTTGACCTTGAAGTCGATCATCGGGGTCTGGTCGGTGAAGTCACGGTCCTGGTCGAGGTCGACCCAGACCTGCTTGGTCACCCGGTCCTGCAGCACGCCGAAGGTGTCGGCGGTGTCGCCGTCGCGGTTGACGTTGCCGCCCAGCTCACCGGCCGCCAGGTCCTGCGCGGTCTCCCGGAACTGGCCCAGCGCGTACGGGCCGCCGGTGGCCGGCGCGGTCCAGGTCTGGCCGCCCGAGGTGAACGTGCCGGTGAACCGGCCGGTGGTGGCGACCCAGGTGCCGTCGCCGGAGTTCGTGGCGTTGGCGTTGTACCAGTCGATGATCTTGTGGGCGCCGGTCGACGTCGTCTGCAGCGACGGGTGGTCGAGGTCGACGCCGGAGTCCAGCACGGCGATCTTGGTGCCGCGGCCGTCCCACTGCGGGTTCGCCGTGGCGAACTGGGCGGCGTTGGTGTCGCCGGTCGGCAGGTACGGGTTGATCCGCGGCGTCGTCGAGTCCGGCGGGTTCTGCGGCAGCGGGCTCTGGGCGCCGTCCGGGCGCGGGTCGTCGAGCGGGATCAGCCGGTCGACGTCGACGGCGTTGACCGCGTCGAGCTTGGCGGCCCGCTCGGCGTTGGCGGTCGGGATCTCGACCTTCAGGTAGCCGACGGCGTCGTCGGACTTCTGCACCACGCCACCGATGCCGCGGAGCTGGTCGGCGGCCGCGTCCATGCGGTCCTGCTCGGCGGCGACGAGCAGCGTGACCGTCGGCCGGCCGGCCGCCTCGGCGGCGACGAGCTCGGCGCGGTCGGCCTCACCCAGGTCCTTGGAGCTGTCGGGAGCGCCCTGGGACTGGGCCGGCCGGGGGGCCGGGTCGGCGACGGCCGTGGGGGCGGCAACCAGTCCGACCCCGAGGAGGGCGGCGGTGACCGTCGCCAGGCCGGCCGTCAGACGGCGCCCAGGCGTGATCGGGGGTCTTCCTGTCACTGCGGGTATCCCTTCGGGCGGTGAGTAGCGCGTGAAGTGCACCCTCATCACCCCATACAGCGCAATCCGCCGTACGTAGTGTTACTGATTGGCCGTTTGAGCACGGTCGTGACACCCGAGTCGCAGCCTCCGTGGGGGCCCGGTTGGATAGGACCCGTGACGGGCCGGATCGGAATCGACGACGTCAGCCCGGTGGTGTCCCGCGGGGCCCACCCGAGCAAGGCGGTGGTGGGCGAACACGTCCCGATCACCGCGACCGTGTGGCGCGAGGGCCACGACGCCGTCGCGGCCACCGTGGTCTGGACGGCACCCGACGGACGTCGCGAGGCCATTCGGATGATGCCCGTCGATCCGGGCAACGACCGGTGGGCCGCGACGGTCGTCCCGGACGCCGAAGGGCTCTGGACGTTCCGCGTCGAGGGGTGGGGCGACCCCTGGTCCACGTGGCTGCACACGGTCCGGACCAAGATCGACGCCGGGCAGGGTCCGGCCGAGCTGGCGAACGACCTGGAGTCCGGCGCGCGGTTGCTGGAGTGGGCCGCGCGGCGGCCGAGCCAGCGGGCCAACCGCACCCTGCTGGCCGGGGCCGTGACGGCGCTGCGCGACGAGCGGGCCACGCTGTCCACCCGCGTCGGACCGGCGCTCACCGAGGAGATCGGCCGGTTGCTGCACGCCGACCCGCTGCGCGAGCTGGTCACCCGCGGCACCACGCACCGGGTGTGGGTGGACCGGCGGCGCGCCCTGTACGGGTCCTGGTACGAGTTCTTCCCGCGCTCCACCGGCGGCTGGGACTCCACCGGCCGTGCCGTGCACGGCACGTTCACCACCGCCGCCAAGGAGTTGGAGCGGGTCGCGGCCATGGGCTTCGACGTGGTGTACCTGCCGCCGATCCACCCCATCGGCGAGGTGAACCGCAAGGGGCGCAACAACACCCTGACGCCTGCGCCGGAGGACGTCGGCTCGCCGTGGGCGATCGGCTCGGCCGACGGCGGCCACGACGCCGTGCACCCGCTGCTCGGCACCATCGACGACTTCGACGCCTTCGTGGCCCGCGCGCGGGAGCTGGACCTGGAGGTGGCGCTCGACCTGGCGCTGCAGTGCGCGCCGGACCACCCGTGGGCCACCGAGCACCAGGAGTGGTTCACCACGCGGCCGGACGGCACGATCGCCTACGCGGAGAACCCGCCGAAGAAGTACCAGGACATCTACCCGGTGAACTTCGACGACGACCGCGCCGGCATCTACGCCGAGGTGCTGCGGATCGTGCTGCACTGGGTGGAGCACGGGGTGCGGATCTTCCGGGTGGACAACCCGCACACCAAGCCGCCGGACTTCTGGCAGTGGCTGATCTGGAAGGTCAAGCAGACCCACCCCGACGTGCTGTTCCTGGCCGAGGCGTTCACCCGGCCCGCGCGGCTCTACGGCCTGGCCCGGCTCGGCTTCACGCAGTCGTACACCTACTTCACCTGGCGGGTGTTCAAGGACGAGCTGGTGGAGTTCGGCCGCGAGCAGGTGGCGCACGCCGACGAGGCCCGGCCGAACCTGTTCGTGAACACGCCGGACATCCTGCACGAGTCGCTGCAGCAGGGCGGCCCGGCGATGTTCGCGCTGCGCGCCGCGCTGGCGGCCACCATGTCGCCGACCTGGGGCGTGTACTCCGGCTACGAGCTGTTCGAGCACGTGCCGGTGCGCGAGGGCTCCGAGGAGTACCTGGACTCGGAGAAGTACCAGCTCCGCCCCCGTGACTACGCCGGCGCCCTGGCCGACGGCCGCTCGCTGCAGCCCTGGCTCACCCGGCTCAACGAGATCCGCCGCGCGCACCCCGCGCTGCAACAGCTCCGCACGCTGCACTTCCACCACACCGAGAACGACGCGCTCATCGCCTACTCCAAGACCGACCCGGCGACCCGCGACACGGTGATCGTGGTGATCAACCTCGACCCGTTCCAGCCGGCCGACGGAATGGTGTACCTGGACCTGCCGGCGCTCGGCCTGGAGTGGCACGACCGGCTCACCGTGCAGGACGAGGTGACCGGCGAGGTGTACGACTGGGGCCCGGCCAACTGGGTTCGCCTCGAACCACAACGCGCCGTCGCCCACATCCTGGCCGTCCGCCGCTGAGGCCCGAGCAGCCGTCCCGGCGGCTGCCCGGCCTGCCGCCCTGCCAGGTTTGCCGGAGCTGCGGATCGCCGGGGGCCGCCGGTGTCTCAGCCGACCGGGGGCCAGCCCGGGACGTCACGGTGCTCGCGCCGCACCACCACGCGCCGGTCCGGCGGCAGGCCCACGTTGAACTCCCGGCTGCCGTGGCCGCCGAAGTGGTCATCGAGTGCCCAGCCCCGCTCGACCCACTCACCGTCCTCGCCGAACGCGGTCCACTCGTGGAGCCCCCCGTTCAGGATTCCGAGCACCGCGCTGTCCAGGTAGGTCAACCCAGGGTCGGACGGCGGCCGTCCCGGTTCGTTCTGGTACGCCATAGCCGAGTCGACCAGCACACCGCGCGTGTACCGCGCCCCCGGAACGTCGATCCCCACGTCCCCCGCGTCCTGGCCGCTCGGCACGAAACGCAACCTCAGCTCCGGCCACGTCGGATCCGGCGGCACCACCCGCCACTCGTACTCGCCGTCGCGGACCACGTCCCCGCCGCGCGCCCACACCTCCCGCCGCGTCACCCGCAACGCCCGCGGAAACCCGTCGTCGCCCAGCCAGTCCCCGGGCAGCCGCCCCGGCTCCCACTCCCCTGACGTAAACACCAGACCCACTCGCCGTCACCTCACGACGCAGGGGTTGCTCACCGGACGACTGTAGATCCGGTTCCTCGACTGCGACAGGACCCCGCCGAGACGCCCGCTGCCGTGCGCGCCGGTTCGGAAGGTGCCGCCGCGGCACCCCGTCGTCGCCTGGCGGGTGTGTGGAGCCCCGGGCTGAACCGCACCCACCACCGGATCACTCGGCGTGCCGATCTCGATCCAGCCGCCGTCCCCCTCCTCCTCCAGCACGACGTGGAGCTGGACGTCGGCGGCGGCGACGTCACACCTGATGCGGGCCTTGCCGACGATCGAGCCCGGGGTACCGCTCGATTCGTGGGGCTGATCCACCGAGACCGAGCAGCGACCGCTGTCCTCCCCGAAACCCGCGGCGCAGCCGGTCAGCACCGTCACGACGAGCACCACGGACGTCACTCGCATCCACCCTCCTCCGTACCGGCACACAGGGTAGGTGACGATCACGGTGCGTACCCATCGCTCGGTGAGGTGAGGCCGGTGTCGAATTTGGGGTCGCTCGGCCGTCATCGCGGTGACAGGACAACGCGCCAGGGAGAGGATCCGCGCATGACCACCTACGTCGTTCTGCTGACCGGCAACGAGGCGGCCTGGGAGAGCGCCACGCCCGAGGAGCAGGCCGCGGTGTTCGCCAGGCACGAGGAGTTCGCGCGGCTGATGGCGGAACGCGGCCACCGGATCACCGGTGGGGAGGAGCTCGCGCCTTCGAACACGGCCAAGAAGGTGACCAGGGGCGACGACGGCAGGGTCGTGGTCACCGATGGGCCCTACGCGGAGACCGTGGAGCAGCTCGGCGCGTTCTACCTGGTCGAGAGCGACGACCTCGACGACCTGCTGGAGGTCTGCGGCGTCCTCGCCGAGCCCGGTGGCGGCATCGAGGTTCGGGCCGCCGTCGACCACGGCGGGGACGGGGCGTGATCACCTGATCGAGCTCGAGCGACTGCTGCGCGACGAGTGGGGCCGGCTGGTGGCCCTCCTCGTCGCGCGGTACCGGCGGCTCGACCTGGCCGAGGACGGGCTCGGCGACGCGGTCGAGGCCGCGGCGCGCACCTGGCCTGTCGACGGTGTTCCCGGGAACCCGCAGGCGTGGCTGCTGACGGCGGCACGGCGCCGGATCGCCGACCGCCTGCGCAGTGAACAGGTGCTGGTGCGCCGGATGCCGATGCTGGAGGTCGACGCCGAGCTCGCCCAGCAGGCGCAGCGCGTCATGGCCGACCCGGGTGACGAGCTGCTCGACGAGCGGCTGCGGCTGGTGCTGCTGTGCGCGCACCCGCGGCTCTCCCGCGAGGCCGCGGCGGCGCTCACCCTCCGGCTGGTGCTCGGGGTGTCCACCGCCGACATCGCACGGCTCTTCCTGCAGAGCACGCCCACCATGGCCGCGCGGCTGACCCGGGCCCGCCGGAAGCTGGCGGGTGCCAGGTTCGTCGTGCCGTCCGGGCCGGAGCTCTCCGAGCGGGTCACCGTGGTCGCCGACGTCGCGTACCTGGCCTTCACCGCCGGTTACGCGCCCGGGTCGGGCCTCGACGCGCTGCGCCCCGGGCCGGCCGGCGAGGCGATCCGGCTGGTGCGGGTGCTCCGGTCGGTGCTGCCGCACGAGGAGCCGGAGGTCGACGCCCTGCTGGCGTTGATGCTGCTGCAGCACTCCCGCCGCGACGCGCGCGTGTGTGTGACGGCGAGCTGGTGCTGCTGGCCGACCAGGACCGGTCGCGGTGGCACGGCGACGAGATCGCCGAGGCGCTCGGGCTGCTGACGCCGCTCGCGTCCGCCCCTCCCGCGCCCTACCTGTTGCAGGCGCTGATCGCGGCCGAGCACGCGATCGCGCCGTCGGCCGCCCGGACCGCGTGGGTGCGCGTCGTGCAGCGGTACGACGAGCTGCTGGCCATCGCGGAGTCCCCCGTCGTCCGGCTCAACCGGGCGGTGGCGGTGGCCGAGGCCGAGGGCCCGGAGCGGGGCCTCACCGCGCTCGGCGGGGTCGCCCTGCCCGGGCACCGGCTGCCCGCGACCCGCGCCGAGCTCCTGCTACGCGCCGGACGGGCCGACGAGGCCCTGCTGTCGTTCGACTCGGCCATCGCGCTCTGCGACAACGAGGCCGAGCGCCGGCATCTGGAACGGCGCAGGGCGGGCGCGGCGGCGCGTACCTGATCGGTTCACCGCGGCGAGGGCCTCGAATGATGGACAGCGGACCGTCGAGGTGGACACGGCGGGGGCGGGCGCTCGGACGGAGAACGGCGGGGCTGCCGGCCGCCGACGTCGACCGGTTCCTGTGCCGCACCGAGCGGGCTGCGTGGCGGCGGATCAGCCGCGCCCGAAGCACCCTGCGCGCGATGCCGACCGCGGACCGGGACGGCTCACTCGCGCAGCGCCAGTGCCACGGGCATCCGGGCCGCCCACCAGGCGGGCACCGAGGCCCGGCAGCGGCGGTGAGCACGGCGGCGGCGCAGCCGGTGCCCAGGCCCACCTTGGCCTCCAGGCCGGCCACCAGCGGGGCGTCCAGCGGCAGCATCAGGCCCGCCATCGCGCCAGCCGCGGCCGGCGGCCGGCGGCACCGGCCCCGCCATCATCTGCGTCCCATGTACGACTTCATCCCCTTCGGCCGGGCGAGCTCACGTCGGCCGGTCCGGGGGTGGAGTTGTGCGGGCGGCGCGAATCCTGACGCTCAGGCCGTCCACTCGTGGCGGAAGGCCGCGACGAACCAGAGCAGGCCGGCCACGATGACCGTCTCGAAGTCGCCGAACCAGTCGCCGTCGGCGCCGGAGGGACCGCTCCACGGGGTACCGATGTGCCCGCCGAACGCGGAGCCGTAGGTGACCAGCCAGTGCAGGCTGATGCCGTAGGCGAACGCGTTGGCCAGGGCCAGCGCCACATGCGGCCAGCGCCGCTGCTCGGTGATCGCCGTTCCGATGAACCGGGTGATGGAGAAGAACGACAGGAATGCGCCGAACATCTGTGAGCGCATGAGGAAGGTGGCCAGCAACAGGAATGCCAGGAAGTGCTGGTACTGACCACCGGAATCGAGGCCGCCGACGATGACCGCGGAGCTACCGGTGGCCAGCAGGTAACCCCAGATCCTTTTCTTCGCGATCAGGTGCTCGTCGTCGTACCTGGCCAGCCTGGAGTCGTCGAAGCGCAGTCCGTTGATCGACGTCAGGTACCGCAGCTTGACCAGGCCGGACAGCACCTCCTCGAAGCTGAACAGGTAGAGCACGAACACCAGGCCGACCGTCCACGGCGGGAAGTCGGCGGCCACCAGCTCCCAGCCGATGCCGCCGAGGCTGGCCAGCACGACGAAGATCACCGGCACGTCGGCGAGCGGGAACTTGGCCACCAGCAACAGGAGCACCAGCGGGCCGCCGAGCACGACGGCGAGCGCCCACCACGGGAAGCCCTGGTGGATGCCGAGCACCAGGAACGCGATCGAGAGCAGTCCCCACACCATGGAGCCTGCCTCTATGCGCAGCCGCGAATGGTATGAGTCGTCGCGCAGCGAGCGCTTGCGATCCGGGTCTACCGCCGGGCCGACCACAACACTGGCTCCTCGGGAGAAGTCGTGCGAATATGTCCGGCTAATGCCGCGGTGCGCTGACGTGGAAATGCCCGGTCCGCCTTTTGCCGGGCCGGGCACTGCGGTGCCTCTTGGGCGCCATACGGGCACGGTATCAGGCGATCGGCGCACCGGGCGCGGCCCCGTTCGGGTCCAATTTCGGCAACAATGGCGGTACGCAGCGTGATGGCCGCTGGTCCGGGCGGACCGGGCCGGAGGACCCACGGCGGGCAGGGCGGAGCAACGGCGGCCACCCGACGCCACGGCCGGCCGTCACCGGGCTCACCTCGGACCGACGCGGCCACGGTCGCGGCCTGCCACCAGGTCACCGGACCGCAATGCGGCCGCAACCCGGCCGACACCTGCCCGCCGGTACCCCGGCCCGTCCGGTGTGCTGGAATCTCGCTCACCGAGACGGACCGGTCCGGCGACGCTGCGCCACTCGCGCCGAGCACGCTCCGTGACGCCGCTCGGTCCCGCTCGGCCCCTCTCGTCCACATGATCACGACCAGCCAGCAGGTGCGATCCCGGGCGAGCTGGGGAAAGCTGGTACAGGTGACTCCGATCGACCAAAGGCATGACGCCCTGCAGACAGCGTCCGGGCTGTCCGGCGTCCCTCATACCGGCGAGGCGGTACTGCCCGACGGACATCTGGTCGAACCGCAGGCCACGGACTTCGACCACGCCCAGGCCGCGCCGCCGGACCCCGAGTGGTACAAGCGCGCGGTCTTCTACGAGGTGCTGGTCCGCGCCTTCGCCGACTCCAACGGCGACGGCACCGGCGACCTCCGCGGCCTCGCCGGCAAGATGGACTACCTCAAGTGGCTCGGCGTGGACTGCCTGTGGCTGCCGCCGTTCTACGCGTCGCCGCTGCGCGACGGCGGGTACGACATCAGCGATTTCCGCGCCGTGCTGCCGGAGTTCGGCACCGTCGAGGACTTCGTGTACCTGCTCGACGAGGCGCACCGCCGCGGCATCCGCGTCATCACCGACCTGGTGCTCAACCACACCAGCGACGCGCACCCCTGGTTCCAGGAGTCGCGGCGCGACCCGCAGGGCCCGTACGGGGACTTCTACGTCTGGAGCGACGACGACACCCGGTACGCCGACGCGCGCATCATCTTCGTCGACACCGAGTCCTCGAACTGGACCTACGACCCGGTGCGCGGCCAGTTCTTCTGGCACCGGTTCTTCAGCCACCAGCCGGACCTGAACTTCGAGAACCCCGAGGTGCAGGAGGCGATGCTCGACGTCCTGCGCTTCTGGCTGGACCTGGGCATCGACGGCTTCCGGCTGGACGCGGTGCCCTACCTGTTCGAGGCCGAGGGCACCAACTGCGAGAACCTGCCGCGCACCCACGAGTTCCTCAAGCGCTGCCGCAAGGTGGTGGACGACGAGTTCCCCGGCCGGGTGCTGCTGGCCGAGGCCAACCAGTGGCCGGCCGACGTGGTGGAGTACTTCGGCGACACGAACGTCGGCGGCGACGAGTGCCACATGGCGTTCCACTTCCCGCTGATGCCGCGGATCTTCATGGCCGTGCGCCGCGAGTCGCGGTTCCCGATCTCGGAGATCCTGGCCCAGACGCCGTCCATCCCGGAGCGCTGCCAGTGGGGCATCTTCCTGCGCAACCACGACGAGCTGACGCTCGAGATGGTCACCGACGACGAGCGCGACTACATGTACGCGGAGTACGCCAAGGACCCGCGGATGAAGGCCAACATCGGCATCCGCCGCCGGCTGGCCCCGCTGCTCGACGGTGACCGCAACCAGCAGGAGCTGTTCACCGCGATGCTGCTCTCGCTGCCGGGCTCGCCGGTGCTGTACTACGGCGACGAGATCGGCATGGGCGACAACATCTGGCTGGGCGACCGCGACGGCGTGCGCACCCCGATGCAGTGGACGCCCGACCGCAACGCCGGCTTCTCGCGCTGCGACCCGAACCGCATCTACCTGCCGGTCATCGCCGACGCCACCTACGGCTACCAGTCGATCAACGTCGAGGCGCAGTCCAACGCGACCTCCTCGCTGCTCAACTGGACGCGGCTGATGATCGACATCCGGCGGCGGCACCCGGCGTTCGGGCTCGGCGAGTACATCGAGCTGGGGTCCTCGAACGCCACGGTGCTGGCCTACCTGCGGCGGCTGGTCCGGGGCGACGGCTCCGAGGACCTGCTGCTGTGCGTGAACAACCTGTCCCGGTTCCCGCAGCCGGTGGAACTGGACCTGTCCGAGCACAATGGGAAGGTGCCGACGGAGCTCACCGGCGGCGTGCACTTCCCACCCATCGGGGAACTCCCCTACCTGCTCACCCTGCCCGGCCACGGGTTCTACTGGTTCCAGATCACCCGGCCGCCGGAGGACGGAGAAGCTCTGTGACCTCGGTGACCGACCGGATGACCGGCGAGCTCGCCCGGTGGCTGACCACGCAGCGGTGGTTCGCCGGGAGGGGCCGGCGGCTCCGCGAGGTACGGCCGATCGCCTCGACGGTGCTCGTCGACGGCGACCCGGAGCTCACCCACGTGGTGCTCCAGGCCGAGTACGACCACGGTGACCCCGACCGGTACCAGGTGCTGGTCGGGGCCCGCCGGCATCAGCTGGACCACCTGGTGCACGGCACGATCGGCGCCACACCGGACGGCCGGGTGGTGTACGACGCGGTCTTCGACCACGAGCTCACCACGCGGCTGCTGGAGCTGGTGGCGGTCGACGCCAAGGTCGGCCCGCTGGTGTTCGCCGCCCGGCCGGACGTGGCCCTGGACACCGGTACCCGGGCCCGGGTGATGAGCGCCGAGCAGTCCAACACCTCGCTGGTGTACGGGCAGCGGTACATCCTGAAGCTGTACCGGCGGCTGCTGCCCGGCATCAGCCCGGACGTCGAGCTGCACCAGGCGCTGCACGACGTGGGCTGCACGCAGCTGGCCGCGCCGCTCGGCTCGATCACCGGCGAGTTGGACGGCGAGCCCACCACGCTCGCCATGCTGGCGGAGTTCCTGCCGAACTCGGCCGAGGGCTGGTCGATGGCCACGGCGAGCGTGCGGGACCTGATGGCCGAGGCCGACCTGCACGCGCACGAGGTGGGCGGCGACTTCGCCGGCGAGGCACGGCGGCTGGGCACGGCGGTGGCCACCGTGCACGCCGACCTGGCGCGCGCGCTCGGCACCGCGCCGGCCGCCCCGGACGCGCTGACCGCCATGGCCCGGGCGATGCGCGAGCGGCTGGACGTGGTGCTGCGGCGGGCGCCCGCCCTGGAGCCGTACGCGGAGCGGGCGCGGGCGGCGTTCGACGCGGCCGGCGAGCTGTCGGTGCCGGTGACGCTGCAACGCATCCACGGCGACCTGCACCTGGGGCAGGTGCTGCGCACACCCACGCAGTGGGTCCTGATCGACTTCGAGGGCGAGCCCTCGGTGCCGCTGACCCGGCGGCGCGAGCCGGCGTCGGCGCTGCGCGACGTGGCCGGGATGCTGCGCTCGTTCGACTACGCGGCGCACCAGTCGCTGATGTCCATGACGCACCGCGACCGGCAGCACGAGGTGCGGGCGCTGGAGTGGTCGCGGCGCAACCAGGACGCGTTCTGCGAGGGCTACGCGGAGGTCGCCGAGGACCCGCGCGAGCAGGCCGTGCTGCTGCGCGCGCTGGAACTGGACAAGGCCGTGTACGAGGTGGCCTACGAGGTGGCGCACCGGCCGGACTGGCTGCCGATCCCGCTGTCCGCCGTCGCCCGGCTCACCGCCCAGGACCGCGAACCGGCCTGAGCGGCGTCAGCAGGTGTCGACGGGGGTCTCCGGCCACGCCAGGCGGGTGGCGGCCGGGCCGTCGCGGTGCACCCGGTGCAGCCGCAGCAGGTACGCCGCGATGCCGGCCGCGCCCTGCATCCAGCCCGCCTCGGGGCGCATCAGCCGCTCCTCGCCGTCGGCGTGCTCGGTGAAGCGCCAGCGGGTGCCGTCGTCGTCGCGCTCGGCGCGGTCCAGGATGTCCCGCGCCAGTTCGTCGGCGAACGCGAGCAGCTCCGGGTCGCCGGTCTGCTGGTAGCGGTCCAGGACGGCCTCCCCCACGCCGGCGCTGCCGCAGCAGCGGCCGAGGTTGTCCCAGAAGCCCGGCCGCAGCCGCCGCGGCAGCCCGCTGCGCCGCGCGGCGAGCAGCCCGGCATCCACCGTGGCCAGGTCGCCGAGCACCCAGAACAGCCGCACCGTCCCGACGACGCCGTGGCACCAGCCGTAGCTGACCGGCTCGATGTCCTCCGCCGGCGGCACCGCGTTGGGCACCGTGAAGCCGGGGCCGGGCCGGGCGAGCGAGCACAGGTGGTCGG
>DASWTI010000041.1:0-8329 GCA_036402215.1 Pseudonocardiaceae bacterium
GTGACGGTGCGCCCGGCCGTCGGGGACGCGGAACCCGGGCTCCGGCGCCGGGTACGTGGTGGGCGGCGGGACCGCGGCGGCGGGGATGGTGCCGGGCCGCCGTACCCCACCATCGCGGCGCTGCCCGGCAGTGGTCGCGGCGTACGTGCCGCACACCGCCGCCGGATCGGCCGTCATCCTGCTCCTCGGGATGCCGGGCCGATCGGAACCATTCCGGTCGCCATTATCGTCCAGCGCTGGAGATGGATGACGGTTCCTCGGTACGGCACTACCGTTCGTGGTAATAAATTCACCGCCGGCGATCGGGGCGCCATGGCGTCCACCAACGGCGATGCCGCGCGCCGGCGCCGGCCCCGGGAGCACCGGGTTCCTCGTGGAGAACCCGTACGGCCTGTCGCTCCGGTCCGACCTGGCGGCGTTCGGGGTGCTGGTGATGCTGCTTCGTGGGCCGGGCGGGCCGCGCCGGGGAGGCACGCGGCCGCGGAGGCGGGAGCCGTCCGCGGCCGCGCGTCGTTTCGGTCGCCGGGCGATCAGCCGGCGATCGTCACCCTGTACTCGACGCCACCGACGTCCACGAGCTCCCGGCCGCCCTGCTCCTCCAGCGGGGCGAACTGGTTCACCCGGATGACGTGCCGGCTCTTGATGAGCTCACGGCCGACGGAGAACTCGAGCTGGGTCACCGGCCTGGTCCCGGGCTCCAGCAGGATGCCGTAGAACCTGGCCCGCCGCAGGTCCGCGATCTCGAACGTCGTCTCGCCGATCTGCTTGACGCCGGTCGCCTCGCCGCCGCCCTCACGCCACAGGCGGTACACCTCCTCGCCCAGGTCGATCGTCAGCCGGCCACCGGCCGCCATGAAGCCGCCCTTGACGTCGGTGAACGCCAGGTCGGTCCTGATCCACTCGCGGCCCGGGTTGCCGATCGCGTACGGCCGCACCTCGGGCTTGCCGTAGAACAGGTCCACCGAGTCGACGTTGCGCCACGCCAGGTTGTTGTTCCGCTGGGTGTTGAGCACCGTGTTCGGGCCCTCGGCGTAGGTCATCGGGTCGCTCTCCGACTCCCAGCGCGCGAGCAGGCAGAAGTGACCCGGGCCGGGCACGCCGTCCCAGGGGATCATCACGGTCGTCGTGCCGCCGGCGGGGACGGAGACGCCGAGCGCGCCACCGATGCTCGTCCAGTCGTTGATCCAGGCCGTGCCGCCGCCGGGCGTGGAGCGGTAGACGTCCAGGCTGCCGACGTCGTCGCCCGAGCCGTACGGGCCGGGGTTGTTCAGCTTGACGAAGATGTAGTTCGTCGAGCCGACCTCGGGGTTCAGGCTGGTCGGGCACTCGACGGGGGTGTGGCACACCTTGATGTCCGGGCTCGTCCACACCGAGTTGCCGTGCGGCTCGACGCCGACGTCGCCGACGTAGTCCCGGATGTAGACGTCGGTGTCGGCCTGGATGCCCGCGTCCGGCGCCGCGGCCGCCGAGGGCACCAGCGGCGCGATCAGGGCCGCCGAGGCCGTGAACGTCATGCCGATGAGCAGGCCGGACAGGGCGCGCGGCCGTCGTCGACTGGGTGTCATGAGGGTCCTTCCGAGATCGGGGTTTACTGCGCCGAATGGACGCAGGCCACAATTGATCGACGGGGTCAACGATCAATTGGGCGGGCCCAGTAAAGCACCGAAATGGCGCCGGGGCGACGGCCGATCCGCGAGGAGAAGCCGGTGTTGCAATAATCGCCCCAATGGCGGAGAACAGCACACGCATTGTTCCGCCGGATCGCCGCGCAATCCGCCACGCCGGGGTCCACGCTGAGCCGACGGGGTGGTGCGGGCCGTACCGGGCGGCGCCCGCGGCGGGCCGCCGTCCGCCGGAGGGACACCGTCCGCCACCCGCTGGCACCGGGCGCGACGGCCGCCGTGGCGCCAAGGGGCTGTCCCCGCCGCCCTTCCGCGCCACCCGCGCCGCCCCTTCGGGCAGCGCGCGAGTGGCATCACGGCACCGGCCGTCCGCTCACCGGCGTGTAGTGGCCGCGTCACGGTGACACCGTGGCCCGGTCAGCGGTCGCGCCGTGGTCTCGTCACCGAGCGGACCGTGGCCTCGTCAGCGGTCGCGGCGTGGGCCGGTCAGCGGTCGCGCCGTGACGTCGTCACCGACCGGACCGTGGTCGCGTCACCGGTCGCGGCGTGGGCCGGTCAGCGGTGCCGGTCAGCGGTGCCGGTCGGTGCGGGCGGGGAGCCGGCCGCGGCGGCTGCCGGCGTAGGCGGCCTCGCGCAGGCGGGCGGCCCAGGCCGGCGCGAGCTCCAGGCCGGGCGGGCGGCGCAGCATGGGGTCGAACGCGGGTTCCTCGCCGGCCGGTGCCTCGCCGGTGAGCTCCAGGCGGGCCACCGGCCGCCACCGCCCCGCGGCCGTCCCGGCGAGGAGGGTGAACCGGGAGGGCGGCTCGGCCCGCTCGGGAACGGCGAGGAACCACACCAGCCGGCCACCGGCGCGGTACGGCAGTAGCGTCCCGTAGCGGGCGGTGCTCCAGCGCCGCGCGGGCAGCGGCAGCAGGCGGCTCAGCGGCCCGGTACCGGCGCTCGACAGCAGCAGGTCCCACGAGCCGGCCACCCGGATGGCCAGTCCGAGCACGTCCGGCAGCCCACCCGGCGTACCGGCGCCCTTGGAGAGCCGGACCAGCACCCCGGCCCGCGGCGGGAACGGCAGCCCGGAGTCCGGCTCGGCGATCAGCTCCCCGGCGAGCAGCACGCCGTCGGGGTGCACGGCCCGCGCCCGCCGCGCCGCCGCCAGCCCGCGGAAAGCCACGCGCAGCACCGATCCCAGCGCCGAGTCCACCGCCGAGCTCACCGCCGATCCCGGTGCCGTCGCGGTCGCCGGTCCCGCCGTTCCTGTCGTTCCTGTCGCCCCGGAGGGTCGCCCGCCCGGGCCCGCGTCCGTTGGTCCCATGCCGCAGCCCTACCCGGCGAGGCCCGGACCAAACCGGCGACGGCGCACGGCTGCGGCGATTCGGATGGTGAGTGCCCGGGCGGGCATCTAGGGTCGGACCGTGGACGACATCCTGACCACCGCGGTCGAGCTCGACGGCCCGGTCGTCCGGGTGGTCGCGCGGGGCGAGGTGGACACTTCCACCGCGCCGATCCTGAAGGGGGCCGTGGCCGACGCCTGGGACCGGCCCGGCGCGAGCGTCATGGTGCTGGACCTGACCGGGGTCACCTTCATCGGCAGCGTCGGCATCAGCGTCATCATCTCCGCGCACGACGCGTGCGTGGAGCGTGGCATGACGCTGCGGGTGGCGCCGAGCGAGCAGGTACGCCGGCTGGTGGCGACCACCGGTCTGGAGGGCGTGCTGCCCCTGGAGCCCATCCCCGGCTCGGGCACCTGATCAGCCCGGCCGGCACGGGGCCTGGTCATCGCCGCGGCGGGCCGACCGGGCACGGCGGCGTCGCGGCGGGTGCCGGGGCCGCCGTCAGCCGGACGACGAACCCGCCGTCCCGGCCGGTCACGGCGCCGACCGAGCCGAGCAGCCGGTGCACCACCCGGTTCGACGGCGACACCGAGGCGGTGAACGTGGTGATGCCTATCCGCACGGCGTGCCGGGCGAGCGCCTCCAGCAGCCGGCGCCCGAGGCCCCGGCCGTGCCACTCGTCGGCCACCGTCACGGCGACCTCGGCGGCGGCCGGCTCGGCCGGGGACCGGATGTAGCGGGCGACCCCGACGATGGCGTCCCCGCCGGGCGCGAGGGCGACCAGCGCCTCGTGGTCGCGGTGGTCCACCCGGGTCAGGTGGTCCAGCCAGGCCCGGCTGAGGACCGGGACGCCCGCCTGGAAGCGCTGGTAGCGGGAGTCGGCGCCCAGCCGCAGGAACGCCGCGTTCAGGGCGGCGGCGTCCTCCGGGGCGATCGGGCGCACCGCCAGTTCCTCCCCGGTACGCAGCCGGATGACGGCCGGGACGGTCGCCGGGGACTCCGGGGTCACGGCGCCCACCTCTCGATCCGCCGCTGCCGCCGGTGCGAGCCCGTCCATCGGTTCCTCCCCTGGTGTGCTGACACTGGCGGGCGGTTGCCCGTTCGCGGCCCGGGTCAACCCTCGGTCAGCGGTCGCGGACGAGCAGGCCGCGTGCCCGCACGTCCGGCAGCGAGAGCGTCCGGTAGCCGAGGTCGTCGAACAGCACGGTGATCCGGTCCTCCTCGACCGACATGACCACCCCGGCGCCCCACTCGCGGTGGCGCACGGCGCTGTCGGCCGGGAACTCGCCGGTCCCGGGCTCCCGCCGGCGCGCCGTCCCCGCGTCGCAGGTGTCGCAGTTGCCGCACGGCTCGGTCAGGTGCTCGCCGAAGTACCCGAGCAGGTGCTGACGCCGGCAGCCGGTGGTCTCGGCGTACAGCCGCATCATGCGGATGCGGGACCGGACCAGCCGCTGGTGCGCCTCCGCGGCCGCCACCGCCCGGTCCACCGCGTCCGCCGGGTCTGCGCCGGTGGCGGCGAACGCCCCGTCGGCCGTGACGTCCACGGCGCCGACCTGTTCGAGCAGGTTCAGCGCGCGGGTCCGCCGGGCCGGTGCGGCGTCCACCGCGCCGCGCAGCCGGGCGGGCGTCATGGGCCCGTCGTGGCGGGCCAGGGCCGCGGTGACCTGTTCCAGGGCGTCGCGCGGCGCGGCGGTGGCGGTCAGGAACTTCTGCAGGGCCACGTCCTCCGGGCGGTGGAAGAGCACCACGCCGGCCGGCTCCTCGTCGCGTCCGGCGCGCCCGATCTGCTGGTAGTACGTGTCGAGCGAGTCCGGCACGGAGGCGTGCACCACGAACCGCACGTCGGGTTTGTCGATGCCCATGCCGAACGCCGAGGTGGCCACCACGACGTCGAGCGCCCCGTCCAGGAACGCCTCGTGGACCCGCCGGCGCTCGGCCGCCTGCAGCCCGGCGTGGTACGCGGCGGCCCGCAACCCGGCCGCGGCCAGTTCGGCGGCGTAGGCCGTGGTGTCCTTGCGGCTCGCGGCGTCCAGCAGCCCGCCGCGCTCCCCCGGGCCGCCGGCCAGCTCACGGACCCGGGTGACCACGGACGTGCGCTTCGCCCCGTCGGTGGCGGCCCGCTCGACGGCGAGGCGCAGGTTCGGCCGGTCGAAGCTCGCGACCACCTCGCGGACGTCGCGCAACCCCAGCCGGGTGGCGATGTCGCGGCGCACGGGCGGCGCCGCCGTGGCCGTCAGCGCGATCACCCGCGGGCGGCCCAGGCGCTCGGCCACGTGACCCAGCCGCAGGTAGTCGGGCCGGAAGTCGTGACCCCAGCCGGAGACGCAGTGCGCCTCGTCCACGACGAACAGCGACACGCCCAGCCGGGCCAGCTCGTCGACCAGCTCGTCGCGGGCGAGCTGCTCCGGCGACAGGAAGACGTACTCCGCGCCGCCCCGCCGCAGCTTCTCCCAGGCGGCGCGGCGCTCCCGGGCGCGTTGCGCGGAGTTCAGCGCGACGGCGGCCGGGGCGCGGCTGTCCCCGAGGCCCTCGATCTGGTCGTTCTGCAGCGCGATGAGCGGCGACACCACGACCGTCGGCCCGGGCAGCAGCAGCGCCGGCACCTGGTAGATGGCGGACTTGCCGGCGCCGGTGGGCAGCACCGCCAGCACGTCGTGGCCGTCCAGCACGTGCCTCATCGCCTCGGCCTGCTCCGGGCGCAGCTCCGTCCAGCCGAACACCTCGGCCGCGAGCCGCCGCACCTCGTCGTCGTCCATGCCACCTCCCGCACGCTGCCCGCCCACTACCCACGCCGGGCCCGGCCGACACCTCGGCCGGTCCATGGAGGCGGCGGTTTCGTCCGGTGCCCGGGGGGTAGCAGGGCGTCATGGACGACAGGGACCGCCGGCCGCGGCGGCCGGGCCGGGCACGGCCCGACCTCGCCGCAGTGGTGCTGGGCATCGGCCTCGGCGGTTTCGTGGACGGCATCGTGCTGCACCAGCTGATGGGCTGGCACCACATGCTGTCCGGCTGGTACCCCCACGACCCCGGCCGGAACCTGATCGGCGACGGCCTGTTCCACCTGGCCTGCCTGCTGGTGGTGGTGCTCGGCGTCGTGCTGCTGAACGGGCGGCCGCCGCTGCCGGGCCGCCGGCTGTGGGGCGGGATCGTGCTCGGCTGGGGCGCCTTCGACGTCGTCGAGGGCGTCGTGGACCACCTGCTGCTCGGCGTGCACCACGTGCGCGAGGGCCATCCGCAGCAACTCGCCCACGACCTCGGGTTCCTCGGCCTCGGGCTGGCCCTGGTGGTGGCCGGGCTGGCGCTGGCGGCCGGCCCGGCGCGCCGACGAACGAGGGCCTGATGCCGCGCGGCGTGCTCCGGCCGTGAGGCGGCGGAACGGCCTACGCGACCGGGGACGGCGCGGGGACGTGCGGCTCGGCCATCGCCACGGCGATCCGGCGGGGCCCGGTGAACGGCTCGCGGCCGTGCGCGGTGCGCATGTTGTCCACCACGAGCACGTCGTCACGGCGGTAGTCGAAGCGGGTGCTCGTCGCGCGGTAGGCCGCCCGGAGGTGGTCCATGACCTCGTCCGGCACGGGCTCGCCGTCGCCGTAGTAGGTGTTCGTCGGCAGGTCCGCGTCGGCGAACAGGCCGCGCATGCCGTCGCGCACGTCCGGGGCGAGGGTGGTGACGTGGAAGAACGTGGCGTGGTTGAACCACACGGCGTCACCGGTCACCGGGTGGCGGTGCACGGCGTCGCGCACGGCGGTCGTGCGCAGGCCCCCTGACGGCCGCCACTCGACGCCGATGCCGCGCTCGGCGCAGTACTCCTCGACGAGGCCGCGGTCCGTGGTGCCGAACGCCTCCTGCCAGGCGGTGCCGAAGCCGGGGTGGAAGTTGCGCACCACCATCCAGCGGCGGACCGCGAACTCCTCGCGCACCGCCGGGTCGATCGCGGCGTGCAGCGCCCGCACGTCGGCCAGCGGGGTGGCGCCGAGCGTGTGCGGCGGCTCGACGCAGTGGAAGTACAGGGTGAGCGGCCAGGTCGCCTGGTAGGAGTTCTCGTTGTGCAGGAAGATCTCCTCGGCCGGCGGGTAGTCGGTCGAGGTGTACACCCGCCCCTTGATGGTGCTGCGCGGCGAGGAGCGCTCCGCGTAGGCGAGCGGCGCACCGGAGAGCGCGCGCACCACCCGCTCGAAGCCGTCCACGCCGCCCACGTCGAAGCCGCGCAGCAGCAGCGCGCCGCGCTCGGTGAGGGCGGCCCGCAGTTCCTCGCGCGCGGCCCCGACGCGGGCCACCGGGTCGGCCGGCTCGCCGGGGCGGCGTTCGACGAGGGCGGGCAGCATGCCGGTCATGGCGTCAGTCCGACATGGCGACCAGCACCCGCCGGTCGCCGGTGTAGGGGCGGCGGCCGTGCGCCGTCAGCACGTTGTCGATGAGCAGCACGTCGCCCACCCGCCAGTCCACGTCGACGGCGTGCCGCAGGCCGCGTTCCCGGACCTGCACGACGTACTCGGCCGGGATCGGGCTGCCGTCGGCGAAGGTCACCGACTGCGGCAGGTCCTCCTCGGCCATGATCTCCACGAGCACCGCGGACACCTCGTCGTCGAGGGCGGCGGGATGCCACTGGTCGGACTGGTTGAACCAGACCTCGGTGCCGGTCACCGGGTGCCGCAGCGTGGACGGCCGGACCTGGGTGACCCGCAGGCCGTCGGCGGTCCAGGTCCACTCGGCGCCGGCGCCGGTGAGGAACTCCTCGACCTCCTCGCGGTCGTCGGTCTCGAAGGTGTCACGCCAGCTCTTGCCGAGGCCGAGGCCGTCGTGCAGGTTCTGCCGGTAGCGCACGCCCCCGGCGAACGCCTCGCGCACCTCGTCGTCCAGCGACTCCAGCCACAGCTCGGCGTCCAGCACCGGGGTGGCGCCGCCGGTCTCCGCGGCGATCGCGCAGCAGAACATCAGCCGCGTCGGCCAGTGCGCCGCGTAGGACAGCTCGTTGTGCATGGAGATCGTGTAGCGCGCGGGGTACTCGGTGGAGGTGTAGACGTTGCGGCCGACCTTGGTGCGCGGCGAGTTGCCGTGCACGTAGGCGAGCCGGTTCGGCAGCAGCCGGTCCATCACCGGGTCGAGGGTCTCCGGGGTGACGCCGAAGCCCCGGAACACCAGCGCCTTCTCGGCGATCAGCAGGCCGTCCAGGTCGTCCAGCCCGGCCAGGTACTCGGCGAGCCCGGCGGCGGTGGCCGGGGCGCCGACGTCCGGCGGGCCGATCTCCGCGGGCTTCCAGGCGGCGGTGGTGGTGGTCACGGGGTCTCCTCGGTTCGGCGGGCGGCGCCCGCGGGATCGGTCGTGGCGGGCACGGGGGCCGCGGGCACGGGGGCCGCGGCGGCGGTCGACGCGGCGGCTGTG